>NZ_CAXBMP010000042.1:0-26080 GCF_963976965.1 uncultured Alteromonas sp.
GTTTGGGTGGGTGTCTAACCTTTTAGCGCTCTATCTCTAAAAGGCAGCACTGCTAGGTAGTAAATAGCATCACCTTCTTCTACCTTTTTAAAGGTGAGTGTCTTAGTGGTGCCTACTCGCCAATTAGTATTTTTACAAAATTATATTACGTGTTTCGCGCTTTCGGCTTACTTTAAACCTTAGCCATCAACAAACATTTCTTGTTTAAAATTCAAGGTCTGCATGGTATTCCCACGCTGAACATCAATACTAAACCGGTAGTTTTCTCTATCTCTAAAAGGCAGCACTGCTAGGTAGTAAATAGCATCACCTTCTTCTACCTTTTTAAAGGTGAGTGTCTTAGTGGTGCCTATCAAGTTCTTAGCAGTACCAGAAACCGATACCCGTTGAGCAGTTCCTGTTACGGCGTCTAGTACTGAAATATTGACCAAGGCGTTAAACTTACTACGAACTATGCCGTAAGAGGCCGCGACCTCAGGGGTAAGAAAAGGAGTACTCACTACCATGTAATGTACATCCCACTCGCCTAATTGTTGCTTTTGCTCAGCGTACGCTGCGCTACTTGTAATAAGTAACAAACTACCCAGTAAACCAAAAAGTAATGTACTGATTTTTTTCATGTTATCACTCCGCACGTTCAGCTTAAAAGAACCTGAATGTGTCTTGAAGTAGCAATTGTAAAAACTGTAGTCCGATAATGGCAATCAGCACAGATAAGTCTAAACCACCTAAAGGCGGTATAACTTTTCTGATGGGTGCTAAGAAAGGCTCAGTTAGTTGATAAAGAAGGTAGTCGATAGGCGTTTGACCCTGTGATACCCAACTTAAAATGGCGCGTAAAATCAACACCCAGAACATGATAGAAAGCGTTTCTTTTACCACTTCAATCAGCGCAACTATTACGATGCCTACTGGATTCAAACTGCCACCGACCATCAGCGAAAGCGTGATTATTTTTAACGCGGCAACAACAAGCGCCAGCACAAAGGTAGCAGTGTCGAAGCGACCAATTGAAGGGATTATTCTGCGCAACGGCCCCACGATAGGGTGAGTGGCCTTTACAATAAACTGGCTCATAGGGTTATAAAAATCAGCCCTAACCAGTTGCAACCATAGGCGTAAGATAACCACCATTAAATACAAACCAAATAGTGTATCTACCAGAAAAACCGTTGCATTCATGTTTTGATGTTCCTAAAAACGTTAAAGCTGTTTTGCCATTTCTTCAGCACGAGCTACCGCAGCGCGCATCGCTTTACTTACGATATCACTCAAGCCTTGATCAATTAAGGTATTGACTGCCGCAGCTGTAGTGCCGCCTTTAGAAGTAACTTGGGCACGAAGCTCACTTAATTCAAGGTCAGGATTGTGACAAACCATTTCAGCGGCCCCTAACATGGCTTGTTGTACCATCAAACGTGACTGTGCTTTATCGAAGCCCATGTTTATAGCTTCCTCTTGCATAGCTTGTAAAAACAAGAAGAAATACGCAGGGCTACTGCCAGCTGCAGCGATAACGCCATTGATACCGTCTTCCTCTTCAACCCATACTGTCTCACCTACGCTATTCATCACATCATCAACGTAAGTTCTGTCATCTTCTGACACGGTATTATCTGCATACATGCCCGACATACCCTTACCAAGTAGGCTTGGTGTGTTTGGCATAATACGAACAACGGGATATTCACCGCCTAGCATTTCTTGTAATCGAGATACGGGTAACCCAGCTGCGATACTAAGGAATAGCTTGCCAGTTAAGTCATTGTTCTGCTTAAGGTCTGCGCACATGTCACCCATCATCTGGGGTTTCACGGCTAACACAATAGCATCTGCAAATTGGCAGGCTTCATCATTAGACTGGGTAATTTGAATACCGAATTCCTCTTTTAACTTATCGAGTTTCGGAGTAGACGGGTTGCTCGCTAAAATGCGTGTCTTATCGTAGCCAGACTGAATTAAACCACTAATGATGCTGCGGCTCATGTTGCCCGCGCCAATGAATGCCAATTTCTTTTGTTGCATATGAATCCTATTGTAAGTTGAAAAAACTAACAGCGTTCAGTTAAAAATAGTAGGAACTAATTTCGTGCGCCGAAGATTGCGGTGCCAATTCTTACCATGGTAGACCCATGAGCGATGGCGCTTTGCATATCACTACTCATTCCTACGGACAGGGTATCAAAATTGGTCAAGTTTGTATGGTATCGGTCGAACAATTCCTTTAAAGCACTTAAGCTTTGCGCTTGTTCATGGCTGTCTGGGTTTGCTTTTGGAATTGCCATTAGCCCGCGTAAGCAAAGTTTGTCCTGCTTGGTAATAAAGCGCACCAGTTCATCTACGTCTTCAGGTTTTACACCTGACTTACTTGCTTCATCATCTATATTCACTTGAATACATACATTTAAGGGGGCCATCTCCGCCGGACGTTGGTCATTCAAACGACGCGCTATTTTTTCCCTATCAACGGATTGTACCCAATCAAAATGCTCGGCTACTATTTTTGTCTTATTTGATTGAATGGGGCCTATCATATGCCATTCAATATCACTAAGTGCAGACAGCTGCTGTATTTTATCTACACCTTCTTGTATATAGTTTTCGCCGAATGTACGTTGTCCCTCTTCATACGCTGCCATAATATCCGATACCGGTTTAGTTTTACTCACGGCTAGCAATTTAACTGAATTTGGTGGACGATTAGCGTTGGCAGTAGCTAGGCTCACATCCTGTCGTGCACTATTGAGTCTTTCTGCTATTGTTTGCATTATTCACCTTTTTGAGGAGTTGTTGTGGATATTACCGAACTTTTGGCTTTCAGCGTTAAAAATAAAGCGTCAGATTTGCACTTATCAGCAGGTCTGCCACCTCTTATCCGCGTAGACGGAGAAATGCGTAAGCTTAATGTACCCGCATTAGATCATAAACAAGTCCATGCACTTATTTATGAAATAATGAATGACATGCAACGTAAAGAATACGAAGAGAACTTGGAAACCGATTTCTCATTCGAAATTAGTGGCTTGTCGCGGTTTCGTGTAAATGCTTTTGTGCAAAATCGCGGTGCAGCAGCTGTGCTTCGTACTATCCCCAACACGGTTCTTACCCTTGATGATTTAGGTGCGCCTGAAATATTCAAAGAAATAATCAACCAACCTACCGGCATTGTTCTAGTCACTGGCGCCACAGGGTCGGGTAAGAGTACAACCCTAGCTGCTATGGTTGACCATATCAATTCACATAAGCGCGAGCACATTCTTACTATCGAAGATCCTATCGAGTTTGTGCACGAAAATAAATTAAGTCTTGTAAACCAACGGGAAGTCCATCGAGACACCCACTCTTTCAGTAACGCACTTCGCTCTGCATTACGTGAAGATCCAGATGTTATTTTAGTTGGTGAGTTACGTGATTTAGAAACAATTCGCTTGGCTATTTCAGCCGCGGAAACAGGGCATTTAGTATTTGGCACCCTACATACTAACTCAGCACCTAAAACAATAGACCGTATTATTGATGTGTTTCCTGCCGAAGAAAAAGCGATGGTGCGCTCTATGTTGTCTGAATCGCTAAGAGCTGTAATTTCTCAAACCCTGTTGAAGAAAGTAGGGGGAGGGCGAATCGCAGCGCATGAAATCATGGTAGGTATCCCTGCAATACGAAATCTTATTCGTGAAGATAAAGTGCCTCAAATGTATTCGGTTATTCAAACGGGGCAAGCTACGGGTATGCAAACTATGGATCAGTGTTTACAACGCTTGTTGGCATTAGGTGCCATTTCTAAAGAAGACGCCGCTGCTAAATCGAAAGACAAGCAATCGATGAGTAATTTTTAAGGACGGGTAATGTTAGATAACTTTTTAGAAAAAATGGTAGAGAAATCTGCTTCTGACTTATTCGTTACCGCGGGCTTTCCCGTTAGCGCCAAAGTGCACGGTAAGCTTACTCCCATTTCGGAAAATTCATTTAATGATGAAGATGCATTAGCACTTGTTCATGAGGCTATGAATGAAAAGCAAAAAGAGGCTTTTCATACTACCAAGGAATGTAATTTTGCCATTGTACGAGAAGGCCTAGGGCGTTTTCGTTGTTCGGCCTTCTGGCAACGAGATCAAGCCGGGATGGTGGTACGTCGTATTGTGACCGAAATTCCTAAGGTTGATGACCTGGGTTTACCTTCGGTGTTAAAAGATATCATTATGTCAAAGCGCGGCTTGGTACTTTTTGTAGGTGGTACAGGCACGGGGAAATCGACCTCGCTTGCCGCACTTATCGGCCATCGAAATAGTAATTCTTATGGGCATATTTTAACTATTGAAGATCCTATTGAATTTGTGCATGAGCATAAATCTTGCGTGATAACTCAGCGTGAAGTGGGTATAGACACCCACTCATTCGACGATGCATTGAAAAGCTCCTTGCGGCAAGCGCCTGATGTCATTCTTATTGGTGAAATTCGTTCAATGGAGACAATGGAATACGCCATGTCGTTCGCTGATACGGGGCATTTATGTGTGGCAACACTCCATGCCAACAACGCTAACCAAGCAATTGAGCGCATTATGCATTTAGCGCCAAAAGACCAACATGACAAGTTACGTTTTGACTTAAGCCAAAATATAAAAGCTATAGTGGCACAACAACTTCTTCCAACCAAAGACGGCGAGGGAAGGGTAGCGGCAATTGAAATACTATTAAACTCTCCTCTAGTGAGCGACCTTATTCAACGCAATGAAATAGGTAGCTTGAAAGAAGCCATGAAAAAGGGCAAAGAGTTAGGCATGCAAAGTTTCGATATGGCGTTGTACGATTTATATCGCGAGGGTAGTATTGATTTAGACCAAGCCTTACACCATGCTGATTCTCCCAATGATTTGCGCCTAATGATTAAGCTAGATTCTAACGATGGATCGAGCTTGGGCACATTATCGAATGTCTCAATCGATATGGATGACTAAAACTCTTGATTAAGCTTTTTACGTCTTCAGACCCTTTCTTACTTCAGTCGGTAAAGAGTGAACTCGATGCGCTTTCTATACCTTACCTAGTGAAAAACGAATTTGCAGGTGGGGCGATGGGTGAACTGCCATGGCAAGAGTCACAACCCGAACTTTGGTTAATAGATGAATCTTGGTCTACCAGAGCCAATAAAGTTGTGAATTCTCTCATGGACAGCCACGAACCAGCTGAGAAATTTCCATGGGTGTGCGGACATTGTAATGAACCAAACGGCGAAGCTTTTGATACCTGCTGGAAGTGCGGAGAAAGTAGACCTTAGCATTGCGGGTTTCTGGTTTTCTTATTCATTAATTCGTGATTGAAATTGTGGGTGTCCGAGAGGTAATGATTTTAGCATTACGGGTTTCTGATTTTCTTATTCATTAATTCGTGATTGAAACTGTGGGTGTCCAAGAGGTAATGATTGAAATTGTGGCTGTCTTAAAAGAAGTGATGATAAAAAGGAACTCCAAATCTTTTAAAAGGTGGGTGTCCAAATAACGGCGCAGTTACATAAAAAGGTGGGTGTCCAGCTAACGCAAATAACGGCGCAGTTACATAAAAAGGTGGGTGTCCAGCTAACGGAAAAGGTGATCACAGCCTAAATAAATGGGTGTCCAACTAACGGAAAAGGTGGGTGTCCAAATAACGGCGAGAAACTAGTCGCCGTATTGGTTTTCAACCCAGCTGGTAAAAATCACGCAGGCCGATACGCTGTCTATTTTTTCTTTGGTTAGCTTTTTATAGCCGCCAAGTTCGAACAACATAGATTTTGCATCCGTTGTGGTAAGCCTTTCATCGCATAAATCTACTGCTACTTTGAATCTACCATGTAAGCGATTGGCGAATTTTTTGGCGCGCTGTGTAACTTCTTGCTCGGTGCCATCCATATTCAGCGGTAAACCCACCACCACAAGCTGCGGTTGCCACTCTTCATAAAGCTTTTCAATAACATTCCAATCTGGAATACCATCGCGGGCTTTCAGTGCGGCTAGCGGTGACGCCGTACCGGTAATTTCTTGTCCTACTGCAACTCCAATACTTTTTGTACCGAAGTCGAAGGCTAATACTGTTCTACTGCCAATATCAGGCATGTCCGGCTCCTGGTGCGAGTTGCCACACATCTACACCAAGTTTATTTACCGCTGCTTGCCATTTTTTATGAATAGGCGTGTTAAACAAAATGTCGTCATCGGCCTCTATGGTTAGCCACGAGTTATCTTGCATTTCCTGTTCAAGTTGCCCAGCAGTCCAGCCCGCATAACCTAACGCGATAATCGATGAATCTGGCCCAGTGTTAGTGCCTATTGCTGATAAAATATCTTTTGAAGTGGTGATCATAACGTCAGGCGATAAGGCTAAGCTTGAGTCCCAGCCACTTTGACTGGAATGCAGAACGAACCCTCGTTCTTGGCTTACCGGCCCGCCGGCAAGAATAATTTGCTCGGCTTTGTCTTCCGCCACGGTTAAGTCTTTGTCGGTTTGCTCGAGCAGTTCTTTTAAGTTCATAGTTGAAGGCTGATTGATTACCAGCCCCATGGCACCGTCTTTGTTGTGTTCGCAAATATAAGTGAGAGAGCGAGAAAAATACGGGTCATCTAGCGAAGGCATCGCTACTAGAAAGTGGTTTTGTAAACTTTTCAGTTCTGTCATTGTTTCCTCTACTTCTCACTTACTTACAGTTAGTGCAAAACGCTACTTAGTTGTAAGGCGCTTTTCAATTGCGTCGAATAACGAGGCCATAATATTAATATTATAATGACCCTCTATCTCTCTTACGCATGTTGGGCTAGTAATGTTTATTTCTGTGATTTTTTCGCCAATCACGTCGAGCCCAACAAATAAAATATTATTCTCTCGTAATGTGGGAGCAACAGCTTCAGCTAACGCACGATCAGTTTCTGAAATTTCTTGGGGTCTGCCTGTTCCGCCTGCTGCCAGATTGCCACGAGTCTCCCCCTTGGTGGGTAAGCGCGCCAAGCAATAAGGAATCACTTCACCGTCCACAATAAGAATACGTTTATCGCCATCCTTAATTTGTGGCAAGTATTCTTGAACCATCATGTAACGTTTGCCTAAATTGGTTAGCGTTTCAATGATCACGCCTAAGTTATTTCCATCTGGCTTCACTCTGAAAATTGAAGCACCGCCCATTCCATCCAAAGGCTTACAAATAATATCTTGATGCTTTGCATGAAAATCACGAATAAGCTTCTGATTATTGGTTACCAATGTGTTAGGAATGTGCTCAGGAAACAAAGAGGTAAATAATTTTTCGTTGTAGTCTCGAAGCGCTTGCGGATTATTTACAACCAGCGCGCCTTCGTCCTGGGCAAGCGATAATATATGGGTAGCATACAAAAACTCGCTGTCGAAGGGCGGATCCTTGCGCATTAGCAACACATCAATGTCGCCTAGTGAAACAGTATGTTCTTCACCTAGGGTGTAAAAGTCAGTTGCTTGATCACGCACGGTAATGGTTCTAGCCAGCCCCATTGGCTTACCGTTGTTTATAAAGATATCTTTAAGTTCGAAGTACAGTACGGTTGCGCCACGGCGCTGGGCTTCAAGCATCATTGCTAAGCTGGTGTCTTTATGCGGCTTAATCACCGCGATAGGATCCATAATCACGCCAAGGGTGTAGTGCATGTATGTTCTCACTCTTTGATAAAGGTAGATAAATTGCCAACAGCATTACGCACTGATTGTGATAGTTGGCTGTTGGTGCATTTTATTTGTCGAAGTTGGTTTAGGTATGAATACCACTAAAACTTAAGTGGGGGCATTCAGCATTTAGATCAAGTATCGAAAAAACCAAACTTTCTAATCATTAACCTGTAAAGCTTGCGTAAACTGCCCGCCTAAAAATCGCCATGCTGGGCTTGCAGAATGCTAATACTGCTAATGGCGGCAGTTTCAGTACGCAGTATTCGAGGCCCTAAACTGCACGATGTAAATCCGCTTTCATTAGCTTGGTGAATTTCGCCTTCAGAAAGTCCGCCCTCTGGACCTATCAATAAACGAAAGCCTTGAGAGTTATATGGTTGACGGGCCAATGGCTTCTCTGCACCCGGCGCCAATACTAACCGCGAACTCGAGGTTGATTCAGATAACCATTTGTTAAGGGCAATTGGCGGGTTAAGCGAGGGCAGTGTATTTCTGCCACTTTGCTCACATGCACCGATGATGATCTTTTGCCATTGCAGCAGCTTTTTTTCCCACCTGGCTTCATCTAATTTAACTGTACATCGTTCGGACAAAATAGGCGTAATTTCGGTAACACCAAGCTCTACACTTTTTTGCAGCACCGTATCCATTCGGTCACCTTTAGATACACCTTGGCCTAAATGTATATTTAGCGATGATTCTTTTGACAGCGTTAAACACGCATCGGCCTCTACAAAAACCTTTTTTCTTTGAGCATTAATTATCTGTGCGCTGTACTCGTTGCCGTCACCGTTAAATAATACGATAGGATGATTCGCTTTCAAACGAAGCACACTGGCAATGTGATGCCCAGCTTCTTCAGTTAACTGAAATTCTTCTTCAAGAGGAATTGGGTTGGGGTAATAAATTCTCGGTATGCGCATTGGGAAACTAAAAATGGCGGATAATGTAGATATGATACTTGTCTAGAGCAAGTGGATGCAACGCATCGTAGCTGAAAATCGCTACAATGCGTTGTAAAAAGCTATTTTTTTGAGATTTACGATAGCTTTGATAGCACTAGGGTTAATTAAGCTGCCGAAGGTGTTGAAGTGGTGTTTTGCGTTTCGTTTTGATGAGGAGGTACTGCTTGCCCGTCCTTTCGTGCGTACTTGGTATGTTCGCCTTTATCTGTTCTCAAAGAATACAAGAACAATGCTGCTACGATAATTGCCAGTAATATAAAGTAAAACATAGATTATTCCTTTTATTCTATTTGCTAAGCTGTACAAAATTGACAATAGCAATACCTGCTAACGTCATGTCCGGTTCACATTCTTTTTAAATGTTTTTCAGCGCTTTGCAGACTTTTTAAAGCATCCTGCTTATTTTGACTAAAAACTCTACACCAATTAGATGGAAAAATCATCAATTCTCGTAAAGTTTTCGATAGTCCGTTATGGCTGATTCGCTATTCGGTGCTACTAACTAACTTGACGAGCCATTGAGATTAGATTGCTTAAATGACACCCTAATGACGAATTTACGACAATAAGTTTAAACAGCTCGAAAACAATTCTGAAGAAATAATTAGCAGGAAAAAAGTCGACTTTAGGATAATATTTATTGCCTGTAGGCCACGTGAATATTAGACTTTGGGCCAAAAATGGCTATTTGTGCATCAAAGTCGTTGGCGTAGTTCTAAAAGCCTGCTACTTTGAATCGGCTTACACTACGATTGATAAAACAAGGACAAAATTATGGAAGAAAATTTATCATTATTCTCATCGAGTGATGTTGAACGCTACATTAACGATTATGCAATCCCATGGGGCATTAATATTGCCATGGCGATTGTTATCTACGTTATTGGTCGAATCGTTGTAGGGTTCATCCTATCTTTATTCCGCCGTTTAATGGCAAAATCAAAGTACGATGCAATGTTGGTGGACTTCTTAGAAGCCATTATTAGCGCTATTTTGATGTTGTTCGTTATTGTGGCGTCGCTAAACCAACTTGGTGTCGATACCACCTCGCTTGTTGCAATATTAGGTGCTGCCGGTTTAGCTATTGGTTTGTCACTGCAAGACTCACTGAAAAACTTTGCTGCTGGCGTAATGCTTCTTGTATTTAAGCCTTTCAAATCAGGCGATTTCGTTGAAGCTGCTGGAACTGCGGGTACAATCAATAAGATTGGCATTTTCACTACTACAATGGCTACACCAGATAACAAAGAAATTATTGTTCCTAATGGTGGCATTTACAGCAATAACATTACTAACTATTCAGCGAAAGAAACACGTCGTGTTGATATGGTTGTTGGTATTGGTTATGACGCAGACTTGCGCAAAGCGAAAGAAATCCTTAATGAAATGGTTCGTGCCGATGAGCGTATCCTCAGCGAGCCAGCACCTACTGTTGCCGTTTCTGAATTGGCTGATAGCAGCGTTAACTTCGTGGTTCGTCCATGGTGTAAAGCGTCTGACTTCTGGGGCGTTAAGTTTGACTTCACTGAGCAAGTTAAACTTCGCTTCGACCAAGAAGGTATTTCAATTCCGTTCCCACAAATGGATGTACACCTTCACAAAAACGACAGCGAATAAGATTTTATTCCCTGATACAAAAACGCCACATTAATGTGGCGTTTTTTTTGCTCTATTTTACGTTAGCGACGTTGAATAACTAGCCACAGTTAGGTCTATACGCCGATGCCTGGTAATCAGTGTACGCAGCGTTCATGTTTGCTTGCAAGTTGCTAATCCGTGTTTGCGGGGCAGGGTGAGTAGAAAGTAACTCTAAGGGGCGTTCGCCATTACTTGCCGCATCCATGTTCTGCCATAAGTTTACGGATTGGCGAGGGTCAAAGCCTGACATAGCCATTAATTGAAGGCCAATAACATCGGCTTCAGACTCATGGGTACGGCTAAACGGTAGTTGAACCCCAACTTGTAACCCTAAACCAATGGCTGCCATGATAGGAGCCGTTTGAGAAACTTCGTTCATCGCCAAAGCTGCACCTGCTGCTTGGGTGCCCATATTGATAAGCGTTGATTGAGACATACGCTCATTACCATGTTCTGCAATTACATGACCCACTTCATGGCCGATGACTGCCGCAAGCTGGTGTTGGTTTTCAGCTACATTTAATAACCCTGTATAAACACCAATTTTCCCCCCAGGCAAAGCAAAGGCATTAACCTGCTCATCGTCAAATACCACAACTTCCCATGTACCATCGAACACACTATTAGGGACCTTCGCGGTGATCGCATTGGCGACGCATTCAACATAGCTATTTTGAACAGCTTTGTTTGAGATTTTAAGTTCTTCTTTCATTCCGCTAAATGCTTGGTCGCCCATTTCTTCCAGTTGGGATTCAGAATATAAGAGTACCTGATTACGACCTGTGGGCGATGTAGCACACGCTGTCACTGCAAGGGCTACTGCGGCGATTGATGCGGTAAACCTCAATTTCATATTTTAATCCTTGTTGTCGCGAAATAGAGAAATATTAGTGAGTTACGACTCTTATTGTTTGTTACGTACAGTGCGTAAGAGCAGACCAATATTAGCTTCTATTAATACTACAAATTGGGGTGTTATTCATTTGTAAATTTACCCTTTTGCCAAATTAATATTTGTGTCATACACTGGCTCTAGCTTATATACAGATGTAATTAAAAATAATAGCTAAATCTACATTGTATGCCATCGGTTCGTTCCCGTACTGAAAGCGAGAATTAAACAGCCTAGTTGGCAAGCTGAGGTTTGGCGTAACAACATGATAAAAAGGAAATTAAATGTCTGCGCAGTCAAAATTCAAATACGGCGTCTTAGCGCTTCTTATCTCAGCGGCTCTTACCGGCTGTGGTCTAGATGGCGATGATGGTGCACAAGGTGAAACAGGTGCTCAAGGCCCTCAGGGCGAGCAAGGTGAAGCGGGGTCAGATGGCGCCGACGGTGTTGACGGTAGCGATGCATCTTTAGGTGTTTCTCTTGACGTTGTTGCCCGCGCTTTTTTGGGTAACCTAACGTCGGCAGAAATCGTGCAATATCATGCTGACACCCAAACTATTTATGCCACCAACGGTGAAACCAATGCCATCGCAGTTATTGCCGCTGATACAGTAAGTACTACTGCTATGAGCGACCCAATCAATACGACCAACCTTACAGTGAGTGATATTACGCTACCTGCTGATATTGACGGCGTAACGTTAGGAAGCCTCACTAGTATTGCTATTAGTGGCGACCTAATGGCTGTTGCAGTGCCTGCTGATGTGAAAACAGATAACGGCTACGTACTTTTCTATAATGGGTTAGACACTTCTGCACCAGTATTTTTAGATTCAGTCGTTGTTGGCGCCCTGCCTGACATGGTGACTTTTACGCCAGATGGCGGAAAAGTATTAGTAGCCAATGAAGGGGAGCCTTCAGATGATTACACGATTGACCCAGAAGGTTCTATCTCGGTAATTAATATTCTAGCAAGTGGTGAGCCTGAAGAAACAGCGACCTCAGTGAGCTTCACGGGCTTTAACGGCAGTCAAGACGACTTGGTTGCACAGGGAATGATGTTCCCTAACCCAAGTGGCCGTACGATTAAAGGTGTAGATATTGCTACCACTGTGGCTCAAGATTTAGAACCAGAATATATTACGGCGACTAACGATGTAGCGTACGTCAGCCTGCAAGAAAACAACGGTTTAGCCATTCTTGATCTTGAAGAACTAACCGTAGAAATTGTTGGCTTGGGTGTAAAAAGTTGGTCTGACTTGAATATTGATATTCAAGAAGATGGCAGCGTAAGTTTTGGTCAGTATGATGGCCTTTACGGTGTATATCAGCCCGATACTATTGCCAATTACTCTTGGAAAGATGCCACTTTTATCGTGACAGCGAATGAAGGTGACGCGCGTGAATATTTCTTTGACTCTGCTGATGAAGCAACCTGCCTAAGTGAAGGTGGACTAGAGTTTGATGAGGACGATGGCTGTTTAGCTTATATCGACGAAGTTAAAGTTGAAGACTTAACGGCAGAAGCGAATTCTGAACTTGCTGACTTACAAGCCAATGGCGAAGCAGATGATTTACGTGTCACTAATGCAATGGGCGATGCGGATGGTAACGGTGAATATGATGCAGCTTATGCGTATGGTTCACGTTCATTTACCATTTGGGATCAAAACGGTTTAGCGGTTTACGATTCAGGCGATGATTTTGAACGAATTACTGCATCAGTGCATGGGGCGTCATTCAATAATGGTGATGATGAAAACGAAGGTGATTCTCGTTCTGAAAATAAAGGACCTGAGCCTGAAGCATTAACCATAGGTGTTATAGGTGATAGAACTTATGCGTTTGTTGGTACGGAACGGATGGGCGGTATATTCGTATACGATGTGACCAACCCTTACGATGTTCAGTTTGCCGATTACATTATCAATCGCGATTTAACAGAAGGGTTATCAGCGTCTGACGTTATTGGTGATTTGGCGCCTGAAAGCCTTGTATTTGTTAGCGCAGAAAACAGCGCAAGCGGCGTTCCATTGTTACTTGTAGGTAACGAAGTCAGCGGCACTGTTACGGTGTGGCAAATCACGCAAAACTAAGTGAAACACGCTAAGTAGACATTACTGAGCAAAGGTTGCTAAGCAAAAACACTCGCTAGAAAACCATAATGAAACGGCGCCTTTGGCGCCGTTTTTTTTATTAAAACCAAAATAGTGTGCATCTTGTGCCTAGGGTAAATCGTTGAGCGGTGATTACATACGGGGTGGATTGAGTTAAGCTATAACTATACGTATTAACATTGAAACGATAAGTGCAGCGCGTTAGCGCTCAAATTGTCAGAGCACAGATTGTGGTTGCCTGCTAACAGTCTGTCGGATTTCACTTATCCTATTTCTCCGTTATGTCATGGCCGTATGGCTTAAACAGAAATAATAGAAAAAGAGAATGCAGATGTCTCAACAGATCGTTGTTAGCGGTGTGGGTGTTTGGCACCCTGAAAGCAGTATTACAAATCAGGAACTGGTAGATAGTTATAATGCGTATGTTGATTCGTATAACGAAGAGCATAAAGCGGAAATAGAAGCACAGCTGGTTACTGCAAAACCTTATTCTAGTGCCGAGTTCATTGAAAAAGCGTCAGGTATTAAAAGCCGATATATTTACCAAAAAGAAGGTGCGCTTGATATTTCGCGCATGAAGCCCAAAATTGAGGCTCGTGAAGATGAAGCGCTATCTCACCAAGCGGAAATAGCAGTAGAAGCAGCCAAATTGGCGTTGGCTTCTGCAAATAAAACCGCCCAAGACGTTGATGCCGTTATTGTATCTTGCGCCTATACACAACGTGCTTATCCAGCTATTGCGATTGAAGTGCAAGAAGCGCTAGGCATTGAAGGCTTTGGTTTCGATATGCTAGTGGCGTGCTCTGCCGCCACTTTTGGTATGCACCGCGCGTACGAAATGCTAAGTGCCGGTAATGCTAAGTGTGTATTGGTAATAAACCCTGAATTAGTGTCACCGCAAATTAATTATACCGACAGAGACAGCCACTTTATTTTTGGTGACGTAGCGACAGCGACGGTATTAGAAACAGCTGAAACTGTGAATAGCAAACACAGTTACGATGTTATGAGTACAAACGCGGTAACTAAGTTTTCAAATAACATTCGCTCAAACTTCGGTTACATTACGCGTACAGAAGATGTCGACCCTTATGGCGCAGATAAGCTCTTTCATCAAGCAGGGCGTAAGGTATTTAAAGAAGTGTGTCCAATGGCAGCAAATCACATAGAAAGCCACTTAGACAGACATCAGTTAACGGCGACAGACGTAAGACGTTGGTGGTTGCATCAAGCGAATATCAACATGAATACGCTGATCATAAAGCGTTTATTGGGGCGCGATGCTAATGCTGATGAAGCACCTATTGTTCTAGATGAATATGCTAATACGGCATCAGCAGGATCTGTGATTGCTTTTGGACTGAACCATGAAGATTTAGTCGCCGGTGATATTGGTGTGTTGTGCTCTTTTGGAGCCGGTTATTCAATTGGGTCATTGTTACTTAAAAAACGGTAGGCGATTAGCCTAAGCTGGCAGTAACCTAGTTTGCTGTCAGCACCACCTGCTAACACCAGAACTTTAAAAACAGAACCTCAAAAAACAATAAAAACCGGGTGAGAATAAATAGGGATGATTTCAGATATAGGCTATGCCCTTAACAGTCTGGCTTACTTACTGTTAATGCTATTACTTTTCGCAGTACGAAAGCCTGGGTTAGCTAATCACTTGTTGATTTTGGCAACAGCCACTACGCTGTTCTGGTCTACTAGCATGATAACGGCACTGTTTGGTCCCATCAGCCTTTCCTGGTTGCTCACTATTGATGCGCTCAGGCAAGTGGCATGGTTGCTCTTTTTAGCTGGGTGCCTGAAAAATAATTTCACCAACCTGTTCGATGTTCTGCGCCGCCCAACAACGCTTTTTATACTACTTCCCGGCTGCATAGCCTTGGTGCTGCCCCACGTCTTGTGGATTGACGCCTCGTGGCGTTATCTGATGCTGATTATTCTGGCCCTTGAAGTGCTTATCTTATTGGAAGTTATTTACCGTCAAGCGGATGCCGATCAATGGGCATATAAGCCTTTAATTTTATATCTTGGCGCTACCCACCTTTTTGATTTCGTTACTTACGCCAATGCCACCATGGTGAATCAGGTTGAGGTTAATTATATTGCGGCTCGTGGCTATATCTATTTCCTGCTTATTCCATTTTTAGTTATTGCCATTCGACGTATAAAGCACTGGGGCGTTGATATATTCATTTCTAGGGATGTAGTACTACACAGCTCTTTATTATTGGTTGCAGGCGCTTACCTTTTCATTATGGCCATTATTGGCTACGCCATCAGCTACGTAGGTGGAAACTGGGGCGCCATGGTGCAAACTATCTTGGTAGTACTGTCGCTTGCCCTGCTGGTTACCGTATTTTTGTCTAACTCTTTTAGAACCAAGTGTAAGGTCTTTATTACCAAGCACTTTTTTGCTAATCAGTTTGACTACCGCGTAGAGTGGATAAAGCTAACCAAAACACTGTCTAGCTCAATGGACGCCCCTAATACCGTTCACGAAAGTGCACTTCGCGGCATACTTGAAGCAATCGAATATGACTCTGGCAAATTGTTTAAACGGGTAAATAACGACTTCGAGCAGTTGGCACAAGTTAACCCATTACCAGACACCCGTGATGACTTAACCATTATTAGTGCGCTAACAGAGTATTGTGCGTCTAATACCTGGTTAATTGATGTACACGAATACCAGGCAAAGCCATTTCATTATAAAGGGCTACAAATCGACAGAGCTATTTTGAAAGAATGGGGCTATCAGCTTTATCTTCCATTTTACAAAAATGATGAAATTTGGGGCTTCGCCATCCTTGCGGCTGGTGATAAAGAACGACTGAGCTTAAATTGGGAAGTGAGAGATTATCTCAATGCTATCACCGAGCAGGTAAGTATGTTTGTGTTCCATCATGAAGCTTCAAAGCTGGTAGCGGAAAATGCCCAGTTTGCTGCGTTTAATAGAATGTCAGCGTTTGTTGTGCATGATTTAAAGAATGTGATGGCACAAGTCGATTTGATCTTGGCCAACGCGCAGCAGCATAAACACAACCCCGAGTTTATTGAAGACACATTTGAAACATTGGAACATACCAAAGCGCGTATGGATAAAATGTTAAAGCAATTAACGGATAAAAAGATTAATGATGATGGGGCTCACACTTCGTGCTCGTTATCGCATATTATTAATGATGTAGTGGCAAACCGATGCATGGGGCTTCTTCCCGCCCCTAAAGTGCACTGCAGCAGCGAAGAGCCGGTATTAATTGATAAAGAAAAAGTCGCCAATGTTTTCTATCACCTAATAAGTAATGCGCAACAAGCAACCGAAGATAGCGGCGAAATAGATATTGTACTAACGCATGACATCCAAAACCGTGTTCAATATGTAATGATAGAGGACACAGGAACCGGGATGGATCAAGACTTCATCGATACTCGCTTGTTTACACCTTTCGATACCACGAAAGGTAACGCAGGAATGGGGATTGGTGCGTACGATGCGAAAACGTACATTGAATCTATTGGTGGGAAAATAAGCGTTCAAAGTGAACCAGGGAAAGGGAGTTGTTTTACGCTAGCATTTACGCTGAATTGAGCAAAGTGAGCGATGACAACCAACCTATGTTGATATGGACGAAGTAACACAGGAACAGACTGATGACAGATACCGTTTTAGTGGTAGATGACGATTTAGGTATTCAGAAACAATTAAAGTGGAGCTTAACCGACTACGACGTTGTTTTTGCTGACGATCATACCTCGGCAATTGCGCAACTGCGCCGTTACGAACCTAAAGTCGTGACACTAGATTTAGGGCTGCCACCCGACCCAGCAAATGCGTCGGAAGGCTTGAGAATTCTACAAGATATTATTTCCTTAGCGCCTAGAACCAAGGTCATTGTTGTCACCGGTAACAACGAAAAAGAGAATGCACTTAAAGCTATCAACTTCGGTGCCTACGACTTTTACCAAAAACCCATAGATTCTGACACCATAAAGCTACTCGTGTATCGCGCGCTTAATTTGGCGAAATTAGAGTTAGAAAACAGCATTTTATCCAAAGTGCGCACAGGTATGAGCCGTATCATTGGTAACAGTGAGTCTATTCAAACGGTAGTGCGTAAAGCTGAAAAAATAGCGAATACCGATGTGAGTACGTTACTGCTAGGTGAAAGTGGAACGGGTAAAGAGGTGTTTGCTCGCAGCATCCATGAACACAGCCCTCGTAAAGATAAACCGTTTGTTGCCATTAACTGTGCATCTATTCCTGAAAATCTTTTGGAAAGTGAGCTTTTCGGTTACGAGAAAGGCGCATTTACTGGCGCCAATAAAACGACCCTAGGTAAAATTGAAACCGCCCAAGGTGGCACGCTATTTCTAGATGAAATTGGCGATATGCCTATCGGACTGCAAGCCAAAATGCTACGTTTTTTACAAGAACGTGTTATTGAGCGAGTGGGGGGCCGTGCCGAAATTCCTGTGGATATTAGGGTTATTTGTGCGACCCACAGAGATTTGCAAACCATGGTGGCAGAAGAGCGTTTTAGGGAAGATTTATATTACCGTGTTGGTGAAATTCCCATTATGATCCCGCCGTTGCGAGATAGAGATCAAGATATTATCTTGCTTGCCCGTACCTTCCTTAATATTTATCGTGAAGAGTTTAATGCCAAGGCAAAGAGCTTTTCTGAATCTGCGATTAATTCCATGCTGGCTCACAAATGGCCTGGGAATATTCGTGAAATGCAAAATAAGCTGAAATCGGCAGTGATCATGGCCGAGGGTACAGTCATACAGCCTGATGACTTAGGTTTGTTCGCGGTAGATGGTAGTGGAGAGTCTGAAACCTTGAATCTTCGCGAGGTACGAGAGGTTGCTGAAAGTAAGGCAATTCGTAGGGCGTATCATCAAGCGGATAAAAATATGTCTAAAACCGCTGAATTGCTAGGTGTTACGCGCCCAACCTTGTACTCACTTATTGATAAATACCACTTGGATGACTTAAAAAGTTCGGCGTGAGACTCATCGAAAAGGCGTAGTTTGATGCTACGCTCTTGCCTATCGCACCCTTAGGTGCGATAGGCTTCATAAAGCCACTATTTAGGTATAACCTGTTACTACGACAAGCTTGGTCGAGCGCGCTAGTCTTATAGCGGATTCGTTGGGACAGCTTCACTGTGACAACTTCACTGCGACAACTCACAATGTCTCAAAACCCATGCTGCGTCTCCAGAGGTACTCAAACAGTGGCTCTGCTCAGGGAATATGGTATTGGCTGTGATGTTTAGCTAATAAATCATGCCCGTAAAAGGCGACATGCAACCCAATATTGCCCTGATCATCTTCGGTAAAAATTGGCGTCGAGCATTCATTACAGAAAAACTGTTTGCTGTTTGGCGATAGCTGTAGCTCACCTAGCATCGATGGCGCACAATCTATCACTAGATGCTCACGTGCACCGGCGATGGTGAGGTTAAGCGTTTCGCTGCAGGATAATGTTTCTACGTCCAACTCATCTTCGCTAATATCAGACAACTCAAATTGCACGGCCTGACACTGGCAACTACCTTTATACATAATGTACGCTCCTACTCATCGGGCCAATTTATGCTCGACAGCGTGTTAAATGATGTAGAAATGTATGACTGCTTAAAATGAAATTTTTTATCGAGAGGGGTGTCTTGCACATCGCCAATCAGGGCTTTATTGGTATCGATAACCCCAATCCACCCATTGCGGCCAGACATTTTGGTGGCATATAAACAATAATCTACCACTGAAAAGGTGCTCTTCCAGCTTTCTTCGAAGGACACATGTTCAACAGGGGGAAGAATACTAAAGCCGATACTGCAGGTAACACGAAGCGAGCGAGTATCGTCGATATGAAACACGTTATCATTTACTGCGGCGCGGCATCGTTCGGCCAGTTGGGGAAGGTCATCTCGCATAGAGTGACGGCATATTACCAAGAACTCTTCGCCGCCCCAGCGAATAAGTAAATCCGTTTGCCTGAAAACTTCTCGAAGGACGTCGGCGAACTGACTCAGTACTTTATCGCCCGCTAAATGGCCATGCTCATCATTAATACGTTTAAAATGGTCGATGTCTATTAAGAAGCAAAGCAGGTCTTGGTTGCGTTCATTGTGACCTTCTTGATGTTTGTTCGCATGAGCACTGCGCTTAAGTTCACCTGGCAATTGGGATTCAAGGTAGTGCCGGTTATACAAGCCTGTCAGGGAATCATGCAGACTCACTTGCTCAAGGGTTTTATAGGCTGTTTGTAGCTCAGAATTTTTTTGTTCAAGCTCTTTTGTTCGCTGCTTAACTTCACGGCGAAGCCTGATGGTTTGTTGGCGCTGAGTGTATCTGCTCCAAATGAGAAAAAGCGTTAATAACCCTGCAATTAAGGTACTCCAAAACAATGTCGTGCGCAGATTAGTTTGCTCGGCTTCAGCTAATGCAAGTTGTTTGGTTTTCTGTAATACCTGAATAGACTGTGCTTGACGCTCAATTTCTATTTCGGCTTGAAGTTGCGCAATAGCGACCTCGCTACCTGAGCTCAGCACCTCTTCTCGTATATTTTGCAATACCGACTGAATATCTAATGCGCGCTTAAACTCCCCCTTTGCTGCTAGGGCTTTCACTTGAATCGATAAGAAGTTCAGCTGGCTGCGTAAATCTCCGCGCCGTCTTGCTTCAATAGTGCCATTTTTAGCGTACGCTAGCGCATCGTCAAACTGTTGCAATGACATCATTGCATTGGCTAATGCTAGGCGGGCTTGTTGCAGCAACTTTTGCTGGCCTGTAGATTTAGCCACCGCGAGTGATTCCTCTAGCAACATCAAGCCTTGCTCTGTGTCACCGGTTTTTACCAGCGCTTCGCCTAACCATGCCTGAGTAGTAGAAATTTCATTTGCCTCCCCATTCTCTTTTAATAGGGTTAGTGCGTGTGTAAGTGCTTCTGATGCTTCTTCAATATCGCCTTTCAGTAACAGCAAAGCGCCAATCTTACCCAGTATTTGAGCTGTTAGCGGCTTGTCATTACTTGTTTTCGCTATTTGTAATGCGTCTTGATAATACGTGTTGGCCTCAGAAAACTGATTTAATGTGACATATATATCACCAATGGTGGCGAGGCCTTGGCCAGTACTTTTTGTATCTTGTTGTACCCGAAATAAGCTTAATGCTTTTTTTAATGTATAAAGAGCAGCCTGAACTTGGCCTTGTTCTTTTTGGACAAGGCCAATTTCCATTTGAATGGTCGCATTTAACGGGAGGACACCTTGGGTTTGCGCGATAGATTGGGCACGTCGAAGGTAGCCAATAGATTGCTCATAGTTCCCTAGAAAACGTTGCGAAGTACCAAGGTGGTGTAAGGTATTTGCCATATCAATAAGTTGGCCATGGCGGGTGAATCCATCTAACGCAACGTAGAGTGCATCGTTTGCTACATTGAAACGGGATGCGCTTTGTAATAGCTGCCCTACCTCATAGAACGTACTGGCCGACAATGTACTTATCGACAATGTACCGCTTTGATGGGCTTGTTCAATGGCAAGTAGAGTTTGACGCTCGGCATCCTCGAAAGCCCCGCTTTGAATGAGTTCGTGAACAGTTTGAGTAAGGGCTGCAGGTGAAGCTTTTGTAGGCGAAGAAAAGCCCACTAAAGCGAAAAGTAGCGAAACGGTGACAATGCTGGTGGCAAAACGCCGAGCCGACTGTCTGGGCATTATAGAAGCTTCCTTACGACTACGCATTTATTGCCCTCCCTTTAATAAAGAAGAAGGACTGAAAATTTATGAGTAAAACTGAAGTGCTGATATCGTTATAAGCAGTCAATTTCTATCACTACTATTATGGCGAACAACCCGAAGAAATAACGTATCAGGTATTAGACTAAAGTATAAACTGGGCGCAGAGAGTACCTGTTCCAATCAGAATTTACACATTAAATAAAACTGTTATGCTTTTTTGAGTTCGGCTTGCCGGAAGCGTAAGGCTGAATCATTCCCTGACAGGTTGAAACTTTTGTCTAACATAAAATAAGAATATAGTGAGATGCACAATATTGAAAAGCTTAATGTGTCTTAATAAGCATTAATATTAGTCGTTACGCATGCTAATTCATACCTTTACTCGGATTAGATGAACCGAGGCTGTTCTTTTTTCTTAGATTTCTCTATGCTAGCAACTTCATTTATTTGCGCGTAGCGAGAACACTATGTCAGAAAGTCGTTTTATATCAAAAGAAGGTCAGCAAGTACCTTCCGTATCTATTCCTGTTCGCGATGGCGAAACGTGGGCAACTAAAACCACTGAAGAATTGTTTAGCAACAAAACAGTGGTGGTTTTTTCACTTCCCGGCGCGTTTACGCCTACATGTTCTTCTACGCACTTACCTCGCTACAATGCACTCGCCAAAGTTTTTAAACAGCATGGCGTAGATGACATATTGTGCATATCAGTCAACGATACGTTTGTAATGAATGCATGGGCAGCCGATCAAGAAGCAGAAAATGTTACTGTTATACCAGATGGTAATGGTGATTTTACTGACGGTATGGGTATGTTGGTAGACAAAGCTGATTTAGGTTTTGGAAAGCGCAGCTGGCGCTACTCTATGCTGGTTAAAAACGGCACCGTAGAGAAGATGTTCATTGAACCAGACGTGCCGGGCGACCCGTTTGAGGTTTCTGATGCCGACACTATGCTTGCTTATATAGCCCCAGGCGCCGAGACAAAAGCGCCGGTCTCACTATTTACTAAGCCTAACTGCCCATTTTGTACAAAAGCAAAAGCGTTGTTAACCGACAAAGGTTACGATTTTGAAGAGATTGTACTAGGCAAAGACGCCTCGTTAACCAGCCTTAACGCAATGACTGGCCGTGATACCGTACCTCAAGTATTCATTGGCGGTAAGCATATTGGCGGGTCAGACGACTTAGCATTGTATTTTAGCTAAATACGAGTAACGACGGTAACAAAGCGCTTACTAACACAACATGTGCTAAAACAGGGCTTGTTGAGCTGAAATTTGTCAAAACAGCATACCGTCACAGTGTAACTGTAATAGCGTAAGGTCATTATTTAATGGCCTTATTTTGTTACAATTGGCTAATTGTAATGCCTTTTGGAGAATCTACGTGCATTCAAAGTTTGCTCTCGCAAAATTATCCATACTTCCAGTAGCAGTAATGTGCTTTGCATTGATAGGCACATTAATAGGTACATTTTTCGCTAGTTCTGCAACAGCCAGCACTCTTGAAACACAGGACGCATTAACGCGATTTGCTGATTTTTATAAGCAAGAGTGGGGCGAAACGCAGCGATGTAAATCTTCTAAACTGCACCGCTACACCGTTTGTGGAAACGTACTTCGCAACGAAGGTAATGCTCCCTTCGTGCTGCATCATGATACCCCTTCAAAGAAAGTGGCCGTGTTAGTTCACGGACTTAGTGATTCACCTTTCTTTATGCGAGAAATTGCCAATATTTTATTCAACGAAGGTTACGACGTTATTGTTCCACTGTTACCTGGGCATGGGTTGCGAGATGACGAAGGGGCAATGAGTGACAGCAATTTAGCCGAACGTTGGCAAGCACATGTTGATGAGGTTATCGCGTTAGCGGATAACATGAGCGACACCCTGATTGTGGGCGGATTTTCTACTGGCGGCGCATTGGCTGTCGAGCAGTACCTAGACGCAAGTGATAACATCGACGGACTTATGTTATTTTCTGGCGCATTAGCCCTTTCTGAAAATGCCGAGAGTATGTCTAGAATTTGGGGTATTAAGTGGGTGGCGAAAATTGTGGATGGTAGTTATATCACGCACGGTCCGAACCCTTTTAAATACCCAAATGTTGCCGGCTTTGCGGGGTTAGAGTTGATGGATATTATTGAAAAAATCCGCGACGACTTCGAAGACGGCAAGCGTATTGAAGTGCCTCTTTTTGCTGCGCACTCTCAAGCGGATGCCACCACGCCTATTCACGGTGTAGAAAATCTAATGGAAAATAGCGCAGGGCCTAATACGTTTTTTGTTATCGATGCATCGTATGCGTTATGCCACGCCGATCTTGTGGTGAATACGTCAATGTTACACGATATGAAGTTTAATAAGGTCATGGTTAATGAAAACGAAGAGTGCGCCGTGCCAAAAGCTAACCCTTTATTTTCAACCATGTCACTGATGTTAAAAACCTATGCGCAACAATTTTAGCGTTTTACAGCAATAACAAATGCGATTAAGCTTTAAGGCATGATAGATAAATTGAAAAAGCAGCGATATGGCTATGTGGTCATGCTGATAATGGTTATTTCCTTGGTGGCTAAATTGTCGCCGGGAATGGCGATGCCAAAAGCTATGTCAAAGACCGCGACAGTGCCTGTGGACGCAATGTCTATTGAAGTGAATTCTGAGAACAATTCATCAGAAGCAAGTCGCGCCAATAAAAAAATGCATGATGGTGCTAGTGGGTGCCATTCAGCTATTTACGCTTCTACAAGCGAAGTAATCACGCCTTCAAGCGCTCAATCTACTGCAAAAAATGCTCACGCCATTCATAGTGGCTCAAGTGCTCCCCGCGAAGCTATGAAATCTAGTATGCACGGTGACACATCTGAGTCGTGCTGTGACGTTCAGTGTCAATGCCCTACAGGTGTATGTGCCACTGTTTATGCCGTCATAAATAACGAACTCTCGGTAGCAGTTATTGCGCCCACTCCGTTGGTGGTTTTTGTAAACCACCAAACTCCTTACACTATACCAAACACCCAATTTCGCCCCCCAAAATCCACTTTCGCAGGATAGTTGTATCTGGCGGGAGCGTATAGCACCCATGGTTTTCTTTTTATTCCCTTAGTACAAAGGGAAATTGATGTGGTTTTCTCATGTTTGCATTTAATCTGGGTATGATTTTTAACTGCCAAACTCAAGTCCGACTACGTACTTGTTACCTTCAGCGTGTTTGGCTAGGGATATTACTTTTTGTAATTAATACACCTTCCCTCGCAACCACCCTCAGTCTTAAAGATGTGCAACATCTCGCACTCAACCAAGACGTTTATTTTCAAGGCAGCAAACTTGAAGAGGCTGCGTATCAGCACGATAGTAATGCGGCTGATAGTTGGGATAACCCCACAATCAGCACTACATTGCAAAGCGTGCCAACAGATGGATTTTCGCTGAATCAAGAGCCCATGACTCAGTTGAAATTGGGTATTCGACAAGCTATGCCAAGGGGGAATTCTGCAAACATCTCCCGCACCATCGCCATTGAACAAGCCCAAAAAGAACCTGTGAAAAGAGCAGCAAGGCGAGCGTGGTTGTTGCGAGAAGTGTCGCTGGAGTGGCTGGCGTGGTATCGGGCAGAGCAAACCCTAGCCTTATTGCGTGAATAATCGCAGTCGTTAGCGCAGTTACTCGAGACAGTCGAGTCGTCTTACCGAAGTGGCGTGGGCGGCACTCAACAGCAAGATATTATTCAGATTCGACTAGAGCGCCTTCGCTTAAAAGATACGATTTTGAAGGAACAGCAGGCTGCATCTGTTGCCCTAGCAAGACTTTCGCGGTGGTTCGATTTTTCTAGTGAAGTTAGTTTTACTGTGCCCGAAACACTCAATCATCACGAAATATTCCCTTTTAATAAATCTTTAGCTACACAGCTTAAACGACGTGACGTACTCAATGTTATTGACGCTCATCCCTCTGTGCAGCTGCTTGTAAAAGATGAATTGGTGGCTACACAGAAATTGACTCTTGCCAAAGAGCAAACCAAACCTAAATGGGCTATTGAAGCAGCATACGGATATCGTCAAGATGCCCAAAACGGCATGAGCCAAGCTGACTTTATTAGTGTGGGTGTCCAAGTTGATTTACCGCTGTTTAACAGTAAGCGTCAAGATGCAAATGTGTCGGCATCAGCAGCAAGGTTAGGGGTGACATCCACACAGCGACGATTAGAAGTGAGGCGATTAGCAGCCCTTGCTGAAGCACGTGAAGCAGAGCTTGCAAGCTTAACTGACCGCCAGCAGTTATTTGATACCGCATTACTTGAACAATCAGAGAGTTTAGCCGAATCAGCGCTCAATGCCTACATAGCCGATAAGGGCACATTTGACGACGTAATGCGTGCGCGTATCTCTCTCATATCCGCAAAGTTAGATGCCCTAGCGCTTCACGTCGATATAGCAAAGACTTTAGCCGAACTCGCTTACCTGTATTACCCGCTGACAAACGAAAAAAATCAGTTAACAGGTTCTCGATTGGATGACAGATTTCTAGACACCCACAAAACCACTACCGACGGAGTAGCAAAACAATGAAGACACTATTTATTCTTATAGTCGGATTAATCGGTGGCGCAGCGGCTATGTTTGTTTGGAATTTAAACATGCAGGGCGAGGCTGCTGTTGAGGGTGTGGTTGCTGGCGGTGATGAAAACTCAAATAACAAAAAGCCCCTTTATTGGGTTGCACCGATGGATGATGCCTACCGTCGAGATAAGCCGGGTAAGTCGCCAATGGGCATGGATCTAGTGCCTGTATATCCGGCATCGGATAGCAGTGAAAATCGTGGTGAAGGTGAGGTAACAATTTCACCCCAGGTACAACAAAATATGGGCGTGAAGTTTACCACGGTAAAACGAGGGCAACTGGATTTGACCTTTAGTGCAGTGGGTAATGTTACCTATAACGAAGACTACTTGGTGCATATTCACCCCAGAGTAGAGGGTTGGATTGTGACGTGCTCCAATAGATTCACACACCCAGTTAAGAGATAATTATCTCAACTGGA
>NZ_CAXBMP010000043.1:0-25285 GCF_963976965.1 uncultured Alteromonas sp.
TCATCGTACCTTAAGGCCTGACCTGCTTCGTAAAGCAAAATTTTAACACCACTTTCACTGGCGGTTTCACGTAATGAACCTTCACGTAGCTCAGCATTTAGCAACACAGGTACACCAAATGCTTTGGCCATCTCAAGTACTTCAGGGTCGTCTAAGTCAGCGCGAATTTGCGGTAAATTACTGCGATGGATTGCACCGGTATGCAGGTCTATGCCTACATCGCACTTTTGCACAATTTCCTTTAAGAACAAGTTGGCGAGTCGACCGGCCAACGAGCCTTTTTTACTGCCAGGAAAGCTGCGGTTGAGATCGCGACGGTCAGGCAAATAGCGAGACTGGTTTAACACCCCGTACACGTTCACCATAGGCACCGCGATTAGGGTACCTCTTAACCGTTCAATGGCCCGTGAGCGAATGAGTCTGCCTACAATTTCGATACCATTGAGTTCATCACCATGGATAGCGGCGCTAACAAACATCGTTGGGCCAGGGCGTTTACCACGGGTAACATACACGGGAATGCTCATGTTTGTCGCGGTGTATAACGGGGGCATCTCCAGCTCAATTTTCACTGATTCGCCTGGCGCGATACTCTGCCCACCAATGACTAAATTATCCACTGCCACTTAGCCTTTACCTCGTGTTTTGGTTTTGTGCGGCTCTGCACTTTTTTCAATAAATTCAATGATCATACCGGCCACATCTTTATTAGTGGCTTTTTCAATGCCTTCTAATCCTGGTGAAGAGTTTACTTCCATCACTACAGGCCCATTATTTGAACGCAAAATATCTACGCCACAGCAGTTCAAACCCATCGTTTTAGCAGCGTCTACGGCAGTTTTGCGTTCAGCTGGGCTTAGTCTTACCAAGCTGGCTTGACCGCCTCTATGAAGGTTAGAGCGAAACTCACCCGGTGCCGCTTGTCGTTTCATTGCGGCAACCACTTTACCGCCTACTACGAAGCACCGAATATCAGAGCCACCGGCCTCTTTAATAAACTCTTGCACTAGGATACTGGCATTTAACCCCATGAAGGCTTCAATAATTGATTCAGCCGCTTTATGGGTGTCGGCTAATACCACACCAATACCTTGAGTACCTTCAAGTAGTTTAATGACCACTGGCGCGCCGCCCACAGTTTTTATCACGTCTTCTATCTTATCAGGGTGGTGAGCAAAGCCAGTTCGCGGCATGCCAATGCCTTTACGTGATAACAGTTGTAGAGAACGTAACTTGTCTCTAGAGCGGCTTATCGCCACAGACTCATTAACACTATAGGTGCCCATCATTTCGAATTGGCGTACAACCGAAGTACCGTAAAAGGTAACAGAAGCGCCAATGCGAGGAATAACCGCATCGTAATAAGGAAGTCTTTTACCTTTGTAGCGCACCGATGGACGAGAACTGGTGATGTCCATATAGCAATGCATGGTATCAATAACATCTACTTCATGACCGCGAGCACGACCTGCTTCTACTAAACGAGAGGTTGAATAGAGACGAGAATTCCGAGATAAAATCGCTATGCGCATTGTAAATTGCCTGTTGTTATAAATTTTCAAAAAAGTGCTGCTTAATCATTAGCACCTTTTTGGGTGCATAGCCAGTTTAGTCGGACTGCAGCGAATTGGCGCGCATCATAAAGCACCTTTTATTAATGGTCTTACGAATTATTATTGTGGTGGCGACAGTAATATCTGGATGAACTCAAAAACGTTACGCGATAGCATGGGGTAACATGAGGATATAATGAGTTTTTTACTATGGTGCAGTGGTGGCAAGAGGTATTGGTTTGGCTTACGAGCTACCAATCAAACCTTATTTGGAGTGGGTTGGTTTTACTGTTTTATTTGGCGGCTTCACGAAAAATTCTTCCCAAACTTGAAACCAATATTGAGAAAACCAAATTAAAGTCTACCAGCGCAATTAAGGGGTTATTTGCCGCACGAGTTATTGTGGCGACCGTATCGTTAGCCTTGCTGCTTCTAGCGTGGGGAATCGACTTCTCAGGTCTATTGGTATTATCAACCTCTATTATCACGGTAACAGGGGTAGCGCTTTTCGCCAGTTGGTCACTGATAAGCAATATTACCGCTTATTTCATACTGTTGACGAACGTTGCGTATCGCCGAGGAAATTTTATTCGTATCCTCGATGGCGATAATTTTATAGAGGGCTATATTGCCGACTTAGGGCCATTTAGTACTCGGCTGGTTACTTCTGAGCGCGAAACCCTCATGTACCCCAATAACCTAATTTTAACTCGTCCTGTGCTTATAAATCCTAAATCAGCGTGGGGCACCATGGGTAAAGTAACCCCAACAACCGCAGCGACTAAAACGGAAGAACAATCCGATAAACCGACGAAAAAGAGCCAGGTGAAAAGCGCCCCCCAAATTTAGTCGCTATCGGTATAGTGTGACTCGCGAATATGGCGAGTCATACTTTGTAATAGTGCCCTAAGTTTTGCGGGTTTTAGCGGCTTAGATAAATAGTTAACCCCTTGATCCTTACACTTAACCACTAAATCTTCATCCGGCGTGGCTGTGATAAGCGCAGCGGGTAATATGGCATCAAGCTGGTATCTAATTTTATCTATTAAGGCTAAGCCGTTTTGCGTTTCATCGTGGCTTAATTGATAGTCCATCAATAATATCTGAGGTGATGTTTGCTCAATCAGGGCAAGCGCTTCATCCCAAGACCCCGCCAACATCACCTTAACGCCCCAGCGTGCTAGCAGCGTTTGCATGGCATCTAGGTTCTCCCTTTGATCATCTACGCAAAGTACCTGTAAACCAGTAAAGGTGGTGTTTTTATGCTTAGTTGTCGTACTTATCGAAGAACCTGGCTGGGCTTTTGGCAGGGTGAAGGTAAAGCAGCTCCCTTTTTGCAGTGTTGACGATACGGTTATATCGCTACCCAACTGCTGGCTCAACCTACGCACCACGCCTAGCCCCAAGCCGATACCATGTTCAGCACTTTGATTAATGCGATAGAAATCACTAAAGATGTTA
Organism: uncultured Alteromonas sp.; assembly: GCF_963976965.1. NCBI lineage: Bacteria > Pseudomonadati > Pseudomonadota > Gammaproteobacteria > Alteromonadales > Alteromonadaceae > Alteromonas > uncultured Alteromonas sp. The sequence continues at coordinate 3,015 of NZ_CAXBMP010000043.1, forward strand.
TCTTTTTTATCTTCCGAAATGCCGATACCCGTGTCGTAAACACGAAAAGAAACGACTGACCCTACGGGTTTTATAACCAATACAACTTTGCCGCTTTGGGTGTATTTCACTGCATTTGACAGCAGGTTTTGCATAATTCGATATAAGTAAGTCTTGTCGGCCATTACCCAAAGTGGTTTAATCCATACCCGCAGTGAAAGGCCTTTTTCCCGTGCCCGCATTCTTATATCGTCAATAAGCGGGCTGAGAAGAGCCTGCACATCCACGGGCTCAATGTCTGGTTTCATTTCACCTTGGTCAAGGCGTGAAATATCTAAAAGCGTACCGATAAGGGCTTCACTTGAGGTCACGGAGTGATGCAGCTTTTGAATGATTTCATGCACACCATTCGATAGTTCTTGTTCCTCTAGTGCCGAGATATATAACTTGGCGGCATTAAGAGGCTGAAGTACATCATGGCTGGCAAGTGCCAGGAAGCGAGTTTTACTGGCATTCGCATCTTCAGCCGCCTTTCTAGCCCGTATAAGTTCAGTTTCTGCACCAGAGCGCCGCTCTATTTCAAGGCGTAGCTCGGCGTTAATAGTATGCACCTCTTCGGTTCGCCGCTTAATTCTGGCTTCTAAGTCGATGTTTGATTCTTCAAGAGCTTGTTGAATTTCAATATGATCGGTGATGTCATTAAAACTGGTTACAAAGCCTCCGCCAGGTAGGGGATTGCCTACCATTTCTATTACGCGGCCATCTTTTCGCTGCCGTTTAAATCGGTGCGGGGTACCAGAGCGCAAGTGTTCTAGGCGCTTTTCTACTTCCGCTTCTACGTCCAGTTTGCCAAATTCTCCTTGTGAAGCATTGAAGCGGATAAGTTTCTCTATGGGTATGCCTACAGCAAGAAAATCTTCAGGGTAGGTGTATAGCGCTGCGTATCGCTTATTCCAAGCCACTAAATTTAAATGTTTATCGACTACGCTAATGCCTTGATCCATGTTCTCCAGCGAGGTCAAAAGCGCAGTCATATTAAATTGCATAGCTTGCGTGGTGTCATCGAAAAAGTTAATCACTTCCGTGAAGTCCATTTTCTTGCCACGCAGTGCGCTGTCTAATAACACTTTGGCGCTGGATGCACCTATAACACCGCCTAGCGCACGCTCACAAAACGCAAGAAAGTCTTCATCGGGAGAAGCTTGGTGGTTCAGCGTGCAACTATTGTGATGCTGATATTGCTCAATAAGCTGTTCGCATCGACCTGTACCCATGAAGGTTGATAGTAGCGTGGTGAGGTCAGATACCGTCACATTGCTATTAGGACCTTTAATCACACTATTTTTAACCACAGCAGGAGACACAAAGGCCTCGGCTTGAATTCTGTCGATGAGCCGGTGCGGGGCGAACCAAGAGAAAATAATATACATCACGGTATTAGCGCCAAGGCTTATCATCGCGCCTTGGCTGATAAGTTCGTTGTTGGCAAATTGCGAGGTTTGTTTTCCTACGAGCGGAAATACCAACCACAGTACCCAAAGTATTATTCCCACTAACAAGCCTGCGTAAACACCATGGGCATGGGCACGTTTCCAATATAATCCACCGAGGATCGCCGGCATCAACTGGATGACTAATGAAAACGCAATAAGCCCAATTGAGTGTAGCGAGCGGCTACTGGTCATTTGTTGATGATATAAAAATGCCATAAGTAAAATGAAAGCAATAACAACGCGTCGGATAAGGCGTATCTGCGCAGAGAAATCTCTTTTTTGCGCAGAATTTCCTCGAAATGCTAAATAGCGGGGCAATATCACGTCATTGGTTAGCATGGTGCTTAAGGTTAGGGTTGCCACAATTATCATTGCAGTAGCAGCAGATAATCCGCCCACAAATACAATAACTTGTAGCAAGGCCGAGCCCGAGAACATGGCGAGTGACAGTACATAGGAGTCTGGCTCAACGCTGGCGCCGGCAAAAATAGCTTTACCCGCAATAGCTATAATGGGAATAACCGCAGAAATTATCGCGAGATAAAGTGGGAACAACCAACGGGCCGTTTTTAAGTGTGAAAGGCTCAGGTTATCAATGACCGCCACATGAAATTGGCGAGGTAGACATACAATGGCAGCCGCGGCCATGATGGTTTGAGCGATAAAGTTGAACGAGCTAAATTGAGAGAGTGCGGCTGTATTCACAAAGGTTTCAAGAAAAGGGCCTGTTTCGGTTTGTCGCCACGCGCTGTAGCCCACAAAAGCCACTAACACCAACGCCAGTAACTTAATCGTAGATTCAAAGGCGATAGCGAGCATTAACCCTCGGCGGTACTCAGTTACATCGGCATGTTTAGTGCCAAAATAGATCGCAAATACAGCAATAAACGTGGTGGCAGCAATCACGATAAAATTACTATTAGGCTGCTGGGTTAACAACTGAAAAGTAGAGCCAATCGCTTTTAACTGCAACGCAATATAGGGAATGGTAGCCAACAGTGCGATAACGGTCACTAGCAGAGCGACGGTTTGACGCTTCCCATAACGCGACGCGATAAAGTCAGAAATTGTGGTGATATGTTGCTTTTTACTCACCAGAGTTAGCTTATAAATAAATCGATACCCAAGCACATAGACCAATATTGGCCCTAACATAATGGGTAGGTAAATCCATGTGTCGCGACTGGCTTGTCCCACCATGCCGAAAAATGTCCACGCCGTGCAATATATGGCCAGTGCCAGCGAGTAGATGGCTGGATGCGAGGTTAACGCGCGGGCACGGGGCGAGTTCTTATCGCCCCAACTCGCCAAAGAAAAAAGCAAAAATAGATACAGTACCGCAAGCGTAACCCAACCGAACGTCATGAATTCCCTTTAACGTAAAGTTAACAAGTCTGTGTGCATTATAATCATTTCGACCATGGTCTACCTACGACCATGGTCTCATTTTGAATTTGAATAGTGAGGTCTAGAGTATACATCGTGCTCCTAAGTGCTTGACTTTTGCCGCTCTGAGGCCTGTTCGGTCTAAATGAAAAAGCTTGGCAATAATGTTAGCAAAGCTGGGCGTTAGGAAAATGTAAAAATAAAACAATTGATTAACCTGACATGAGGACGGAACAATGGCATTTAGAAATGATGACGACAAAAAAGCATATTGGAAGGAGAACTTGTCTCTCCTTGCCAAGCTTTTAATCGTTTGGTTTGCGGTGTCGTTTGGCGCCGGCATTTTGTTTGTCGATGTGCTAGACAATATCCACTTTTTTGGATTTAAACTGGGTTTCTGGTTTGCGCAACAAGGTTCCATTTATGTATTCGTCGCTCTAATTTTTGTTTATATGTCAAAGATGAAGGCGATGGATAAACGTTATGGCGTAAACGAGGAGTAATACCATGGACGTTCAACTACTAACATTTATTATTGTAGGCGCAACATTTGCGCTATATATCGCCATAGCTGTATGGGCTAGAGCGGGTTCTACTAACGACTTCTACGTTGCTGGTGGCGGTGTGCCTCCCGTGCTAAACGGTATGGCTACCGCTGCAGACTGGATGTCGGCAGCATCATTTATTTCAATGGCCGGCCTTATTTCCTTTATGGGATACGACGGCGCAGTTTACCTAATGGGATGGACTGGAGGCTATGTATTGCTTGCCTTGTGTCTAGCACCCTACCTACGTAAATTCGGTAAATTTACTGTACCGGATTTTATTGGCGACCGCTACTACTCCCAAACCGCGAGAACCGTTGCAGTTTTCTGTGCGATCTTTGTTTGCTTTACCTATGTGGCAGGGCAAATGCGAGGCGTAGGCGTAGTATTTAGTCGTTTCTTAGAAGTCGATATCGTGACGGGTGTAGTTATTGGCATGGTTATCGTGTTTTTCTACACGGTACTTGGTGGCATGAAAGGCATTACCTATACTCAAGTTGCGCAGTTTTGCGTAATGATTTTTGCTTATATTGTGCCTGCGGTATTTATCTCTATCATGGTAACTGGCCACATTCTTCCACAAACGGGGTTCGGCGCCACGCTCGCAGATGGGTCGGGGATGCATATACTGCAGAAACTCGACAGTCTGTCGGTGGAGCTCGGATTTCATGAATATACCTCCGGCTCGAAGAGTACCATCGATGTGTTCTTTATTACTTTTGCATTGATGGTAGGTACAGCTGGATTGCCTCACGTTATCGTTCGCTTCTTCACTGTACCGAAAGTACATGATGCGCGTAAGTCGGCAGGTTATGCATTAGCATTTATTGCTATTCTTTACACTACGGCACCGTCTCTTGCAGCTTTTGCTCGCGTAAATATGATTGAAACCATTAACGGGCCTGAACTAACTGGTACAAGTTACGAGCAAGCACCGTCGTGGATTAAAAACTGGGAGCAAACTGGGCTTATCGAGTTCAACGATAAGAACGGTGATGGGGTGATGTTTTACTCTGGTGATGAGCGCAACGAAATGAAAGTTGACCGTGACATCATGGTATTAGCTAACCCTGAGATAGCAAATTTACCAGCATGGGTCATTGCATTAGTGGCCGCTGGTGGCGTAGCTGCAGCACTGTCTACTTCCGCAGGCTTACTGCTTGTTATCTCTACATCGGTGTCTCATGATTTGTTGAAGCGTAACTTTGCGCCCAATATAACCGATAAGTCTGAGCTCTTTTATGCGCGACTGGCCGCAGGGGTAGCCATTGTTATTGCAGGTTACTTTGGGATTAATCCACCGGGCTTTGTGGCGCAGGTGGTCGCCTTCGCGTTCGGTCTGGCGGCATCCAGTTTCTTCCCTGCCATTATTATGGGTATCTTTAGCAAACGTATGAATGATAAAGGCGCTATTGCAGGCATGATTGCAGGTATTGCGTTCACTGCTGCCTATATCATTTACTTCAAGTTTGTTAATCCTGCGGCAAATGTACCTGAAAACTGGTGGTTTGGTATTTCGCCAGAGGGCATAGGTACGTTAGGTATGATAGTTAACTTCCTTGTTGCTTTTATCGTGTTTAAGTTTACCGATGAGGCGCCGGAAGAAATTCAAGAGTTAGTAGAAAGCATTCGCTATCCGAAAGGGGCGGGCGAGGCATCTGCACACTAACGGCTAGAAGTTAATTGTTAAAACAAGAAGCTGACGCTCAGTAATTAACTGAGCCTTTATTAAGCCAACCCGTTCAAAGAGGAAACTCTAAAAGCGGGTTGGTTTTTATCGTTTCAGGAGCATTGTGTATGACAGCTATTGCCCAGCAAGTCGCAGATTTTGTTGCTGCATCTGCGCCCTTTGATACGCTTGATGTGGATTCATTAACTGATTTACTTACCTCGGCAGAATTGCTTTACGTAACAAAAGAAAACCTAAAGACCTTAGTTGGACAATCTCGCCGAATTTATCTCATTCAAAGCGGCCAGTTTTCGGTAAGTACCGAGCAAGACGCCCCCCGTTATGTTAGTGAAGGGGACTACTTTGGCTTCCAGCGTGTTTTGGATGGTAGAGACTATCCAATGTCGGTGACGGTAGAGAGCCCAGGTCTAGTGTACAGCTTTGATGAAGCACCATTTAAAGCGCTTCTTCGTTTCGATAGCATTAATACTTTTTTTAATGGATTGCGACATGATGCACTACAAAATCAGGCTATAACAGAGTCAAAATCTATGTGGTTGTACAAACCACTTTGTGATTTAACAGAAAAAGCACCCATTGGCACCGATGTAAATACGCCCATTCAACAAGCGGCTCAACTGATGACCGATAACCGTGTGTCGTCTCTTCTCATTACTGAAGCAGGGCAGCTAGTGGGTATCGTTACCGATAGAGATTTACGTTCCCGAGTGGTTGCCGCCGGTGTTGCGCTGACGAACCCTGTTAGCAGTGTTATGACCTCGTCGCCAGCGAATGTTGCCAGTAACCTAACGTTATTTGACGCCATGGCGTTAATGACCGAAAAAAACATTCATCATCTGCCTATTTTAGATAAAGACAGTCATGAACCCGTGGGTATGGTGACGGCCAGTGATATTGTTCGCCATCAACGAGGCAGCGTTCTATTTATTATTGGCGAACTGTCGAAAGCGAGCAATTTGTACGAATTAACGCGTTTAGCGTGGCAGCTTCCACACTACTTTTCTGCACATGCTAAACACGCAGGCGATTATGATATTGCAGGTAAAGTGCTATCTCAGGCCACTGATATTATGACGCGAAAACTCATTGGCTTCTTTCAGCAAGAACATGGTAAAGCCGGCATGATGTTTTCGTGGCTAGTCTATGGCTCACAAGCGAGAGAAGATCAGACAATGGGATCGGATCAAGACAACGCGTTGCTATTAGCTAAATTGCCCACGCAAGCACAAGCCGATTACTTTGCCGCCATGGCTGACTATGTCTGCAAGGGATTAGCAAAATGTGGTATTAAGCTATGCAGTGGCAATATTATGGCGAGTAATCCCGAGCTGAGGTTAACGTTAGAGCAAGCGGTTGAACAAGCGCGGAAATGGGTAAATGCGCCTACCAAAGATGCCATTATGCACTTTAATATCTTTCTTGATGCACGCTGCGCCGCGGGTGATGTGGGCTTGTTTAAAACGCTACAACGTCAAAGAATGCCCCTGCTTAAACAAAGTTTATTTCTTGCGGCATTGTCCCGTCATGCAAATGAAGTCTCTGTACCTCTTTCTATGTTTCAAAAATTTACTTATGAGAAGGGAGGGAAGCTGAAAGATACGATCGATTTAAAAGTACGTGCGGTGGCACTGATCAACAATATTGCGCGTATTTATGCCCTAGCAGGAGGGATATCAGTACCTGGCACTCTCGCAAGGCTATCTCTGTTGCCCGAAAATTCTGAGCTTTCTACCAAAGATGCAGCGAATTTGCGGGATATTTGGATATTTTTAAATCGATTACGCTGGCGGCACCAACTTCAGTATAACGTGGCAGATAATAGTGTGTCAGTGTCGTCTTTATCTTCTATAGAAAAGCATCAACTAAAGGCATCGTTTCAAGCTATCGAAAGAGCCCAAAAAGCAATTATTATAAATTTTTCCGGTGGCATGGCATAGGTATGTTGCAATGGCTAAGTAACTGGTTATCTGGGCGCGGTCCATCATCATTCGATAGGTTCAAAAACGCGACCTTACAAGACTCTACCCTTATGTCGATTGATTTAGAGCTGACCTCCTTAAACGCCAATGAGTCAGAAATTACCTCTTTTGGCTGGGTATGTGGGCGTAATAGCAGCATTGCTCTAGAAACTAGCGCTTATAGCGTTGTGAAAACCAAGGCGTCTTTAGGGCAAAGCCCCGTTATCCATGGACTTATTCAGGACAATATTGCAAAGGGCGAGAAAATAGAAGATGTGCTGACTAAATTTACCGCACAGTTACCCTCGAAGGTTTTAGTTATCCATAATGCGAATTTAGATTTGGCGGTGCTAGATGCGGTATTTAGGCGATTAAATTTACCGGCACAAGAGGTTTATTACATCGACACTTTACAACTTGCTTTGTATGAATTGAAAAAAGAGCACGAAGTCGTTCCCTCAAATAGTGCATCCCTAGGTGCATGCTTACTACGAGCTGGTTTACCGGCGGTGCCTCAACATAATGCCTTAGAAGATGCCATGGCAGCGCTACTCCTATGTTATGCACAGTTAGCGTCATTAGGGCTAACACAACAAAGTTGCTTGGCAGACTTATCACATACTAAAGCGCTTGGTAAGAAAACACTTGGGGTGGTTAAGCCTTAATAAATTACCCTAAACTAAGCATTACCATACCACTTAAATTTCCGGCTCCATAACATTGTGAGCCTTTTCCACGCTACTTACGACACAGTTTCTACCTTGCCCTTTTGCAGCATAGAGGCTTTTATCAGCTTGCAGCATAGTGAAGTCGATGGTTTTGTTGTCGTCTGGATTTTTAGTTGCTACCCCAGCGCTAATTGTCACTCTTGCAAGGTTTGAATCAGCGTGGGGAATGTTTAAATTAAACACGGTTTCCAAAAGTCGATTGGCGACTAATTTTGCGCCTTTTTTATCAGTGCTAGGTAGAATAACTAAAAACTCTTCACCGCCCACACGAACTAATTTGTCCATAGGACGCAACAAGCTATCGTTAATTGCCTTGCTAAGCCTCCATAAGCAGCTATCGCCTTCCATATGCCCATATCGGTCGTTGAACCGCTTAAAGTAATCAACATCGAAAAGTACAAGAGAAAGAGGGTTATGACTCCGCTTGCCATCTTTCATCAAGCGCGGAAGGTAGTCTTCTAAATAATGTCTATTATAGGCGCCTGTTAGCCTATCGATATAAATGAGATTTTCTAACAGATCATTTTTGAGCTTATGATTGAGGTGCGCTTTCACGCGATTTTGTAACGTGCATGCATTAATAGGTTTGGTCACAAAATCAACACAGCCAGAATTCCAGCATTTTGATTGGGCTTCGTCAGATGTTGTTGCGGTAACGAAGATAATTGGAATATCAGACTTGCTCGGGTTTTCACGCAAGGCTTTTGCAACTTGATGGCCATCCATGTCTGGCATATAAACATCCATCAAGATAAGATCAGGCGTATTTTCTTCACAGTAAGCAAGCGCTGCTGCACCGGAAGAAACAGATGTACAACTAACAAACTCATCAAGAAGCCCTTCTAAAATTATTCGAGAGCTTGCTTGATCATCTACAATTAATAAATGGCAGTCTGATAATGTTCGTTTATTTACTTGCTCAATAAACATGTTAGTCCTTTACCTACAATGCAGCTGTTTCCAACTATTTGTAAACCTTATACTCAGAGTAACGCGGCGAGTGAAAAAAATGCATTAAACATAAGTTTAATAATTAACATTTTCACTCATTTAGATTAACGATATAAAAAGAAGCACGTACAGTATTAGGTTAGTTACCAGCCCTATCATATAAAAATAGGTTCTCGGACTTGGATTACGCTCAGTCGCCATCGCATAATATAATGCCATATGAACAATTCTACATAAGCCATACACCCAAACTAAGATAGCCAGATAGAGAGGGGTAACACCAACAAACATGCAAAGTATGGCTGGAATAATAAACTGGTTTACGTTCTCAAGTGAGTTGTGAAACGTTCTATGGCTTCTAAATACAAAACTGTCATGACTTAAGTCTTCTGCGACTTTTCCTGGTACATAAGACGACTGTTTGCGATGCGCTACTGCAGCAACGATATTTTGAACTAATACCGTTAAAATGATTACCGCAAGCCCTGCGATAGTGTAAGTGTAAATAATGAACATGACTTCATCCTTGTAAGCTAGTTAATTGGTATACGGGCTAGAAGAAGGTTCTGGATTACAAAAAATATCAGTGCTAATGAGTTTGCACGGAGTGTCTTACATGGAAGGGGGGAAGTAGCGGAAACCCGCTACTTACTATGAATGGACTATAACGCTTTTTTAACTTCAGCAGGAAGCAGTACAGTGTCGATAACGTGAATCACACCATTTGATGTTTTTACATCAGCTTTCGTTACTGTTGCATCGTCAATCATCACTTTGCCCATGGCGGTAACCACCTTCACATCACTGCCTTCAACAGTAGTTGCACTGGTCAGTGACATAACATCTTCCGCCATGACTTTGCCGGATACTACATGGTAAGTAAGTACTTGTGTTAATAGCGCCTTATTTTCAGGCTTCAATAACATCTCTACGGTACCTTCAGGTAATTTAGAGAAGGCTTTGTTGGTAGGAGCGAATACAGTGAAAGGACCGTCACCTTTTAGTGTGTCTACTAGGTCGGCGGCTTTTACAGCAGTCACCAATGTTGAGAATGTTTCTTGACTAGCAGCAGTATCAACAATATCAGTTTTCTCGGACTCCATATGATGGCCAGCAAAAGCAGAAAGACTCATCAAACTCATCATTACCAATGGGATTAACTTACGCATAAAATTTTTCCTTAAATTGAGATAGAAAATTAAATGATGTTGCGCAGGTTGTTACGCTACCACCTCAATTTGGATGATTAAGTTTACGTAATGGGAAAAGTAGGAAGATATGAATATGTAAAAATAATGTTAAATTATTGGGTGCTGCGCTATACTTCGCCAAGGTGTTAATAGGGGAGGGCTGCATTATGTTACTTCGACATCTTATTACTGCACTACTCGTTTTTATCGGTTCAGCTATGCTAGGTTGTGCTAGCACTACGCCCGTTGTTGCCAAGAATCCTTATCCTGCATTACACGACCATCTATTTCCAAGTTATGCGTCTTTTCCAATTGAAACGGAAGAGGAGGTATTTGCACTAGAAGAAGATGCTCAGTTATTTGTCGATGAGGCTGTTTTTGAGTCGGGAGGAAAAACAACCAACGTAAAAGGTCTGATCTCGTCAATCTTTGACCATTCTGAAATGGGACTATTGTACCGCAGCAATGCGAACTCGGTTGCCAGTGAGACGTTTTATAATCGTTCTGCCAACTGCCTTTCTTTGTCTATCATGACTTACGCTATGGCTCAGCACGCAGGCTACGATGCCACATTCTATGAAGTAGATATACCCGAGTATTGGACAAGGCGTGACGGCTTCAGTTTTTTAAATGGTCACGTAAACTTAACTATCAATGTCCCGAAAGATCCATTAGTGACCAACATCGGACCAAGTAGTGCAGATGTTGATTTTGACCCACAAATGATCAGAACGCACTTTCCACGGGTGCCGGTTACCAAGCGCCTCGTGCTGTCTATGTTCTATAACAACAAAGGCGCCGATGCGCTAATTGCCAACAGTTATACGCGGGCATACAGCTACTTTAGGGCTGCTGCAGTATTATCGCCAGAGTTACAACAAAGTTGGGTCAATTTAGGTGTGCTTTACCGTATGGTCGACGCATTTGAAGCCGCAGAGCAAAGTTATCAGTTTGCGTTAAATCTAGATGAGAACAATCTGACCGCGTGGGACAACTTGTCTATTTTGTATTACCACCAAGGGTTATTTGATAAATCAGCACAAATTAAAGCAAAGGTAGAAGCGCAACGAAAAGAAAATCCTTTTTATCATTTCATTCTTGGGGAGCAAGCTTTGGACGAAGGGGAGTTAGCAGATGCATTGGAACATTTCCAACGCGCGCTTCGCTTAGATAATACCAGACACGAAGTGTTTTTTGGGTTGGCTAAAGTGTATTACGAGATAGGAGATATCAGTAACGCTGAGCGTTACATCAAACGCGCAATTCAACTTGCACCCAATTCACAAGATGAGAACCGGTACATGAGTAAGCTTTCCACGATTGCTCTGAACTACTAATTAATAACGACTAACTACTTACAAAATGAGTAGTGACCACGTAAATGCGGCGAGGGTATCAATAAATTACACCAACAAAAAAGCCACGTTAAAACGTGGCTTTTTTAATAGGATAGCGCTCTTTAGATAACACCTAGCTCTCTCAAACGCTCTTGCAGATATGTGCCTGCAGTATGACGTTCTGAAAGCTTTACATCCGGACGAGGGTGTAAGAACAGTGGTAATGAAATACGCGACTTGGTCATGTCTGCGCCATCTGGATTCACAACACGGTGAGTCGTTGATGGGAAGTAGTGACCTGATGCTTCTTGAAGCATGTCGCCGATATTTACAATCAGGCTACCAAAATCACAAGGTACATCCAACCAACTGCCATCTTGCGCTTTTACTTGTAACCCTGGTTCGTTAGAAGCAGGAAGAATAGTAATAAGATTAATATCTTCGTGAGCCGCCGCGCGAATAGCATCCACTTCTTCTTCGCCACTTAATGGTGGATAGTGAAGTACACGTAGTAGCGTCTGATCTGAATCTTTGATCATGTCGCCCAACGGTTGGCTGTACTTATCGCTGACTTCTTCTGGAGAATGTTTCTCAATCCAGCTCAATAGTTCAGAAGCAAGCGTGTTGGCTTCTGAATAGTACTGCGACAGCAAAGGACGAAGCTCGTCAGGACATTGACCCCAAGGGTAATAATGGAAGTACTCTTTAATATCTTTTTTCGTGAAGCCTTTGGCTACCTCTGAAACACTCTGAGGGAAGAATCCATCTTGCTTACCTTTGTTGTAAAGGTAGTCATTTTTTTCTTCGCTATCGAAAAATCCTTGCCAGCTATCGTAAATGCCTTGCACGAGTGACTGTTGAATAGGGTGGTTTTTCAATACCCCAAAGCCCGTCTCTCGTAGTGACTTAACGAATTCTTCTTGGGCGTTTTCCGCCGTGTAATCAACAGCAACTAATTGCATAACATTACCCCGTTTATTTTGATTGCGGCATTATAAAGGTAGACGGGCCGCCAAAAAAGCTTTGGTAGTTGACTTAAATCAATCAACCTAATCTAAGATACCTAATGTAATCAATGTAGACCATTTAGTCTACATTTGGGCGATATCTTAGCCTGAAAATTAATCTAGTAATTAACTTTGTCGTTTAGCCAAGTGCTAAGTAAAAGCCTGCGAGCGCTGCGCTCATCAAGTTTGATAACGTTGCTGCAATAACTGCTTTTAGGCCCAACTGAGCAATTTCTTTTCGGCGAGTAGGTGCCATAGCACCAATACCACCCATCAAAATAGCAATAGAGGACAAGTTTGCAAAACCGCAAAGTGCAAAAGTGACAATAGCTTGCGTTGATTCAGATAACTCTGAACGTACGTCAAGGTAATTTAGGTAAGCCACAAATTCGTTCACTACCATTTTCTGACCGATAAAGCTTCCTGCTATCTGTGCTTCTTCCCACGGAACGCCAATTGCCCATGCTAAGGGTTGAAGTATGTAACCCATGATCCCTTCAAAGGTGACATTTTCATACCCTAACAAGCCACCTGTCCAACCCACTAGTCCGTTGAACATGGCAATTAGGGCGATGAAGGCAAGTAGCATAGCGCCCACATTTAATGCGAGTGTCATCCCAGATGCAGCACCGCTAGCAGCCGCATCGAAGACGTTGGCGTAGCCAGTGTCTTCCGAATCTATTTCGCTTAAACCGTCTTTAGGTTCTTCGGTTTCTGGCAAGATGATTTTTGCCATCAACATACCGCCAGGGGCTGCCATAAAGCTTGCAGCGAGTAAGTATTTCAAATCTACGCCCATACCCGCATAACCCGCCATTACCGAGCCTGCAATAGAGGCAAGACCACCAACCATCACGGCGAATAGCTCAGAACGCGTCATATGAGGTATGAAAGGACGAACGACTAATGGGGCTTCTGTCTGCCCTACAAATATGTTTGCTGCCGCTGACATAGATTCAGGACGACTAGTTCTTAATACCTTTTGAAGGAAGCCACCAATCACTTTAATAATTAAGCCCATCACTTTTAAGTGATATAGCACAGCAATAAGTGATGAAAAGAAAACGATAACGGGCAACACATTAAAGGCGAATATAAATGCAATGGATTTATCGCCAATAGGACCAAAGAGAAAGTTAATTCCATCTTGACTGTAGGCAATGATGTTAGCAACAAACCCTGTTGCTGCTAACAGAACTTCTTTGCCAGGCTCAGAATACAGAACAAATGCGCCGATTAAAGCTTGCATAGCAAAGGCGCCACCGACAGTACGCAAACTAATGCTGCGTTTCGCCGACGAAAGCGCAAATGCAATACCTAAAAGGACTGCAATGCCCAGTAAACTCACCATAATATCAATCCTTTATAGAAGCGCTTGCTGTATGTGAGATTTGATCACATCTAGAGCAATTTGGTTTTTACCACCTTGTGTAACTACTACATCAGCAGTGAACCGGCTTGGCTCGATAAATTGGTGATACATGGGTTTTACCGTTTCTTCGTACTGTTTGGCAACTGACTCGATAGTGCGCCCACGCTCTTTGATATCTCGTATCATGCGGCGCATAAGACAAATATCGAGTGGGGTATCGACAAAGATTTTAACGTCATAAAGTGGCAGAAGATCTGCACGAGCAAGCAGCATAATTCCCTCAAGAATAATGACTGGCGCTGGGTTCAAACGTTCGGTGTCAGGCAGGCGAGTGTGCGTTTTAAAGCAGTAATGAGGGTAGTCAATAGGCTGACCTTCTCGAAGTGCCTGCAAATGCGCTTTAAGCAATTCATGCTCAAATGCATTGGGATGGTCGTAGTTGTTTTTTTCTCGTGCTTCCATGGGCAAGTGGTCTTGAGCGCGATAATAGTGATCTTCGCGAAGCACTTGCACAGGCCTTCCTTGAGCAGAGAAGCCGTTAAACAAATTTTCGGTAAACAGTGACTTTCCAGAGCCTGAAGCTCCAGAAATGGCAATAATTAAAGGCGATTGCATAATTTTAGAAAGCTGATTTTATTGGAGCAAAGATACGCGTTTAGCCTCTACGAATCAATGTTATATTCATACCAGTTGGTCAAATGGATCGCTATTTGCTAGCCGAATCAATAACATTCGCTTAATTTGAGTGCGTTTTCATTCCTAAATTTATTTTTATACCACTGTCATAATTGATTAAAAAATAGCTAGTTTCCGATAATTTCTACATCGTCAGGCGATAAATGGGTAAGCGCATAAGAATGCTGTTTTGAACGAGAACCTTCACCTTGGGCACGAGGAGGGTAATAGCGCTCTTTTTCCTCAGGGTACAAGGCAAATACTTCATCAAGTGATGCTCTGATTTCGCTTAACGTTTTATCTAAGTTGGCGTTAAAGTCTGGCCTTTTACGTTTTGTGTGCCCTAATTCAATCAATCGAGCAAAGGCTTTATTTGCAAGTGCAATAAGTTCAATAGGGACATCTTTATGTGGGGGAAGTGGGTGCTCTGGGTTCTCTGTGCAATATTTAACGAGCGCTGTATAAAAGCAAAGAGGCTTGTTTTGCAATATAACAACGGTGTCATTTACGCTATTGCCTAACGTCTTATCGCGCAAATTAATAACAAGTTTGGGCTTAGGAGGGACAACTAATTCTTCACTGACAACATGCTTGGTTTTCCGCTGTCTAGGGATAGCAAACGCAGGTGCAAGCAATACTGATATTATTAAAGCCCACCAACTAAACTTAAGGTTTTGATACATAGGGAGCGATTGCATGATTAGCGTAATTTTTTGCTCTGCGTTTTCGAATACAAAAGTATGGGATAAGCTATATTCGGGATAGGTTACATCAGCATTCACGCCTTGTATTGAGGCGACTCTAATCGGATAATTGTCAGCGGCTAAATCTTCGTTAATAGTTTCGATATAGCGACCCACCGCATAAGTATTTACGGGGGTATTTAGTGTTGCATTCCCAACATCAAGAAACGCGCTGTCCAATATTACTCTTCTTTCTACGTTGTCTTTCGCATTATGACGAGCTAACTGAATACCTATAACCTGGCCAAACGTACTGATGATTTGAAGTACCGCAAAGAGTATAAGTGCACAAATTAGGGTAAACGGGCGAACAGTTGACATCATATTACTCATCTTCACTACATCCATTCACAAGAACTAGGGTTTTGTAATAGGGACGTGCATGAGAGTCGGCGATGTCTTTCACTACAGACTGCATGGCGCAGAGTAAATCAGTGTTTTGCATTTGCATCTTCAAAAACCATTGCATGCCGCTAACACTTTTTAATAGAGGCGTTGCATAGTTCTTGGACAAAATTTGCGCATCTTCCTCGGCCCAGTACGATGAAATAATATCAACTTCACCAGCAAGCAATGCTCTGCGCAAATCTTTGTGGGAATTGAAGTTCACAATGTTCACGTTATTCTCAGTTAACCCAAGGTTTTGAAGTATGGTTTTTGGAACTATGTGCCCTGAGCGGCTGGAAGGGTAATCGAGCAGGCCAATTCGCTTGCCAAGTAAGTACTCTTTTTCAAGCAGGGGTTTTTCACGCTGAGATATAAAGAAAGCGCTGTAATTGGGGTGCGAGGCTATTAGGGTTAAACCATAAATTTGATCTGCACCGAAAGCATCTACTACATTACGTTTAATTAACGCTAAATCGACCACTCCGTGGTTTATATATCGAAAGGTATCATAGTCACTTTGCCCGACGATGACCCTGACTTGGCCAAATTGCCTTTTGATGATTTTGTTGTCGCATAAACGTTCTAACGCCATATTCGCGATAGACCCATCTGTGACATACACTGAAAAGGTATCTAAATTATTTTGTAACTCGGTTTGGCAGGTTAAAGTTCGACCAGTTTGAGGAGGCACAGGAATAAATTCTATTTTCTTTGAAAAATAGCCAGCGCTACCGCAAACAAGTGCGGCAATAAGGAGTATGAACCACCTTCCGGTAGCAATAATTCTGACTTTTGGCAAAAAAATAACCAAATGAGTTAGTGATTTATGTGCTAATTTCATCAGCTAAGGTTATTTATTGCAATAGGTAAATTTATTTTAATTGGTTATAATCATGAAAAATAAGTGTTTTTTACAAATCAGACTGAATTTTGTTAAACGCTGTTTATTAGTCCATGATATGTCATCAATAGAAACCACAAGAACAAGTCAGACGACCTTGGTTTTGATAAGTAAAATAACTTGACCAAATGGTCAGGTGTGTGGTGCAAAAAATGAGATGAAATCACGTCACGGAATTGACGCAGAATTGACGAAATATACAAAACTGTAATAAATATGACACGAAGGTCTATAACAATTTCATCCACTTAAAGAAGTCTTTTAGTCAATATCAGAGGTCGTAGAGGGGAATAAATTCCCTCTGCGCTAAAAAAAAAGAATTTTAAACAAAAAGGGAAACACACATGTACTCATCAGCTAAGCTCAGCCGCGTTGCTGCAGCAGTTGCACTAACAGTGGGTCTAACCACGACTGCAATGGCTCAAGTAACGTCTTCAGATATGAATGGCCAAATCGTCGGTCCAAACGGCAACCCTGCTGTTGGAACCGTAGTTAAAGTAACTCACGTACCAACTGGTGCGGTTAAATCAGTCACAGTAAATAGTGCTGGTACATTTAACCTTCGTGGTTTACGTGTAGGTGGTCCTTACACTGTTGAAATCGACTCAGATGAATTTGCAGATCAAACGATCAGCGATATTTACCTAGAGCTTGGTGAAGCGGCAACTATCCAAAGAACACTTGAATCTGCAGCTGATTACGAAAATATCGTAGTAACGGCTTCTCAAGTAGGTAGCTTGGCATTCGGTCAAACTGGCCCTTCAGCAAACTTTGATTTGGCAACACTTCAACAAGCGCCAGCGATTAACCGTGATATCACTGATATCGTTCGTATTGACCCTCGTATCTACGTAGATGAAGGCGGTAGCGGTGGTATCCAGTGTGTTGGTAAAAGCCCGCGTTTTAACAGTTTAACTGTTGATGGCGTTCGCATGAATGACCTTTTCGGTCTTAACTCGAACGGTTACCCTACAGAAAGAATGCCTTTCTCTTTTGACGCTATCGAAGGCGTATCAGTAGAAATTGCTCCTTTTGATGTAATCTACGGCGGTTTCTCTGCGTGTAACATCAGTGCGGTAAGTAAAACAGGTACAAACGAAGTTCACGGTTCAGCGTTCTACGACTATGGTAGCGACAGCCTACGTGGTGACTCTCTTGAAGGTGATGATATCAACCTTGGTAGTTACACTGAAAAACGTTACGGCTTCACAGTGGGTGCCCCACTAATCAAAGATAAGTTGTTTGTTTTTGCTGCTTACGAAAAACTAGAAGGCGCAAATACATTTGACCGTGGTGCTATCGGTTCTGGCGCAATTAATGAAGTAGCGCTTACACAAGCCCAGCTTGAACAAATTCAGTCTGTATCTCAGTCACTATATAACTTTGATGCCGGCACAACTCCTCTAAGCATGCCTAATGAAGATGAAAAGCTTCTTGTTAAGTTAGACTGGAACATCAACGAAAATCACCGTTTTGCGTTTACGTACAACTACAACGATGGTAACAACTTCTCAGAATCTGACGGCGACGCAGATGAGTTTGAACTATCTAGCCACATTTACGAGCGTGGCGCAGAGCTTCAATCGTTTGTTGGTGTACTTTACTCAGACTGGACAGACAAATTCTCGACTGAAATTCGTGTTTCTCGCACCGAGTTAGATAACCTACAGCGTTCTATGTACGGTGACGGCACTCCAGGCGGCAACGACTTTGGTGAAATCAAAATTGAGCTAGGTAATGACACAGATACTTCTGATGACGACCTAACCGTTTTCCTAGGTTCTGATGACAGCCGTCAAGCAAACGACCTAGATTGGGAAGCGCTTAGCCTAATGTTCCGTGGTAACTATTACTTCGACAACGGCCACGCGTTAACTTTCGGTTATGAGAGTGACAAACTAGATATCTACAACCTTTTCGTTCAGCATTCTGAAACCTCTATTACTTTTGAAAGCTTGGAAGATTTCACTAACGGAACAAATGCAGAAATCGAATACGGTTACGCTTATTCTGGTGAATTGTTAGACCGTGCTGCAGAGTGGGGTTACACGTCACACTCTACTTACGCACAAGATGAGTTCTACCTTACTGATGATTTGAAAGTGGTTGCTGGTTTACGTTATGACTGGATCACAACGTCAGACGAGCCTGTTGGAAACGCTGATTTCGTAGCTGGAAACGGTTATGACAACACAGCTAACCTAGACGGTCTTAGCTTACTACAACCACGTGTTGGCCTTAACTACACGGTAAGTGACTCAACTGAATTACGTGGTGGTGTTGGTTTATTCTCAGGTGGTAACCCGAACGTATGGATGACAAACAACTATCAAAATACTAACGTTATTGGTGGTGAAGTTGATGGTGAATACGCTGACTTATTCGACGGCAGCATTACATGGGTTAACACAGAAGACGGCGTAACAGCTGGCCCTGGTTACTCAGTACCTTCTGATTTAGACGAAGAAATGTCTTCTGGAGCAGGTAGTAACTTTGAAAGTAACAACCTAGATCCAGGCTTCGTAATGCCTCGCGAATGGAAAATCTCTGCGGGTATGACTCATATCAATGATGAAGACTACGTATTCAACTTAGATTTCCTTCTAAGCGTGACGCAGAAACAAGCCATGATTAAATATGTGGGTCTTGAGCGTGTAGGCACAACTGATGAAGGTTACCCTGATTATGATTCAGTAGGTTACGGTTCACTTGAACTGACTAACTCTGATGAAGATTCAGTGTCTTACTCACTAACAGCGACCATGAACAAGTCTTGGGACAATGGTATTACTTTCACCGGTGGTTATAACTACAGCCACGCTGAAGATGTACAACCAATGACGAGTTCAGTAGCGTTCTCTAACTTCCAGTACAGAGCATTTACTGACATCAACGAAGAAGTATCTTCACTGTCTGATTGGAACATTGAACACCGCTTTACTGCTGACCTTCGTTACACAACTGAACTTATCGACGGTTACAGCACTATCTTCTCTGCTTATGCAGTAGCGCAGTCTGGTCGTCCGTTTAGTTACACCATCAGTGGTAACTCTGTATATGGCTACACGCCGTATCTTGAAGGTAACAACGTATTACCGATTGGCGCAGAGCGTAACGATGAAACTAGCCCTTGGTGGTTCAAAATGGATATCGCAGTTAGACAAAATATTCCTGCGTTCCGTGAAGATCACTCTGCTCAGGTTTACTTCGTTATGAATAACTTCACCAACTTCATCAACGATGAATGGGGTATTTTGGAAGAAGTTAACTTCAATACTGCTGCGCTAGGTACATCATCTCCTGAAAGTCGTCAGGGTGATGCATCACTTTGGGAAATGCGTGTAGGTATTGACTACCGCTTCTAAGCAACAGTTTAAAAACCAGTTGTAGTGTTAAATGCCACTTTCCAATTTTGGAAGTGGCATTTTTTTTATCTTGCAAATCAACTTCTCTTTATGTTTCTCATCGCATCGATTTTCTTTTTCTGATCTAACTATTGCCGCCATACGAACGAATAACTAAATGAATTGTTCACATGGAGAACTTATGTCTAAACATATATTAATGGTAATGACCTCACATGAATTGTTAGGTGATACAGGCAAGAAAACAGGAATGTGGCTGGAAGAGTTCGCTTCACCCTACTATGCGTTCAAAGATGCGGGGTATACCATCACCTTAGCTTCACCTATGGGCGGCCAAGTGCCAATCGACCCAAATAGCTTGGCAGATGATGCTATGACCGACGATGCTATCCGTTACACAAAAGATGAGGTTGCAAGAAGCGCAATGTCTTCAACTATTGTGTTGGAAGATGTTCGTGCAGATGAATTTGATGCCGTGTTCTATCCGGGCGGCCACGGTCCGTTATGGGACTTATCTGACAATACTCACTCCACAATGCTAATTGAAGATATGGTGAAAGCTCAGAAGCCTGTAGGCGCCGTTTGCCATGCTCCTATCGTACTTAAAGAAGTAAAACGCGCCGATGGTGAATTTTTTATTAACGGCAAAACCGTTACTGGCTTTTCAAATAGTGAAGAAGACGCAATGGGGTTAACCGACGTAGTGCCTTATTTAGTGGAAGACGCGCTTATCAGTAAGGGCGGTAAGTATGAAAGTACCGACGACTTTGGCGTTAAAGTGTGTGTTGACGGTCTGTTGGTAACCGGACAGAATCCAGCATCATCAGGCCCCGCGGCTGAAGCGCTTATTAAGGTACTTTCGTAGGGTACTTCAAGCACTTACACTACTCACTTAGCCCGTGTTGTCTAATTGACAGCTGGTATAACGGGTTTATAAAGCGTTAATGATTACGAAAATAAGAAAACGCCGCTGACTGTGTTCTATCTCAAACAGATTAGAGATAGAACACAGGAAATGCGGCGTTTTTTATAAGTTAAATGTTAGAAGCTAGCTTGAACATTAAAACTCATTGTACGTCCTAGTGGATCATACAAAGAGTCATCATATCCGCGCCATTCCCTAGGTGCGTACTCTTCAAATTCATCGGTAATATTCGCAATTCCGGCAGAAACCTTCACATTATCGTTCACATGATATGAAACCGTCACATTATGTTTAAAATAATTGTCGGCGTAATCATAGTAATCGTAATAGGTTTCACCGTTGGCACCGATGAATAGCGTTCTCCAAGATGCCGTCCATTTATCGCCGTCGGTCCAATCTACCGTCAAGTTAGCGCGATTATCAGGATAGAACAATTCACCTGCCCACTCAGTACCTTCTTCTTCGTAACTAAATACATGGGAGTATTCAAGGTTGACACCAAAATCACCAATTTCAGTGGCCAGATCGTAGTTCGCGGTAATATCAAAACCGTTGGTCTTCACTTCTGAGTAGTTTGTGTAACCAGAGGTAATCGATGTAATTTTACCATCGCTATCACGAACGATACTGCTAGACGTACCATCTAAGTCAGCAGCAATTAGGTCATCTACGTCGATATCTTCGATTTTATTTTCGTAATCATATTGGTAGTAAGACACTTCGAGTGATAAATCATCAGTGACATCGTAAACCACACCAAGCGTAAGCGACTCAGAGTTTTCTGGGCTAAGGTCTGGGTTACCGCCGTAATAGGTTAGGTGTTGCTGACCTGATGAGCAGTAACTATCGTCGCTACCAGGGTTATCTAGTGTATCGCAGTAATAGGTATCGTATGCGCTTGGGAAGCCGTAAGAGATGGTCGCGAACATTTCACTCATTGTTGGTGTACGGAAAGCTTCTCCCCAGCTAGCACGAAGTAAAAGTGACTCAGTTGGGCGCCAGCTGATACCTAGCTTAGGTACGGTATCTGAGAACTCAGAGGTTGAAATACTTTCGCCTGTATCCCCTTCAAGCTCGTACCCGTCGTAACGAAGTGCAGCAGATACTTCCACTTCATGGGGTAGTTCGATAGCAAACTCAGTATAGTAAGACTGTCGCTCACGAGTCGCATACACGTCGTCACCGCCCGAACCGCCTGAAATAATACCCAAGCCCGATTCAGGGTCAGATATCTGCTCAAAATCAAGGTAAGAGTACTCAGCGCCGAAAACAGCACTCACTGTCATGAAGTTATTCGAGAAACTTCGCCAGAAATGCTGCCGTCAATAATGTCACGCATCTGTGTAGACTGGTAGGTGCCAGTGTGATCAGCGCTAGCCAATAGCTCAGCGTTATAAGCAGACCAGTCGTCGGTACTTAAACCTTGAACATTAAATAAATCCAACTGTTCAGTATCAATTAAATCTTGTACAACTGTGTCGTTAACTAAGTTGTAATTGAATACCTCTTCTTTTGCAGACGTGCGTTGGTAATAAACTTGCCAATCCCACTCATTGCCACCAATGTCGGTATAGCCTTCAAGGCCGTAACCGTTCACCAAGGCCCTATTGACAGGCAGCTTTGAAGTCGTCGAGCAGAG
>NZ_CAXBMP010000044.1:0-24738 GCF_963976965.1 uncultured Alteromonas sp.
CACATTTGGTTATTGCGCCTAAGTGCCGTTTTCCGCCTGAGGAATGCTCGCTTGGTACCAAACCTAAATAAGCCATGAGCTTTCTAGGGTGGTCGAAACGATTTAAATCACCAAGCTCAGCAACAACCCCAACCGCCACTAGCAGTCTCACACCACGCATGGCTTGAATCGCTTTAACGACAGGATAATACCGCCACTGGTGAACGTGATGGGTTAATTCATTATCTAGCCTTTCTAGCCGACGAATGCGCTCTTCTATGGTTTGCAACTGTTCTTGCAAGACAATTTGCTGAGCCGGATGAGGCAAAATCAGTTCAGTGAGCCAGCGAAGGTGCTTCTTCGACCAGTTGGCAGTGCCTTCATAACGAATGTTGTTGCGCAGCAGTAAGGCTTTAAGCTGGTACTTAGCTTCTTTTAAATCTTTCATTGCTGCTTCTCGGGCGCGGGATAAATCCCGAACAGCTTCATCCTCCGGCTCAGGCACATAAATGGGTGTAAGATCTTCCGACTTTAGCAACTTCACTAATTTAAGTGCATCACGGCGGTCAGTCTTAATTCGTTCTCCAGGCTTTTTGGGTATAAGAGAAGGCGCGACGACATAACAACAATGCCCTAAACTCGTTATCAGCCGATAAATCCAATAGCCACACGGCCCTGCTTCATACACCACGTGAATTGTTGCCCCAGGATATTTCGATTCAAACTGACGGATAAGCTTTTTAACGCTGACTTTTGAAGAAGGAATGCGGCCATAGTGCACCGCACTTGCTCCACGCTGCTCTTCACAATAAGCCACTTCGTGAAACTCTTTATGCGTATCCAACCCTATAAAAATCATGCTATGTTTATTCATGCTAGCCTCCAAATGATTTAGTCTTAAGCAAACTAATTATGGCACTGGCTTTCAGCTAACCCACGAAAATGCGGAGGCTAGCATTTCTCAGGGAGTCATTGTGTCTATGACAGAAAGGATTCCGCCAAATGGTTCAAAATTTAGCTTTAATCTTTCTTTTATTCTTTGCCAGTTCTTCACTGGCTTTGGACAGTGAGGATATAAAGCAAGATAAATCTGTTAGTCTCGCAACGATTGCTGACAGCATCGCCATGCAATACCAGCAGATGGGCTGGTTTTCCGGCGCATTACTGATAACTAAAGATAATGAGGTGGAGTTTGCGTCATCTTATGGCTTTCAGAATGTCGAAGAAAAAATAAACAACAGCATTCAAAGTCGCTTTAATCTTGGCTCCATCATGAAAGACTTTACCAAGGTCTTGATCTTGCAACAGGTTGAGGCTGGCAAATTAAAGTTAAGTGATAAACTAGTTAGCTTCGAGTTGGGGTTCAAACAACCTGATGCTGATAAAATCACGATTGAGCAGCTACTAAATCATAGTGCAGGCTTTGCTGATATCTTTGTGGCTGAATATCGTCAGAATCAACTTGCATTTGATACTCTAAACAAGAAAATAGAGATATTGATAAAAAGCCCCCTTTTATATACACCTGGGACTGATCGAAAATATTCAAATTATGGGTATGTGGTATTAGGAGTGATTCTTGAGAAAGTAACTGGAAAGCCTTTCGAAGAACTACTCAAAAACAATATCTTCAATCGGGTTGAGATGTCTTCAACGACCTTCAGGCCGGTTAATTCTCATGAATATCAGTCAGTCCGATATACATTCCAGTACAATGGCAATTTGAGGAAGGTCGGTATTATTGAACACCCTAGTCCCGATGGCGGCATTGAATCGACTGTTGAGGATGTGCAACGATTTTATCGAGCGTTATTCTATAGCAATAAGTTATTAAAGAACTCAAACGCGATTAATCGCCATTTATTTGCAATGGACGGCTCCCATTGGGGCGCATATGGAGGTGGTCAGGGCGTCAGTGCAGCCGCGGAAGTAGATTTGGACACTAGCTATGAAATAGTTGTTCTGGCAAACACTGATCACTTAGTTGCCGAACGCATTTCTGGTCGAATACACTCTTACATCAAAAATGGTGAGTATCAACCAATTAGACAATTGGAAAAAAACTTTGCCTTTAAGTACTATCAATCAAAAGGAAAACAACAATTCTATAAACACTTCAAACAGGTTTATAAAGACAATGGTTACAGTCGATTCATCGGCAGAACAATTAATGAAGTAGGAATGGAACTACTTAGTACAAAATCATGGACCGAAGCATTTGATATGTTCGAATATTTAGTTTCATTGTTTCCCAATGCACCGCAGGCCTACGACAGTTTGGCATTCGCCTATTTATCGAAAGGAGATAGCGAGACTGCGAAAAGTACTTTTAGCAAATCTTTAACTATTGATGGTAGTTTTAAAAGTGATTACGTGAGTGATAATTACGGTCATAACAGTACGCTCAAGTAAGGACAGGCTATCGCCAGCCTCTTAGCTTTGCGTTATGTTTCATGGAGGATTAAGTGAGCATCGGCCCCGATTACAAGTCTTATTCAATCGATGAACTTCTTGAAGCTCATGAAACGATAGATCGGAAAGCTTTTCCATTACAATTTAAAGTTTTAAATGACGAAATCACTTCTCGCTCAATTGCTTTAACTAAATCAGGGGTAGAGAGAGAGCAAAAGGGTGAAACGGTAGATGTGTATGTTCCAAATGAGGTTCCTATTTGGGAACAACTCAAAAATATCCTTCTGTCCATTGGAGTAATAGTATTTGGCGGCATCGGAGTTTTTGAAAATGATCTCGCGGTGAAAATTTGTCGCCGATGTGAAACTGTTTATCATCTTAAAGATGAGGCTGCATGGGTGATGTATGCATCTATGCTGCTCATGGCCGTGGGGCTTGTCTCAGAAGTGGTAGATCACTATGACAAAAGAAACAATGAGCATGTATACCACCGAATTTCCAATTTAACCATGTTACCGGGCTTAGTGTTATTTGGACTTGCAATGTACTTGCATACACAATGAAACATAACAATTAAAACCAGTGTCCACTTTTATGGGTGAACTCTCCTGGGAAGTTATACATACGGAAGAAACATTAAGTTAAATGGATTACTCAAATAAGTGGTTAGTCGGCTTAGCCACATTACCAGCAACCGCTGTTTCAGTGACATTATTAGGCCAATTTGGTTTTTGGGGCTTACTTGTCTCTTTTGTAATTTTCATTGTGGTTACTAATATTTATCTTTTAGTCGTTGCTACCGCGGAAAAGTCCCAAAGGCTTATTAGGTTAAGCGCATTTTTTCTCGCACCATTCGCTCTCTTCGTAGTTGCAATGTATATATAACAAACAATTTATGGCACTCGCTGCCGCTCGTTGGGACGCAGACACGTGCGCGGCTTCGCTATTTTCGCGCACGTGTCTACGCCCCATATTTGGAAGTTAGCAATACAACAAACGGAGTTTTGCCAAATGAAGGGTCTACAAAAACTAGCTGGTATCGCAGCAATTTTCCAAGGGCTTATTTACATAGCAGCCTTTGTGTATTTTGGTGCTTTTTGGTCATATCCGGTTGATGGTAGTCCAGTCGAAAAAATGACTTACATGGCAGAAAATCAACTTCTATTTTCAATGATCTATTTTCTAATGTACGTGGTGTTTGGCATTTTTCTGGCAATACTCGTTATTGGTATGTATGAGAGGCTTAAACATAAAGTTAATCCCTTAATTACTATTGGATCTCTATTCGGGGGCATTTGGGTCGGTCTGGTGATCGCAAGTGGAATGATTTCGAATATCGGGCTTGATCATGCAATCAATCTGATGGATGCAAATCCAGAAAAAGCCCTTGATATGTGGATAATCGTTTCAGTGATAACAGAAAGTATAGGTGGTGGAAATGAATTAGTTGGCGGACTTTGGGTTCTATTGATTAGCGTAGCAGCTATACAAGAGGGCAGATTACCCCGGTCACTTAACTATCTCGGATATTTTGTAGGCATAGCGGGCATTGCAACTATTTATCCTGACAAACTATTTACTGAAATATTTGGCGTATCACAAATTGTTTGGTTTATTTGGTTGGGTATATGTTTACTAACCGAGGAAAATGCTAACAAATCAATCCAGCAGACCACTAACGTGTCGGCTGATTGAGGCGTTAACCGACCGAATAAGATCATGCGACGAATTAGTATCAATCGATCTAAAGAAAAAGTACGCGGCATAAAGAGAAGGCTTCGCGTCTTGGATAAGTGGGCCGACTCTTTTGAAGGTTACTTCCCTTCAGAGTATGCCCATGAAAAGTACTGGAATTGGAAGTTGCCTGTGCTTGACCGGTTAGTTGGTCCACCTACAACTCAAAATGGTTGGTTTAAAAACGCTTAGTATCAACTCCCAAGTGCAAAATTGATCATGCATCGTCATTCTTAATCTGCCGAGGAGTTTTGAACCCATACCGTTTACGCGGACGACTATTAAGTCGCTTCGCTCCAAAATTTAGCCCACGTGTTATTACCATTAAGCGGGGTGTTAGCATTACAAGGATTTGATGAAAGGTTATGGCTTCAAAAATTAGCGTTTTTTCTTTGCCCCTTATATTACTTACGATGTGTTCATGTTCTACATCGGCACCAATTGTTGTACATGACCAATTCGGTGAGATGAGTGCCGATAATGAACTGTTTCGCAAAGAAGTGAGTGATTGTGCGTTACAAGCTAGAGAAAGTGTTACTGGCACAACTTTAGACAAAAATTCACATAAAGAAGATGTAACCGTTGCAAGCGTCCAGTTATTATCATTTTTTAGCGGTAATGCTTCATGTCTTAAATCTAAAGGTTGGTACATTAAAGAGTAATGCTATAAGTCAATCAAGCGACTAAAGGCTAGCGGTTAACTAGCCTAAGCTTGCTCTCACATCTGCAATGGAAATGAAGAGTTTGTTTTCAGCGTCTTGAAATGCCTGAAAACCATAGCGTTCATAGAAATGTTTTGCTCCGTCTTTGGCATCAACAATAACAACTGGAAATGCAACGCTATCACTAGCGGCTAATAGCTTTGTGAGTGCGTCGATAAGCAGCCACTCATTAAAGCCTTTCCCTTTGTATCGGTCATCGACAGCAAGACGGGCAATCAGACCACCAGAAGTGGATGATTGATGCTTTTTTTGTAACTTATCAGGCAATGCCTGTAAGTCAATTGGTGTCATTGTTAGCGTGTAAAAGCCGATGACATGTGAGTTGTCGCTATCATCTTCCAAAACAAACGTTCTGGTGTTGTCCTTCTTTGCTTGCTGACTCGCTATTACCTTTAAGTAATTATTGAGAGCTTCGATGCCACAGTTGAATCGGTTTCTATCGTGTTTAGCTTTATCTAGCAGTACCGTATTCATCATTGAGTTTTGCTATCGTATCGATCAGCAGCAGCTTTTAGTTTTGAGTTCTGTGTTGCAGTACAGTCTAAAGCTTCCATAAGCAACATCGCGTCAGCTTGGCTCAGTTTTAAAGCCTGTTCACGTTCGATAACTTGTTTAGCTTTTTCGATTGCAGCGCTTAGAACAAACGAGTTGATGCTAGACATGCCGGCAATCGCGGCAGCCTTTGTAAGTAAGTCTTGTGTATCGACATCAACTCTAGCGGTGATGCGAGGCAAAGTAGTAGCCATAATGTTATCTCCTGTTGTGTCAAAATGTCACATGTGCATTATGGTCTTAAAGTGTGGAATAAGCAATTTCGATGTCACTTTGGCACGCAAGCGAACAAGTAATTAAAGATTAATTCGACACGCGGCTATTGAGGCGAAGTAAGTAGACCTACGCTTGGGTTTCTTCATCATATTGTAAATTATTGTCTTCGCCATAGTTTCTCCAAAAATTGTTGTTACACTATGATTAATAGGCCAAATTAAGCATAAAAGTGGCGACATCACGGTGGAGCTTTCCTCATGAAACACAATCATTTATTTTTAGTGTTACTTTTAAGTGGCGGCGCACTATCAGCTTGCCATCAGCCCGATACTGCGCACTGCGATATCATATCAGCGTCTGTAGAAGAGGCCGGTTTTAGTAAGTCGGTACAGGTAACATGTGACGACAGCTATGCTTATTTAACTTCTAGTACCTATCCTAGCCACGATATGATGAATGGCATTACGGGCACCAACGAACAAATTCCGGTACCCGCTTTAGATTATGCAGCCCCCATAAAGCTTAAACCTACCAAAGCTGAATCATTAACCAGTATTGATGCTGCATTAGGTGTTGCCGTTAATGGCGTTCCTATATACGACTATTCATCTCAAGGCGAACTTGATTTATCACACTACAACGAAAACGTTGATACCGTTAAATTAGGCCAGTTAGACAACTGTGGTGGTCACGCAGGGCGGGGCGACGATTACCACTACCATGCGGCGCCTACTTGTATGATTGAAACCATGGCGAATCGTAAAAATAACCCCATTATTGGATGGGCGTATGACGGGTATCCTATTTACGGAGACGATAATCCAGATGGTAGTAAAATAACAAAGGGCACACTGGATGACTGTAACGGTCAGGCTGATGATGTATTTGGTTATCGTTACCATACGTCAGAGGCGCCGCCTTATATCGTTCAATGTTTGGTTGGAAATGTTGATGTAGGTGACCTACCCAGAGTAGCACCGCTTACCAGCACCGATAAAGATGGTTCTTCAACAACACTGAATGCTATGCGAGATAACTTAACGCCTCCCAGAGATGGCGTTGAAAATTTAAAGCATACTGTGTCCGATACTGGTAAACGTTCTATGACCTATACCTATCAGGGCCAAGATTACTTTGTGCATTACACGCCGAATGCGTTAAAGCCAAACTGTTTTGATTTTGAACAAAAAACGGTGAGTAACGGCGGGGTAACAGAAACGGGTACGTTTTGTCGCAATACCGATTCAAAACAAAACCCAACCCAAAACCAAAGCCAAAATGAAGAACCAGGCAGAAGACAAGACAACTCTCCGCCACCGCCACCAAAAGGTGATAGAAAGCCACCTCGCCAAAACGACCCTAATAGTGCAAAAGTTAATAAAACGACACACACTACAATGGTGAACAAAAGCCATACTTTTAAACTTGAAGCATGGGCAGACAATTGGTTCGCGGCGTATCTTAACCAGCAACTTATTGTTGAAGATTCAGTACCTATTACCACCGAGCGTTCTTTCAACGCAGAAGAGGTTACATTTTCGGCCGATTACCCGCTCACTATCAATTTAGTTATTAAAGACTTTAAGCAAAACGATACTGGGCTTGAATATATTGGTACACCAAGGCAACAAATGGGAGATGGCGGCTTCATCATGCAGCTTACCGATATTTCAACCAATGAAACGGTTGCGGTTAGTAATAGCGCCTGGCATTGCAAGGTACTTCATGAAGCGCCATTAAATAAGCAGTGTGAAACTGAATTAAACCCAACCGCTGGCACAGCGCCGTGTGATTATACTAGTACCGAAGCACCTTCTGGGTGGAAGAAAGCAGGGTTTGATGTAAGTGAATGGCCAAATGCTACCGAATATAGCGCGGAAATGGTTAGCCCTAAAGATGGCTACAACCTTATAAGTTGGGATGAAAGTGCAAAGTTAATTTGGGGCGACGATTTAGAAACCAGTAATACGCTTATTTGTAAATTTACGGTTGAGAAGCCGTGAGAAAGTGCATGACTACATTCTTGTTTTCAGTATCGTATTTACGCGCCTTGCTGAAGGGGGTGTTTGCATTTACTTGTTTGCTACTCTCTTTTGCAACAAATGCTCATGTGGTTGAAGAAACCACGGCGCAAGTTATATTGCGAGACGGGCAAGTAGAAATACGGATGCAAACCGACAGAGCCCATTGGGTAGCAGCAGTAAGTGATAGCGCCGCGTTTTTAGTCGGTGATATAGACAGCGTTATGCCGAAGGGGCTATCCATTAAAGCCCAAGATACCTTTTTTGCGTCGATTCTAAAAAAGCAAACGGTAATAAGCGTCAATAACATTGAACAAGCTATTGATGGCATTACTGTAATAGAAAACGAGAACAGGCAAAAAATGACTGTGGTGATGTACGCCACCCATACGTTATCAAAGGTAGAAAGCATTGGGCTAAGCTTTCCACAAAGCTTAGGAAACATTCACAGCAGTTTTAGTAAACCTCAATATCGAACGATACCCGCAGGAAGTTACCGTAGCGTAACACTGAAATAGTATGGATTCTGTAACGGCAGAGAGGATAAAAACCAATGGCCGTGTTTAAAATTTCCCGCTGCTAATATTGCACACGCTAACTTCCACTTCTTTACAAACCTGTTATGTCATCAGTACAGTTTTGTCCCATTTTCTGGATACTTTCGTGACATCTTTCTTTCAGTATTGATAGGGCGTTAACACAAACCTATTTATTACTAAGGAAACATCATGAAGCGATTTAATAAAATTTCTGCAGCGGCATTGCTTGCGTTTGCAAGCCAACAAAGTTTCGCTGCTGATATAACAGTAGAAATTCAGAACTTAACTCACGGGTTGTACTTCACACCTATTGCCGCTGTGGCGCACACCGCTGATGCCAGCTTATTTGAAGTAGGCGAAGCTGCCAGCACTGAATTACAAATGATGGCCGAAGGCGGCAGCTTAGACGGTATCGCTACCATTGGTAGTGCTATCGGCGCAGACGTAATTGCTAATCCTGCAGGCGGGCTGTTAGCGCCTACCATGTCTACGTCAGCCGACTTAATGACAGCCGACGACAATGTTGTATTGTCGGTAGTAGCGATGATCCTTCCTTCTAACGATGGTTTTATCGGGTTAGATAACTGGGAAATTCCAACAGAAGCTGGCACTTATACGGTTTTCATTAATGCTTATGATGCGGGCACAGAAGCTAACGACGAATTACGTGGTAGCGGTGAACCAGGTATGGCGGGTATGCCAGTACCACCACCATTAGATCCATTACTTGGTAACGGCGGAACTGGTGTAGCAGGCGCAGATACTAACACTACCGTACATATTCACCGCGGAAACATTGGCGACGATTCGTTAACGGAAGGTGCAAGTGATGTAGACAACGCCGTTCATCGTTGGTTGAACCCAGTAGCTAAAGTAACAGTAACCGTACGATAAGGAGGCTGTTATGCAATATTTAGCCAAACATTATAAAAAAGCATTGGTACTTACGTTACCCTTTTTGCTTGCGGCGTGTGGTGATGACGATACCCGTGAAGTAATTGTAGAAGTAGAAGTGCCAGCTGAAATTCCCGATCCAGTGCCGGTATCGTACGACGTAACCGTAACTAATTTAACTAATGGTCAGCCAGTATCGCCGCCTGCGGTAGTGCTGCATAGCGAAGGTACGTTGTGGGAAGTAGGTGCTGTTGCATCGGTGGAACTAGAGCGTATTGCCGAAGTAGGCGATTCAGCCGACTTTTTAACATTAGGTGATGCAAGTGCTGGCGGCGTTGGCCCCATTACCCCAGGCGACTCACAAACCATTAGTGTCACTATTGACGATATCACTGACGCTAACCTGACTATTGCTGCCATGCTGGGAAATACCAACGATGCCTTTACCGGTATTAACAGTTGGAGCCTAGCCAACCTTGAAGTAGGCGCTACCTATACGACTGTTAGCCCAGCTTATGATGCAGGTACGGAAGCAAACACAGAAAGTGCTGCAACCGTGCCAGGCCCTGCAGCGAACGGAGAGGGCTTTAGTCCAAGCCGTGACGACACAGGGTTTATCTCAATGCACCCAGGTGTGGTGAGCTCGGACGACGGCCTTTCAACCTCGGCGTTAACGGTTGAACATAAGTTCGATAACCCGGTTATTCGTATACAAATTACGCGAACTGAGTAATGAAAAATAATGCCCAAGACTTAGACTAAAGTCTACTTTAACGGGCGGGTAAATAAAAAGCGTTAATCTTGTGAAAGATTAACGCTTTTCCATCGTTCTATTAGTTTTTGAACTGTGGCTTTCCCAAAAATGACCGACAAAATATTAATTGTTGAAGACGACCAAGATATCGCAAATTTAATGCGGGTTAATCTGTTAGAACTGGGTGTTGAAATAGAACATCAAACTGACGGAAAAGTAGCGTTGGAATGTGCGTTGTCTGATGAATACGCCATTGTGATTTTGGATGTAATGCTGCCTAGCATGAGCGGCTTAGATATATGCCGCAAGGTGCGAGATGCCTTGCCTATGCAAAGCATTATTATGCTTACCTCGAAAACCTCTGAAACCGACAGAGTATTAGGGTTAGAGCTTGGCGCCGACGATTACATGACAAAGCCATTTAGCGTAAGAGAACTTCAGGCAAGGGTGCGTTCTCAGCTTCGCAAATATCATGTGGTGCAACAAACTCAAACCACGCAACAACAAACAGATACACCGTTAAAACTAGGCCGCCTTGTTATCGACCAGCGAAATCATCAGGTATTTTTATCTGAAGAAGAATTGGTACTAACCGCCACTGAATTTGAATTGCTTCATCACTTAGCCAGTCACCCTGGGCAAGTGTTTAGTCGCAGCCAATTATTAGAATCGGTGTGGGGCTACCATCATAGTGGCTACGAGCATACGGTGAATTCACATATTAATCGGCTGCGTTCGAAATTAGAAAACGACGCCACTGCGCCCCAAATTGTACAAACCGTATGGGGTGTAGGGTACAAATTTAATCCTCAAGGAGTATAACGCTATGAAATTCGGCTTTTATCCTCGCCTTGCCGTGTGCTTGGTTGGCGTATTTATGGTGGTGATGATTGCCTGTTTTTACTCCACGAATTTATTACAAAAACGTACTCAACAAGAAGCAGAACAAAAACTGCATATTGGCTTAGCGGAACATCTTGTTAGTGATAACCCGTTACTGAAGGAAGGGGTTTACGACTACGAAGCCCTTGGAAACCTTTTTCATACGCTAATGATTTTGGGGCCAAGTTTTGAGTTTTATTATTTAGACCCTGAAGGTACCATTCTTACGTATTCGGCCGAGCCTGGAAAAGTGAAAGCCGATGCGGTGGATATTGCCCCTATAAAACAGCTTATCAATACCGATCGCGGCTTTCCCATTGAAGGTGACGACCCAAGAAACATTGGCCTGCAAAAAATATTTTCTGCGGCGCCGGTTTATAACAACGAACAACTGCAAGGCTATTTGTATGTGATTATTGGTGGTGAGCGTTACGACTCCATTATCGCGAATTTACAAAATAGCCAGAGCATGCGCGAAGTCGCATTATTTATGTTTGTTGGTTTGTTTTTACTCTTGCTAGCGTTGCTTGTGTTGTTTAAATATTTCACCACGCCCTTAAGACGCTTAAGCGATGATATGGACCGCGTACAAGAAGCCGATTTTCATCGAGAAAAACTACCCCCTAATTTGGCTACATGGAACAGAAACAGCGCCAACGAAATAGACCGCTTAGGCTGTGCGTTTACCGATATGCTTACCCATATAGACAATCAGTTCGACCAACTTAATAAAATTGATAGCCAGCGGCGTGTACTGCTTGCCGACTTATCACACGACCTGCGTACGCCTTTGGCTAGCCTACAAGGATACATTGAAACATTAGCGCTGAATGAAGACAGTTTATCTAAAGAAGATAGAAGGCATTTTGTGGATGTATCGCTTAAAAACGCGAAAAACTTAAAGCATCTTATCGACCAAATATTTGAGCTTGCGTATTTAGAAGGCGGGCAAGTTACCTTGCATCAAGAGTCTTTCCCGTTAGGCGAATTACTGCATGATGTGGCCGCGAAGTTCGAACTAGACGCGAAACAAAAAAATATCGCTATTAAAGTTATTCCCGATCACTTTGAATACTACGTGTTTGCTGATATTGGCAAGCTTGAGCGCGTGCTTACGAACCTTATTGCCAATGCTATTCGCCATACTCCGGAAAATGGCAGCATAGATCTTGCTGTGGTGTTACATAACGATAAGCTTAGAGTAGATATTCGTGATACTGGTATTGGAATTAGCGATAAAGAAATAGCGTACATTTTTGATGCTAGGTATCAGGCCAGTAATACAGAAAAAGATACGTGTAGCCACGCAGGTTTAGGTTTGGCTATTTGTAAAAAGCTAATGGCACTGCTTAATTCCGATTTGAGAGTAGAGAGTCAATTAGGGAAGGGTACGTGTTTTAGTTTTGAACTTACGTTAGCGAATAGTCATTAAGGTTGGGCTTAACGCGGTAGGTAAATTATAGCGGGCTTGATTTATAACGGTATTCGATTTACAGCAGGCTCGATTTATAGAGGCACTTTGATTTTAAGCGGGCATAAGGCTACGCAGCAGCACGGAAGAATTTCGTCATCATCAATAAAGGCGAGGGGATCGGTAGTATATTCTACTTCGCCTTCAATCAGCTTAGTTCTACACGCACCACAAAAACCTTCACGGCAATGGTAGTGAATATTGATGTTAGCGGCTTCAAGGGCGGTAAGAAGCGTAGTATCAGGGGGGGAAGAAATACACCCCACATCAACAACGTCGATGCGGAGTGTTTTATCAGCTGTGCTCATTATTTTTTGGCGCTACTTCTCAGCGTTTTTATAGTGTGATCTGTTAGCGCTAGCGCTTAAAATCAGCTTAGCGCTACAGTTCGAAATCAGCAAAATCGTCTTCACTCACCGCAGAGTCAATTTGACCTACCAAGTAAGAACTAATTTCAGACTCTTGTGGTGCTACCTGAACGTTGTCAGAGTTAAGGTAGTTATTCATCCACGGCAGAGGGTTACTGCTGATATCAAATGGTGCATCTAGGCCAATTGCCGTCATACGTTGATTCGCAATGTATTCAACGTAAGAACAAAGAATTTCTTTGTTAAGACCAATCATAGAGCCGTTTTGGAATAGGTAATCAGCCCATTCTTTTTCTTGCTCAACGGCATTCATGAAGATAGCGCGTGCTTCTTCTTTGCAGTCTTCGGCAATTTGCGCCATTTCTGGATCGTCTTTGTTTCGTGCCCACAAATTCAAAATGTGTTGGGTAGAAGACAAATGTAGGTTTTCATCACGGGCAATCAGGCGGATAATTTTTGAATTACCTTCCATCAACTTGCGTTCCGCAAAGGCAAACGTACAGGCAAACGACACGTAGAAACGAATGGCTTCTAAAGCATTCACTGAGTTCATGCACAAGAAAAGCTTCTTCTTTAACTCGTACATGTTGATGGTATGTGGCACGCCATCAACCGTGTGCACACCTTCACCTTGTGTTTGCCACAATTGAGTGGCAAAAATAAGGTCGTCGTAGTACTTCGAAATGTCGGCGGCACGGCGCTTAATTTCATCGTTAACCACAATGTCTTCAAAAATTTCACTCGGGTCTGAAAACAAGTTACGCAAAATGTGCGTGTAAGAGCGAGAGTGGATGGTTTCAAAGAAAGACCATGTTTCTACCCACGTCTCAAGCTCAGGTAACGAGATGATAGGTAGAAAGGCGATATTAGGGCTGCGGCCTTGAACCGAGTCTAATAGGGTTTGGTACTTCAAATTTGAAATAAAGATGTGCTTTTCAGGGTCGGTTAATTTTTGAAAATCAACACGATCGCGAGATACATCTACTTCCTCAGGGCGCCAGAAAAAGCTAATTTGCTTTTCAATAAGCTTTTCGAAAATGGCATGCTTTTGTTGGTCGTAACGAGCTACATTCACCGGATTACCGAAGAACATAGGTTCAACCAATGGGTTGGTACTTTGCTGATTAAACGTAGTATATTTCATGAGTGCCTAACTAAAAACTTAATGATAAACGCGTTTTATTTATTATGTTCTTGCTGCGATACCGATTTCGCAAAAGCGGGGGCGTGCTAAATTTTGTTATGTCGCGTAAAAAATGTAACAGGTGTGTGGGTGGGTCGGTTGTAGCCACGATTATATGTGGTTTTCATTTTAATTCTACCTGTAAGACACAATATATAGTGTCACAGTGTATATGTGTAACACTAAAAAGCCAAGTGAAATAGGTTGATATTAGCCAAAACTTTAGGCTTTTTGAGGCTGAAACTGTTACATTTAAAAAGCGTTTGGCAGGAAGGGAATTGGCATCTGTACAATATGGCAGGTTACTATGCCCGATATGCTGATAGGTTTATTTTATATTGCAGAGTTAAGCATTAGGGTACTGCGTACCCTAATAACCCGCAGCAATTGATGTTGTTGTAAAGCACAATTTTTTAAATTGGAAATATTTGTATTTTGGATGAATTTGTAAAAGCTGGTATTCAACTGCTAAAACAGTATCGCAGAAATCAAGACTTCCATAGATCTGAACCAATTGAGTTTAGTTCAGTAGGAGCCGCAACATACATGTCGTGGGTTGCTTATCCCTCTGCCAAACATAAAAATCGGCGTGAACGTTTCTTTCAAGCTATGTTATCGGGTGCGATTAGAGAGTATGGCAAATTGAAGGGGGATCTTTCCAAGAGGGAGCGTTTAATGCACGCTTTGGGAGTTGATTCGCTACTAAGTTGGAGAGACATTGATTCTGCAATTACAGGAAAAGGGCAGAAAATTGGGGGAGGGACTGGAAAAATTATAGATAGGTTTCACAGTTACCATGCATTCATGTCCTATGACAATGCTCTCGAACGTCAACTATCTGTTAGTTTTTATGACGTATTGTCAAAAATATCAACCGTATATGAGTCAGTAGGGTCTTCAATATCAGATGAAGAGACTAGATTGGATCATCTCAAAAGGGATTTTAGAGAAGGGCGTCCTGTACTTCACTTAACAGGAGGATTGGTTGAATCACATAGTGCTAAAGGTTGGTGTAATGAGTTCGGGCAATTAAATCAGGGGGTAAAGCCTGCAATTTTTGATTGGAGATGGTTGAGTCAAGCAATCGACGTAAGTCAGTTAATTCTTGGTATGCAATTACTTGAATATGAATCTGAGTCGAAAAACGGTAAAAAACTTCGCAGACATGCTTTCAATCCGTCTGAAGTTGTCGATATCTATTTTGGCGGAGATGGATCAATTTCTGGCCCCTAACATGACACGTTAAGATTGGTATATTTCTCCCATCAGATGAGGAGATAAACATGCCAAAATGTAAAGTTGAAGAGCTAGCGGTTGAGTGTATTTATTTGGAGAAAGAGTTGGTTGAGAAGCATACAATTCTATCACAGGCAAGATGCTATGAGAGTAAAAGAAATATTGTGTTAGATATAGATCGTTTACTTGCGATATTGATATCTAACAAATCTGCAATCGAGGAACTTACGCACTTGAGCACTGACCAATAAAGGCTGGCTGCTCATTCTCCCTTAGGCGCTGTCTTAATTTAGATGTGTAGTGTATCCTGTCAATAAAACATATTAAACTTAACAAGTTATACATGGATGTTCGTATGAAAAATATTAATATTGCAATATTACTGGCTATGATTTCTTCAACTCAGGCTAGTGAATTGAACGTTGATGAGCTTAAAGCCGAGGTAACTAGGATATCAAAGATAAGCAGCCCTAGTGCTCAGCAATCAGAGATAAGGAAGCTTGTCGCTTCTTTCAATGTGGAAGATAATGAAGGCGATAAGGGCGACTGGCAGGTTCGCACAGAAACTTCTCCCATTGATGACTCTAAGACCGTGGTAATGTCCTTAAAGGCTCAATCACCAATTAGAGCATGGGTCAATGATGTTGCGACACCTGAACTAATTCTTCGATATAAAGAGGGTAGTTTAGAGTCTTATTTCTCTCTAGGTGTAACGCCAGACACCGAACGTGGTGATTCCAGAACACTGACCCTGAGGTTTGATTCTGAGCCAGCTAATGATTTCAAAGGCTCCATATCAACCAATAATAAGGCTGTATTTCTTAAGAATACGAGAGAGCTTATTCGAGAGCTTTCATCTTCAAGAGAATTGACTCTTCGTTTTACACCGTTTAATTCCAACCCAGTTACGACCACATTTGACTTAAGTGGCTTTGATAACGGAGCAAAAGAGTTACTTTCAGCGGCAAACATCGATCTTAACGACAAAGGGTTACTTTTCGAAGATGAATACAAAAAATCACTAAATAAGGCGTCCAGTTATTCGAGATTTGGTATATCTGTCAAAAAGAATGTAGTTACTATAAAAACGGAAGGTGGTCGCTGGAAACCGTTTGCTCGAACTTCTGCTGCAACAGACCTAATCAGCACTGCTTTAAAAGCATTTAAAGAGCTTCCAGCAGATTTGAAATATAAAGTTGTTATTGATGTTAATGGTTCATCATTGACTACCAAGCAAACAAGTGATGGTGGTATGCCTTTTTCAAGTAGTGAGTTACAAGGGTTACTGAATCAAGCACTGGAAAAAACAGAGTTTAATCCGTCGTTAATATCAAAGACAAACCTAAATACTGTAGAGCCAAGTTATTACGGGAAAGATGCTCCTTCAATATTAGTGGGGAAGGTAAAAGATACCAATGAATCAATCAAGTTAACTGTCGAAATCACTAATTAGCAAATCAATCATTATTTGAAATTGCACCTCATGAGATGAGTTGCTAGTAACGTATTTCTATTCAATGCATTAGATTTTTCTAATGCTGAATGAAACGTATCTCTACAGCCAACAAATATCACTTGCTGTTTTGCTCTAGTCACGGCGGTATACAGCAAGTGCCTATCAAGGTTTCTGCTGTTTTTAACCACGACAATGACTCGTTCATATTGGGAGCCTTGAGATTTATGTACCGTCATAGCATAAGCACGCTCAATATTGACTAAATCGTTCAGGTCTAGCTCAACGATATTACCTTCAAAGTCAATGGTGACGTCCTCATCGTTAAAGCCTAATACTTTACCGACTGAGCCATTACGAATATCCTTTTTATAGTCATTGCGAGTGAACATGACCATCTCGCCAATCTTAATTGGTCTGCCATCAATGTTATGGTTTACATTTCCAAACTCGATATGCGCTAGCGTAAGCTTTTCACCAAGGGCAAACTTATCGTAAACATGGCTATTAAGGTTTACCACGCCGCCTTCTTGGTGCTTAACTGATGACAGTAATACCACGCTATCATCGGTGCCATTACCGCCCAGCTCTTGGTAGACTTTCATGCACATTGCTTCTATGTTGCTAGGTTCACAATCGATAAAGCTGACACCTTTGCCTAAACCTTGATATGGGGTAAACGGGACTTCGATTTTTTTTGCTGGGTAGTTTCGTATTGCAGAAGCAATGTTTGGAATGCCTGAGCTTTCAGACTGACGTTTAACCACTGATAGGTGCGGATTGGCTAAAGATAAGTTGACCAATACGTGTAAGCCAAGCCCAACACCAACAGGTGGTAACTGCTCTTGGTCACCCGTTAAAATGATTCGCCCTCGTTTTGGAACACGCTTTAATACTTTAAGCAACGACAAGACATCCACCATAGACGCTTCATCAACGATTATCACTGCGTCTTCGTCAATGTCTTCAGGCTTTACATTGTGCATAAACCCCGCAATGGTAAGTGCTTCTCTGCCTGTCGCTTCTGTAATGCGCTGTGCGGCTTTACCTGCTAAAGCCATGAGAATGACTTGTTTTGTTTGATTTAAGCTTTCTAGGGCGTAACAGATGGCTTCTATGACGGTTGTCTTGCCGCAACCAGCGCCACCTGTGAGTAAAGTAATAGAATTAGTGCAACATTGCAGTACGGCATTTCGTTGTTCCTCTGTGAGTGAAAAGCCTACGCCTAACTCGAAGGAGTCAATAACACTATCAATTCGTTTAGCGAGTGCAGGGTTGTACGTTTTATCACTTAACTGCTTGATGATACTGGCAACTGAAGACTCAACAATATTCATGCTTTTTACTTGCACAAGGTTGCCGTGAATGACCAATTCGTCTTGTTCAACAGCTTTGTCAAACGCCTTTGTGCCAAGCGCTTTGCCAAGCATACGGTCAAGTTGATATTTCACTTTAGTTGTTTCAAGGCACGTATTACCTGAATTAAAACCAGTAAACATCACCTGTTTGGCATAAGCGATAAGGCGCTCAGGTGTATCTTCTTTCATTTTAAGACGGTCTAAGGCATAGGCATCGATTGTCGATAAATCCGCCATGAATGCAGTTAAGAAATATGGGTTCATTTTGATCTTCTCATACGCTTGCTGTTCCCATATGGTGATCACTGAATCGCCAATGTAAGGAGGCACTCCTAAGTCATCAAGTAAACGCAATGCTCCCAGCTCTTCATATTGATTCAGTCCAGCAATAATACGTTGAGCAACCTCCTCACCCACAATTGGTAATAAACGCTCAATATCATTATTTCGAGCGATGTCATAAAGGGTGTCGCCAAAGAAGGTTACAAGCTTGTTCGCTTTAATTTCACTAATGCCTTTAAAGTCAGGTGATTCAGCCAATAAGCGCTTGAGGTTTTCATGAGCCGCTTTAACAAAGTCCATCTTTATCGGTGTGATGGTATTCTCAATCGCTGTGGTGCCATCTTTCCACTTAATTGGGGTTTGCTCGACATGGCCTTTTACATGCCAGATGTGCATCTCTCTAAATAGGCTAGGGGAGCGAGCTGTTTGGTAGTTCGCTTTTACCACAAAACGTTGATTACTGCCGACAGCTACGGCTGAAAATATAACGCCACCGATACCACCACGGCGGCGTATTTTGCGTATTTGTATTTCGCCTTCAAACACATTCATTAAAGCCGTCCAGTCGCTAACAAGTAATCTTCAATCGCAGTGAGTCGCTTGAGTTTGGTTTTTGTTTCTTCTAGCTCTTTTGTGGTTTTATATAATTGTTCTTCAAGTGCGGCGTTGGTTTCTTGAGATTTTTTAAGCATACGTTTATCAACGCTAGATTTTCCAGTTGTTGCTTTAGCTGAGTGCTGCTCTGAAGGGGTTCTGATATCTTCAATCAAAATACCTTTTGCGATTAAATCAGCTTTTACATCCTCATATTTGGCTCTGATTTTCGAGTTTTCAGTAATGCGTTTTCTATCAAATTCGCACTCTCTTGCGATCATTTTTTTGTTCAAGTCGAGTCGGTTTGGCAAGGTATAATCTTCCCAGTCACCTTGCTTTTTTCTTTCGTCAACGAAAGCGTTGAATCGTTCAAGGTTTACTTTGGCTGCCGGATTACTCATTACGCTTCCTTATGCTTTTTCATCTTGGTTGGATAAATGAATTGAGGATCTATTCCATGATCTTCCAGAATCTGATAGCAATCATTTAACCTGAGCTTGAGTTCAGCTTTATCGGCCTTAAGCTCATCAATTTTTTTCACTTTTTCCTTAAGAGTTTCCTCATAATCTGTTGATGTCTTTTTACCTTCGGACTTAAAGCCTCTTAATACTTCTCGTACCCTTTTGTACTCTGCCATGTATTTCTTATTTCGATTGAGAGTCATCCGAGTAATGCCACAGCGGTCGGCAATATAGTCGTGCCCAAACTCATGTTTGTATTCTGGATTATTCTCAAAGAAGCTAAGGTTAGATAATGCTATGGATAGCCAAGGCGGGGACTTACTCATAAGGCCTCCTCGGGGCTGAACACTTGTACTACTGGTATTTGGTTGTCTTTGGCATCTTTTGCACGCTCATAAGCCCTCAGAGCGCTCTCACAGCCATTAATGGTGTCTATGCAAAACTGGACATGCTGATCCAATGGCTCTTGCTTGTTAAGCTTGTGAGACAACTCTTCGTAATTTGGCAACAGTGCAGCCAACTGTGTTTCGTAATGTACTTTGGTGTTGATGATGGATTGCTTCGCTTCTTCATCATCAGGATCTATTCCAAAATGTTGACAGCCGTTACCATCCTCACCCCGAAGACACATCATGCCTTTCTCACATGGGCTTACGTCTAGGTCGCGATTACATGTTCCCCATGGGGTGTAGTGAACGACTGATAGTGTATGGTTTAGCGCATTTTCAATCTCGCTTTCGCAAACGTTATTATCTCTCATACGCTTTACACGTCGTCCTAAGACATCATCGGGCGGTGTTTCAGACATGTAGCGAGATCTCATATTTTCAGCTCGTTCCTTGGCTGTACGGTGGTCGTATTGTCGTGTTTGCCCAGCTTTTCTGCCCATGAACAAGTCGATCATACTTTCATTTTTGCCGGAGCGAAGTAGGGCAGTGGTTAGCCAGTGCCGGAATTGGTGTGATGTAACATTCACAATATTGTTGTTATCATCACGGATATCGTAGCGTCTGAACGCTGATTTACTTTTAGAAGAATCTTCTATTAACCAGTTAACTAGATCTGTTTTTATCATTGGTCTTGGCACAAATCCAATGGATGATGGGCCTGCATTGAACATGTCATCTTTCACAATGAATAAGAAGTCACTGAATGGCATATCAACTGAATAAGACGTGGATGAAATTGTTTCACTGACTTCGCCGTCAACTTCATTTTCATGAAATACTCGCTGTTGATATTCACGGTAATAATTCATGGCCTGTGAGGCGAGTTGCGCTTTTGAAATGACTATTTTCGGCGAGGTATTGCTTCCCGGCTTTGTTTTGGCGATGATTTTACCAACTATCGAATCTGCATAAATTCCTCTTTTTTCATTGCCATCCTTGTCCTTTGTTATTCTTAATGAATTATAAGTAATGCCTGATTGATGAATAGAACCAGTTGTACCAATTTCGTTCCTTAAAAAATACTCCTCAGGAGAGTATCCGTTTTCTTCTAACGCAGTTAGGATCATGGGGTGTCTATCTGGAAAGGCTAATACATCAACAAACGCTTGTTCTTTTCGGTTTTCTACGTCTTTTGCAAATGATCTGAATTGTTCAGTTATTTCAATAATACGTTTATGTGATTTGATGATCACATCCTGCCACTTACGAGGCACTGGACGAGCGTTGGCAAGTTCACCTTTCTCGGTCAATACCCTAAGGAACCACTTTTCAGTCTCTTCATCGTAACCGATACAATCCTTATGTAATCTGCATACTTCTCCAATGCGAAGGCCAAGTGCAAGAAAAAAGGGCATTGCTAAAAGACGTAGT
Source organism: uncultured Alteromonas sp. (assembly GCF_963976965.1). Taxonomy (NCBI): domain Bacteria; kingdom Pseudomonadati; phylum Pseudomonadota; class Gammaproteobacteria; order Alteromonadales; family Alteromonadaceae; genus Alteromonas; species uncultured Alteromonas sp. The sequence goes on from NZ_CAXBMP010000044.1 coordinate 20,932, forward strand.
TCGTCATAATAGGGCTTTGGCTCAGGGTATTTTGCTGGCTCCCCCCGTGCTAACCTGCGCTTGTCTTCTTCAAAACGTTGCTTTATTTTGCCAATGTAAATATCGATGTTTTCTTCATGTTTCTTATCTCTGGCATTAGCTGAAATTTCAGATGTAGCATCGGCCTTTCCTAGTGCTGGGTTTTTCATTTTAACCTTCGGCACGAAGGATCGGCATAGCTTATTCACTACAACGAATTTTTTAACAAAACTCACGATGGTCTTGTAGCGCTCAAAAGGGCCTCTGCGAATAAAATTTGCCTCAAGAGTTGGGATAACAGCATCCAACTTATCTTGATTGAGGGCCTGTAGTGATGAAATCTCGTAACCGTAAAACTCTCCCAGCCATACTATTTGGCTCATAAGCCCAGAAATGGTTTTTGGGTCGCCTTTATGGCCTTTAATTTTATGTAGAATGAATAGCCGATATACATCAGCCCATACGCCTGAGATGGGGATCTTTTTATCTTCTGGTGTCTTGCCCGTTACCAAATCGCCTGATTCTGTGTAGGGGCGCGTAAAGTAAATGGTTCTGTTCCGATACACCCACGTTTTATCATCCCAAGCTCCTTTAATCTTTCCTGCTTTTACAAGGGCATCAAACTCAGAAAGCGCAAGCTGTTTAAGCTCTATAACTCGTTCTTGAAGTTGCTGATACTGCTTGCTTAGGCGTTTATTTCGAAGCGGGATGATTGTGCTCATGATACTTCCCTGACAATGATTTTCTGAGCTTCAACAATCTGTAAGGCTCCCTCGTAAGCTTCATCCAGTTGGTGCTGCACAGGCCCTGATGAGTTGTTGCGGACGAAGTCACGCTCAGCCTCAATCACCTTAAGTTGAGACTCATGATCTGCATTCTTGAAAGGTCGGAACTGGCCGCATCCGTAGCAGCTCACAGAGGGGTGCCAATCGCATCGAGATTGTTTGAGACATTTCCCTAAATTGACTAAATCTTTACCTCGTACAACCGTGCCTTTAACAGTGTCATCGTCATCATCAATGATATAGCCTTCCCAGCGAGCAACCGAATTTGAGAGCACTTTCGATGATTCGAATGTGTCATCGATAAAATCAATAAGATCGCGGTTGTACCGAAAGTAGTGAGAGACCGATGCTGTCGAAGAATGATCTAATGCAACAGCGACTTCTTCAGGTGTTTTTCCTTCCAATACCATCCGTGTTCCAAGGGTATAGCGGAACCTGTAAGCCGTGATTTTTAAGGGGAGTGGGTTGTCGTCTTCATCTTTAACATAAGCTGAGTTCAGTCCTAGCTGAGTCTGGATTGTTTCTGAAAAAGCCTTGGTTATTCGTGAAGAACTTAGATGCCATGCATAATCAGATAGCTTTTTATCTTTTAAGTAATGTTCATTAGCAGCGCTTCTTTTAAACAAAGGACGTGGACGGCGAATGCCGTCCAGGTCGCATAGCGACCTGTCGGATTCGTTTGCTATTAATTCCTGAATATCATCTGCCAGCTCTTGTGGTAGTTGCCTCAACAGGAAGTTATTTTTATTTCGTCTTAACTGAGCAACTTTCCCTTTCACACGAGGAATATTGATAAACCAAGCAAAAACTTTGCTGTCGTAATACACGTCCTCTTCTCGGAGCAACGCCATTTGTATAGGCCTGAGTCCAAATTTCATGGCGAGTCTTACCATTACTTTGTGTTTTAATGATAATCTGCCGTCTTGAATTGCCGTCGATATTTGCGCTATTTCTGAGCGTGTGAAAGGCCCGTTTTCGTTATCAAGCAAAGAAACTCTTTGTTTGGAACCACTATTAGGTATCACCACCTCATCAAGCTTAAAAATAACCGTCTCATCAAAGCCCCAGTAAGAGTTTTCAATTGCATAATTAGCGAATTGTCTTATGGCAGTCCAAACTCTTTGGTTGGTTTTATTGGCGAGGATTATTGCAGATAACTGAGAGGCAATTCCTTTAGCAAAGTTTTTTTCACTACTGAAAGCTTTGTCTGACAACATGATATCAGAAAGAGCGATGAAGCCTGAACTCTGATGATTAAGTGATGCAGGTGAACGTGATATTGCGGTATCAATCCAGCACTTTGCAGCGATAAAGTTGATATAGGAATGGTTGGAATAACTATCACTTATACTGTAGGTATTTTCATCCTTACCTACATTGATAACACGATGTTTTTTGATTAGATGACCATCGCCATTTCTTAGCTTTAAAGTCTGCCCATGGAAGGTTTCTATTTCGCTAGGGAAGGGGTCGCAATCACCGTTCAGCTCTTCAACATGGTCGTACATAGCTTGATAAACATCAACGGTTTGAGGGCTAAGGTATTTCGTTTGTGCATGACCCATTTATGCTGCTTCCTTTTTCGCTAAATACTCTCTGATACGCTTTTGCAATAAGGAATTCGTGTAACGTTTGGGCATTGAACTGGTTGATGACCAACCGCCCCATGTAGTTAACGTATCTTGCATATCGCCTGCTTTTTTCATCGGAGAATTGGAGCCGTCATACTCCGTGTCAATACTGTCTCGCAACTCTCCACCTCTTGTTACCCGAAATTGATGAGGGTGCACTGCGTCTTTTAATGAGGGGATCTTGCGGTAAAGGCTATCGAGGACATATTCCAGTCCATCTGTCGTCATTGGCCCTCCGTCCTTTTCACTCACGAATAAATATGGAGTCAGTTTTCCATTAAACGGTTTTCGCAGTTTCGGTCTATCTTCTTCGATGTAATCAATCAGCAATTCAGCCAATCCTTGAGATATCGGAAGTTCACGACCCAGTGTTTTATGGGATGCGCCATCTCTTCGTCCACGGTGCTCACTGTCGTTAGTGCGTTGTGTTTTAATCACAACCGTGGCGTTGGTAGTAAGTTTGAGATCCTCGCCATTGTGCCTAATCAACATTAGTTCCGATGCTCGACAGCCTAATTCGCACAACAACATTACAAGACAAGCATTACGCCTTTGTAGAGATGGCCTAAAGGGATTGACATCGTTGATGAAATCATTCTCGCTTGGACGCACAATATCTCTGATTAAGTTAACTTGTTCTTCAGTGAGTGGCTCTGCTGATTGTGTTTGGTTTTCCACCTCGGCTGAAGAATATTTCTTTTTGCCAAGGTGTGCGTTAATTCTCGCCACTTCTCGGCTAAGCGCATCGGCACGCTCAATGTCTGATATTTTCTCTATATATCGGCTGTAGTGGTATTGCAGAAAAAGTTTTATCGAATCGATACGCCGATTGAACGTACTGGGACTGACTTGTATACCATCTTCAATATCATACTGAAAGTTCAGCAGCAGGAAGGTTGCAAGGTCGTTCACTTGCCGTCTTTTGATGATCTTACATTCTGCCGCGTCTTCGAAGAAACGTGGGTAGTGTCTGTCCACGTATTCATAAAAAACGCACAGGTCTCGCAATCGACCCTTAACTGTATTAAATCTGTTGCTAAGCCATAAGCTCCACCCCCACAGTGCAGCAGAAGGTTCAGGGAGTTCGTTTTTCCTTACATTAATCAACAACGGGAGAAGTTGATTCCCGTACTGAGGGTGAGGTATGTATTCGACTTGATAATTCATCATAATGTTACATATATAACACGCAAAAAATATCTTGTCAAAGAATATAAAAAAGGGGCTAGCAGCCCCTTTGGTTTAAACATTTGTTTTTATTGTAAAAAACTAAATGTTATCCACAGAAGTGTTACATATCAAATAACTCACGGGTCATATTTTGCACGCACCGCCTGCACAATCATCGTCTTCTTCTATAACCACTTCTTCTT
>NZ_CAXBMP010000045.1:0-22209 GCF_963976965.1 uncultured Alteromonas sp.
AACTTTTAATAATGAAGCTTATTTCGCTAACTTCATTAATAAAGTGTTTAAGTTTTGCACAAACGTTGAAGGGTCTTTTAAACTACCCTGTTCAGACAATGCCGCTTGGTCAAACAATACACCAACCCATTGCTTAAACAAATCTTCGTCTTGCGTTTCTGCTAAGGTTTTAACCAAAGCATGTTCTGGGTTAAGTTCGAATAGGTACTTAACGTCAGGCACAGGCTGACCTGCAGCTTGCATCAACTTCATCATCTGTGTAGTCATGCCGTTGTCATCAGCAACAATGCACGCCGGAGAATCAGTTAGACGGTGGGTAAACTTAACGTCTACGACTTTATCGCCAAGGGCTGCTTTAGCACGCTCAACAATACCTTCTACTTCTTTTTCTGCTTCTTCTTGGGCTTTCTTAGTATCTTCATCTTCAAGGTCGCCTAAATCTAAGTTTGCTTTCGCAATAGATTCAAACGGCTTTTCGTTGAAATCACTTAGATGCGACATTAACCATTCGTCAATGCGCTCACCCATTAGCAATACCTCAATGCCTTTCTTACGGAAGATTTCTAGGTGCGGGCTAGATTTAGCAGCTTGTAGGCTGTCTGCCGTTACGTAGTAAATCTTATCTTGGCCTTCTTTCATGCGCTCAATGTAGTCTGCCAACGAAACGGTTTGTGCATCAGAGTTACCGTTGGTTGATGAGAAGCGAAGTAAACCAGCAATTTTTTCACGATTGTTATGGTCTTCAGAAGGACCTTCTTTCAGCACGTTACCAAATTCGTTCCAGAATGACTGGTACTTATCGGCGTCGTTCTTGGCCATTTTCTCAAGCATTTGAAGTACGCGTTTAGTACAACCTTGACGCAATGCTTGGGTTACCTTGTTGTCTTGTAGAATTTCACGAGACACATTAAGTGGCAAGTCGTTGCTGTCTAGAAGACCTTTAACGAAGCGCAAGTAATTAGGCATAAACTGCTCGGCGTCATCCATGATGAAAACGCGCTGAACATACAGTTTTAAACCGTGCGCTTGGTCGCGGTTCCACATATCAAACGGGGCTTTAGAAGGAATGTACAACAAACTTGTATATTCTGTCTTACCTTCAACTTTGTTATGCGCCCATGCAAATGGGTCGGCAAAATCGTGAGAAATGTGCTTATAGAATTCTTTATATTCTTCATCAGAAATGTCTGACTTTTCACGCGTCCACAAAGCAGTAGCTTTATTGACAAGTTCCCACTCACCTGGCTGTGCTGGGGTCTTCTCGCCATCAGGGCCTTCGCTTTCAGGCACTTCTTCTTTCCACATTTTAACCGGAATACTAATGTGGTCTGAGTATTTGCTAACAATTGAACGTAAACGCCAATCATCAGCGAATTCTTTTTCGTCTTCACGAAGGTGCAATACAATTTCAGTACCGCGAGTTGGTTTGTTGATTTCTGCTAAGGTGAATTCACCCTCGCCTTCAGAAATCCACTCAACGCCTTGTGAAGCATCTGCGCCAGCGGCACGAGTGCGAACAGTCACTTTGTCAGCAACGATAAATGCTGAGTAAAAGCCAACACCGAACTGACCAATCAGTTGTGAGTCTTTTGCATTGTCGCCAGAAAGCTTACTGAAGAAATCTTTTGTACCCGACTTTGCGATAGTACCTAAGTTGGCTATCACTTCATCGCGGTTCATACCAATGCCGTTATCAGCAATAGTTACCGTGCCCGCTTCTTTATCTACACTAATTTTTACGTTTAGGTCGCCATCATTTTCATAAAGGCTGTCGTTTTCTAGTGCGCGGAAACGTAGCTTGTCTGCTGCATCGGCAGCGTTAGATACAAGCTCACGTAGGAAGATTTCTTTATTTGAATACAAAGAATGAATCATCAGATGTAGAAGTTGTTTTACTTCCGTCTGAAAACCGTGGGTTTCTTTATGGGCTGTTTCAGCCATAATCCAATATCTCCTCGTTGAATGGATCACGTTACTTTCAAACAGGTAAGGTCGAACTCGCAGTTTTCAACAGCAAAGCGAAAAAATATTATTGGGGAAGCGCCGCAATTTAGAGTTTGCGGCGACCAGAAAAGGCGTGAGTAAGGGTATTACCATCTATATATTCAAGCTCGCCACCAACGGGCACACCGTGAGCAATACGAGACGCTTCAACATTATGTGCCGCGCAAAGCTGGGCTATGTAATGCGCAGTGGCTTCACCTTCCACCGTGGGGTTGGTGGCAAGGATCACTTCGTTAATGCCACCTGCACTAAAACGGGTTTCTAATTCATTGAGGCCAATTTCTTCAGGCCCTACTCCGTCGATAGGCGACAAATGCCCCATCAATACAAAGTACTGGCCTTTATAACTAAGCGTTTGTTCGATTGCCAAAACATCTTGCGGGCTTTCAACAATGCATAATAAGCCACTGGCTTCGCGCTCTGGATGACGGCAAATCTCGCACAGCTCATCTTCTGTAAACGTTCTGCAGCGCTGACAGTGGTGAATATGCTCCATGGCGTTGTGCAGCACATTACTTAAATCTATTGCCCCTTTGCGATTACGTTCCAAAAGATGAAACGCCATTCGCTGGGCACTCTTATTACCTACCCCAGGAAGGCAAGTTAACGCTTGAATTAATTCATTCAGTAACGGGCTAAACTTCATACAAACTACTTATCATGTTAAATCGGTTACGAAACAACTACGCATTTTACTCACTAAAAGTGCTTGTTGCACACTCTCAATAAAAGTTTGCTATAGGCTAGTTTGGCTCAATTATTTTTTCTTTTGGCTTTGCTGCCTTTCGAATCAATTTTTTATGCACTTCATCGAGTTTAATCACATACGCATTTCCGCCGAAAATACCTTTAAATTTCTCGTCGGTAAATATAATGGTGTTGTCGTCTTTAAAAGTGACCGCCTCTTTTTGCGTAATCAACCCTAAATCAATGCGGTAAACATCGCCGGAGAAGAACTTATCCCCTTTGAAGTTTTCGAATAACCAAATACTAGTGGAATCCAATAGCGCTAGCTTAGTTCTGTCGGGGCTTAATGCCGCCGACGTTATCCAGCACAGTTTCTCCATGGTAGTACAGGTTTTAAAAGAGTCGATTAATTCGGCATCAAAGTTAGCCGCATGATCACCCACTTTATATACGTTGGTAATACCATCAAAGGGCTCAGTTCTATTTTTGGTGAATAAATAAAGGTGGCGTCCTAGTGCAACAAAGGCTTCTAAATCGAAGTTACGATCATTCGGTTTAACCGGTGTTTTCCCGTCCATTTCAGGGTAGGTAAACTTAATAATTTCGGCGTTCGTCGACTCGGTTTTAATATCGATAGGGTTTTCTATCTTGTAAATAGTCAGCCATTTTCTGTCGTTATCATTATTACCAAAATCGCCTAGGAAAAAGTGTCCGAAGTCGTTTTGGGTAATATCTTCCCAATCAATGTTTTTAGCATTGGCTACCATGACTTCTTTGGTAATGTCGCCGTTATCATCTAAACGATATAATTTGGGATCATCCCCACTGTCGTTAATAGCCCAAAGAAACCCTTTTTTATCGTATTCGATACCAGAAATTTCATTCAACTTAGGGTCTACGGATAACTGTTTTTTGCTATATAGCCTGTGAGTTGAAATGCCAAATAAGGTAATGGCTACAACAGCGACTACTGTCACCGACAGGATAATACTTTTTTTCAGCATGAAAATGTTGATATTTCTGAAGATTAAGATGGAACGTATTATTACTGATGGTCTACCATAACTAAAGCGTTTTATGCCGAACTTACTGACCAATCAGTTGAAGCAAACCAATCCGAAATTATAGGTAAAGCCTTCGTTTAATAAAAAGCTGAAACTAGCTATGTAAAGACTCCACATACACAGCGCTAACGTGCTATCAATAAAATAGAACCCACTAAAATACATAGACTTAGTTAACATAAACTTCATTTTCAACCATTTATAGATAGATATAAATTTAAGTGATAGAAATAACACACTTTCCAAACAGCCCTAAACCGTCAATAATTTTTACACAGAAAGATTAGAAATTAAAAATAACCAATAAATTCAATAAATTAAAAACTGGCCAATTTCTTGCTGGGGCATTTTCGAACTTCATAAATTGATCATTCAAAAAAATAAAAATTTTAGAACATCAGGGATGTAGTAAATGCCTACCTTTAAAAAAATCATAAAAATTAGTACTTTCTCGTTTAGCCTTTTATTTTCTGCTCAATATGCCAATGCAATTGTTATTGAAAGCAGTGACTCAGCCGAAATTTTAACCGATGCGCTATTTATTAATAATTCAGGCTTAACAATTACCGAGCAATCGCTGTCGGGCCAATTTGGTCAAGCTGGCTTTTATACTAATAACTCAGTAACCTACGGTCTTCCAAGTGCTGGCGGTATTGTCTTTAGTACAGGTCAAGTAAGCGATTATGTCGATGGGCCGAATGAATATATCGATAATGGTTCTGAAGTAGTCGAAATCCCTCTTCCCTCGGCCAATGACGGCAACTTGGCAGAAGCAGAGTTTTCTAACAACCCTGTAGAGATTTTTGAGCAAAGTGAAACGAATGAAGGTGGAAATGAGCAGCCTGGGCTAGAAGGCGGAAATGAGCAGCCAGGGCCAGAAGATGGTGGCGGCGAGGAATATGTACCTCAAAACCCAGCCTCAGCGGCACAAAACACAATTTTAACCCCAATTACCGGGCAAGCTGAACATTTCGATGCTGTGCAATTAGATATTACTTTTGATGTATCTGATGATGTGAGTACTGTGTCATTTATTGCGGCCTTCGGCTCAGAAGAATTTCCAGGCTATGTTGATAGTGAATATACCGACGGCTTTGCCCTATTATTTAACGGTGCTAATGTAGCTTTTGCACCTGTGGCTGAGCTTGCCGTAGACGGTGTATTTGCCCCTATCTCAATCGACCACCCTGACTTCGAGGCCATTGAAGGCACAGAATTGAACGGTTTATTAGCACCAAATGGCATTCCGCTTTTACAATTCGATATTCCCGTAGAGCCAGGCAGTACTGGAAATACGTTTACTATGTTGCTAGCTGATGCATCAGACGATGCATTAGACACAACAGTATATTTAAGCAGCTTTGGTAATTTTGCCGTAGAAAATGGTGAGTCGGAATTTACACCGTTAATGCCGGATGAAGATGTTGAAGTAGGTGAAGAGAGCGAATTTGTATTCACGCTACCGGAGGTTGATGCAGGCGAAACCATTTGGTTCGATCCAGATGTATCGACCGGCTACACGTACACCGCTGGGAACAGTGGTCAATTTGCCAGTGTTACCGCACCGACTTTACTCAGCGTAAATGATGACGATGGGTACCTAATCACCTTTAGCAATTCGTTAGGAGATGAGTACACAGAAGCTTTAATGGCGGGACAAACCTTCGACTTCCCTTTTCCTGTCTCAACGTTCACCCTGACAGGTATTAATGAAGACCTTATGTTAGACCCTACAGATCCAACAGCATTCGTTACCGGTGTTTCTTTTGCTGACCCAGGTTCGTATACAATAACCCAAGCTGCTATTGTGACATCTACCACCAGCGTGCCAGCACCTTCAACGATTGCAATATTCTTACTTTCACTTGTTGGCATTTCGCTAGTTCGCAAACGCAAGTAAACGTAAAAGTAATGGAGAGGGGGTGCTAAACCCGCCCCCGTATTTAGTAAAGATGAAGAAGTATGTCGTAACCTTAGTAGTTATTTTATTCTCATTTTGTGCCGTAGCGGCAGATGAAGAAGGCGCGTTCAACACAAAAGGGGCAGCGAAACGCAGCTGCTCTGAATTTGCAAGTACGTATTCTGAGCAAGGTTCAAAAACATATTTATACGGCGGCTGGCTAGAAGGTTACATCACGGCGTTCAATGCGTTGCAGCAAAAAACGTTTGATATAACGCCATGGCAGACTACTGAACTGATGTTATTGATGCTAAATAAGCATTGCACCGATAATCCAGATCAAAAATTTCTAGATGCCACTAATATTATGCTGCAAGCGTTTTTGCCAACACGCATGTCTACACGTTCCGATATTATCGAGATGTCGATTAACGACAGTACTATTTATATTTATCAAACGGTGCTTGATATGACTGTTGAGGCGTTAGAATCAAGTGGGTATAACATTGATACCGAATCGTCTGACATCGCTTTTAACAAGTCATACGTGGAGGCTATTACCCAATATCAACGGGCAAAAGGTATTGCAGTTACAGGCTTCCCCGACCAGCAAACGCTAGTAAATTTGCTGTTGATAAAGCCCCAAATAAAACGCTAATTAGTTTGGTTGTATTGCAGAAATGCTTTACAACCACTTTCCTTATTAAGCGAAGTACTCTGCTCCCCCCTCTATTTCGCTTCAATTAATACCCATCTTCCACTTTTAATCTAAAAAAACTGCAAATTTTTTTAACTACAAATCTGAGACTTAAACTTTAACAAGACTTAAAACTCAATTTAACAGAATAACGCAGTGTACAAATTTTAACCAATAGTGTTTAATTCTAGGCCGCTAGACAGGGAGGGCTGGCAGTTGTTGTTCAATGATGTATCCCCGTCATCAGTTAGCTACAACTGGAGTAGTGAATAACCACTACTATTCAACGAAAAGGAATACTTCAATGAATGAAACTCAAAATCAACGTTCAAAAGACTCACTAGACTACCGTATTCGTATCGCTTCGCTAAATAGGCATCAGTCCATCCATTCTCAAGTGATGCATATAAATAATGGCGATGAAAAGTCGAGTATCAACTACGCCATGAGCTTTACCAAAGGATTAGAACACAATCCCGAAACTGGCCTTGTTCAAAATGCAGAAACCTGTGAGGCATTAATAGATGCAATTAATGGAGGGGAAATATCGCCTTTCCACGCGATAGATGTACCTACAGCCGAGGGCAAACGCCGGCTTTGGGAAGCGCCAACTGCGGGCTTTGTATTTGATGTTCAAGGCCCTGATGCACAAGAAGTGACAATGGCGCCACCGCCAGGGCTTGGCTCAAGTGAGCTAACCTTTGAAATGGCCGAAGTTTATGAACTAGCGGTTTTACGAGACACCGCTCTCAATAAGTTCAGCGAATTGTCAGATGAGATTGCAGGCCCATGCGAAAGACTAAATAAGCTAAGTTATGCAATGCGCGGCTTCTGTGGACGCCCCAGACTCACTGCAAAAAACGCCTGTGGTGACAAAGTGCTTACGCCCGGAACAGTTTTCAGGGGGTCCTCGCCAGGCGTAGGTATCGGTCCCTACCTCTCTTGCTTCATGTTGATGGGGGGAGGGAATACCAAAAGTAGTGTTGAATCCGGCCTTATTAATTACGGCGCGCAAACCATCAATCAAAAAGTACCAAAAGCAAGTGATAAGAATTTCATGTTGGAATTTGACGAGTGGGTAGCGGTTCAAAACGGTTACAGCCGGAATAACACTCCAAAGACAGGAACGGGGAACTATGAAGAAAACAGTGGAGAGTTAAAACTCACTTTTATTAAAACCCCAAGAGATTTAGCGACATACGTTCATTTCGACGCCCTCTATCAAGCCTATTTAAATGCCTGCCTAATACTACTAAGCCAAAAAGAGAGCCAAGACTTTGCTCCTTTTGATAGTAACTTCGTAAACCTTTCTGGGGAATTTCCTAACTCGCGAGCGGGAGGTTTTGCTTTGTTTGGTGGGCCACATATTCTATCGTTGGTAACAGAAGTGGCAACTCGAGCGCTGAAAGCGGTCAGGTATCAAAAATTTCAAGTGCATAGACGCCTGCGCCCTGAAGTGCTAGCAGCAAGAATAGCCAAATCTGACAATGATGCGTTCAAAGCTGCTGTGGGAGGCGCGGCCAGTACAAATTTCGAGAACATGAAAGCCGATTTATCGGACACATTGGCTAAGATCAATGAACTTTTTCACACGGAAGATTTACTACCGATGGCCTTTGCTGAAGGGTCCCCCATGCACCCTTCTTACGGTGCAGGGCACTCAACTGTTGCAGGAGCGTGCGTGACCGTACTTAAAGCATTTTTCGATACTAATGCGCAGTTAGCCCGAAAAGGAGAATCTGTTTGCTTCGTAAAACCAGAAATTGCTGAACGGGATAATTGGCAACCCGTTAAGATTGTAGCAACTGACAACGACGATACCTTAACTATTGAAGATTCTGATGAAGTGATTACCTTAGAAGCTGAGCTTAACAAACTCGCCGCTAATATATCGATTGGAAGAAATATGGGTGGAGTGCATTTTTTCAGTGACTACTACGATAGTTTGAGAATGGGCGAAGAAATTGCGTTGGGAATACTTAAAGACCAAGCTGAAAGTTACCCTTACGATGCATTTACCTTATCGGTTAAAACGTTTGATGGCGATGAGAAATTAATTACACGCTCTTAAACAGTTGAGACATGTATAAGCAAACATGAAAGGCGTTTTTGATTTACTGTTTCGTTTTATAGCGATGGCGAAAACGAAGTTGCAATAACTATATATTCGAATACTTGGCATTAACCTTATACGTAAATCACTGTCTAATCACACCAGTGGTAATACGGACGCCCTTAGTATTATTTGAATACTGACGAACAAAAAGCCCCGGTTTCACCGGGGCTTTTTGTTACAACGTAATGCTTAACTTACGGTAAGCGTTACTAAAACATTCACATTAAAACGGCATTTTGAAGCCTGGTGGAAGTGACATTCCGCCAGTAACGTCACCCATTTTTTCTTTACTGGTTTCTTGAACGCGGCGAACGGCATCGTTAAATGCAGCGGCAACCAAGTCTTCAATCATGTCTTTATCGTCTTCCATTAACGTGTCGTCAATGTCTACGCGGCGAACGTTATGATTACATGTCATGGTTACCTTAACCATGCCTGCACCGGCTTCACCTGTGACTTCCAGCTTTGCCAAATCGTCTTGCACTTTCTGCATACGATCTTGCATTTGCTGAGCCTGCTTCATCATGTTGCCCATTCCACCTTTAAACATATTCTTTTCTCACTTTGTCTTAGTGTTAGTTAATATTGCTATCGCGCTTTAACCGAGTCGGTCACTATTGATGCGTCGAACGCTGATAACAACGCTTGTATTGTTTCGTCGGTATGTACTACCGATTGTGCATGCGCTTGGCGCATAGCAATAATGTCTTGTTGCAACGCATAGGGCGTTTGTTTTGGCGAGCCAAGGGTGATGGTAATATTCTCCCCTTCGCCAAAACTATGATGCAATACATCAAGCAACTGTTGTTTTGCACTGTCTTTTAGTAGATGCGCCTGACTGTTATCAATTTCAAGCGTTATACCCTGATCATTTCGCAAAAAAGAGGCATGAAGCACCAATTGTTTAAGCAAACCTGCAATAGGCATTTGCTCTACGTCATTGCTCCACTTATCAATTTGGCTCGCATGAACAAGCTTACTACCATCATCCAAATACGCAGCTAGCTTACCTTGATACTGACTTTTGAACTGATTTACTGGCTCAGCACTAAATTCATTACGGGTATCGCTTGGCTCTGATTCTAAAGGCTGAGGTTCTAAAGGCTCTGATTCTAAAGTCTGAGGCTCATTACGAGCTGTTTCGCTATTGCCGCCATACTGCGCCGCGTCAGGCATTGGTGAATCAAAGTGGGTATCTTGCTCGTTGGCAGTAAACGGCTCGTCATTATGCTGCATACCAGTATCCCACGGGGGCATATCGGTTTGGTTTTGCATGCTAGCGTTAGAAGTCGTGTTAGAGCCAACATCTAAATTTGCATTAAAAGTATCAGAGCTTGATGGCGCAGTTGCCGGTGCAGTAGTTGATTCTTGTTGAGCACTGATGTCGTCAGCCGTGCCTTTAGATTGCCTATCATCTCGGCCTTCACTAGAAGGGTCAAGAGAGCTTTGGCTTGAAGCCTTACTCATTCTATCTACAAAGCTAGTAGTTTCGTTCGTCGCTTCAGGCTTTTTCGCCGCTTGTTCTGCGCTTTCATCACGTTTTTGCTTTAATCGCTGTCGTAGCGCGAGCATATCAGCAGTGGATGTTAGCTGTGCCTCTGGTGTGGGTGTAGCGGCTGGCACAGAATCAACAGCTTGCTGCGAAGCAAAATGTGTAGATTGCGTGTCAGGGCCTTCATCAGATAGCGGTGTATTTGTCCGCTGAGCATCGGCGAAATCAGGCGGCATAAATGACGACTCATCATCATCGTAAGGCGGTGGCATATCGTCCATGTATGCATCTGCTGGCGGCATATCATTAAACGGGGCCGAATCTGAAGGAGTATGCTCTGACGCCAAACTTCTGACTGGCTTGCCATACTCACCTGCAGGTTGATTGCTACCCGTAGGCTGATCGTTGCCTGTAAAATGATCACTACCTGTAGAATGATCACTACCTGTAGGCTGATTATTTATTACAGACTGATTGGCATCTGACGGCTGGCCATCTTTTGAATACGCTACCGGCTGGGAAGGCTTTACCTGTTGCGAAGGCTCTGCCTGTTCAAAAGACGCTACCTGTTGCGAAGCGGCTTCGCCATACGACTCTTTTTCATGAGCCGAGGCTCCTGGTTCAGGGGGGGTATTCTGTGAAGTGGCTAAATCTGCTATGTCAGAAGAAGATGAAATCTCGTGAGTTCGTGCGCGGTCGGTTTCATCAGTAGCAGTTTCTGCATCTTGAACATTTGCACTGTGAGCATCTTGTTCATTGCTGAAAGCCTCTTCACCGGCTGACGATGACCCAGCGTCTGTGCTTTTAGCACTAAGAGAGTTAGCGGTAGAAGTCGTGCTTTGCGCGTCTTGCTCAGAAATTAGTGTTTTTTTTTCCGCCGATGCAATAGGCAACGAACTATCAACCGTTCCGCTGGCTATCTCAGATGGCGCATCAGCTAAAGGCGTACTAGGTGCAAATGTCATCATACGCATTAACGTCATTTCTAATGCGCTCCTGCCGTCTGATGAGAATGGTAAGTCCTTCCTTCCTTGCAGCGCAATTTGATACAACAACTGCACTTGTTCAGCAGAAATTGATTTAGCAAGTTGGTAAATAGCTTTGGCTGAAGTTGTTTCTAATTTACAGGCTTCAGGCACCCATTGGGTTAACGCTATTTGATGTAGCGTACTGCCTAATTCGGCAAGCACATGATCGTAATCTGGTGCTTGTTCCGACATATCCTGAACCAATTGCATAACATCGGCTGGCGTTTTACTCACCACCGCATGCAATAACTTCACAAGCTGATTTTTATCCATCAAGCCTAGCATGTCGGTAACGACTGAGGCGTTAACCGCATTACCACCTTGTGCAATAGCTTGGTCGGTTAAGCTTAAGGCATCACGCATACTCCCCTGTGCAGCGCGGGCTAACAACGCTAGCGCTTGCGGCTCAAAGGGTAAGGTTTCTTGCTCTAGAATATGATTAAGCTGCCCAACTATTTGCTCTCGCGACAATGCTTTTAAATTGAACTGCAAGCAACGAGATAAAATAGTAATAGGAAGCTTTTGTGGATCGGTCGTGGCCAGTAAAAACTTAACGTGAGGTGGTGGCTCTTCTAACGTTTTTAACAACGCATTAAAGCTATGCTTAGACAGCATGTGTACTTCATCAATAAGATACACTTTATACCGGCCGCGGGTAGGCTTGTATTGTACGTTATCAAGTAGCTCTCGGGTATCTTCTACCTTTGTGCGTGATGCCGCATCAATTTCAAGCAAATCAACATAATTACCCTGCTCTATTTCTTTACAGGTATTACATTGACCACAAGGGTTAGACCCCTGCCCTTCTTCGCAGTTTAAACTCTTGGAAAATATACGAGCAATGGTGGTTTTACCTACCCCTCGCGTACCGGTAAATAGGTACGCGTGGTGCAAGCGGTCGTTATCTAACGCATTCGAAATAGCTGAAACAACATGTTCCTGCCCTACGAGTTCACTAAACTTACCCGGGCGCCATTTACGTGCTAATACCTGATAACTCATTGCTTGTATTTTTATCCTTATTCGCCGTCGAACTCACAAAGCGTGAAGCTTTTGATACCCATCGCGGTTAGCTTTTCACGACCACCTAGTTCAGGTAAGCCGATAACAAAGCCAGCATGCTCAATGGTGCCGCCTAATGTTCGGATTAGCTTTGCTGATGCTTCGATGGTACCGCCAGTTGCTAACAAGTCGTCGATAAGTAAAACTTTATCGCCAGGCTGGATAGCATCTTTGTGGATTTCCAACGTATCAGTACCGTATTCAAGGTCGTAGGTTTCACTCACCACTTCACGGGGTAATTTGTTGGGTTTTCTTACTGGAACAAAACCAATGCCCATCTCGATGGCCAATGGTGCGCCGAATAAAAATCCGCGCGCTTCGGTTCCTGCTACTTTGTTGAATCCCATATCTTGGAATTCTTCAAGCAACAATGCGATACAACTACTGAAAGCCTTATGGTCTTCTAGTACGCTAGTAACATCTCTAAATAAAATACCTGGCTTTGGATAGTCAGGAACGGTTTTAACAACTGATTTTATATACTGTGCAGTCACAATTATGCCTTGAATGTCTGCGTTATAACCAGAAGGTAAACCAGCCGCAGATGATATGCATCAGCGGAAACGCGAGTAAAGTTACGATAGAAGCTAGAAAGTACCACTTATTGTAGACTTCTTTGAAATCTGAATTGTCTGCCATATGCACTACCTAAACAATTTAACTAACAAAAAATGGTCGTAAATGTTAATCGAAAGCAGACCGGATTGACAGCGCTATTGTAGTCAATTGCCTACTTTCCCAACATTTAACAGCCAAAGCTATACACTCGCGTACAACTTTAGCCTTTCTGCACTTAAGTGCCAGTTAAAAACTGGTGATTTAGTGTTCAGCAAACTCCTCAACTAGGTAACAAAATACCTTTTTGCAGCATATCGCTTACTATTTGCTGCATACCTTGAAGCACAGTGTGTTCTGGTAGGTGGTTTAATTGCTTACAAAGCTGCTCGCCTAAGGCCTCTATTTCTATGCCTTGTTCGTGCTGTTCAATGGTATGCAATAAAACTGCAGTCAGCGGATTTAAATGCACAAATTCTACGTGCTGTTCTTCATTTCTATACACCACGTAGAACTGTTGCTCGGGTGCGGGGGTATCGGGAATATAGTCCATACCAATTAAGTGAACTGGGTATGCATATGAAGCAAGGGTTGCTAGCGGGGAAACGCTCACCTTTGTTACCTGTTCGCCAGCTTCAAAATACACCACCTTATGAGGAGTTTTTCGAATGCTGATATCTAATTCTAGCCATTCATAGTGGGCAAGTTCAGCGGCGAACTCAGGTAATTGAAATGCGAGTTCTGGGTTTGCTGACAAATACTCTACGAATTCTTTGCTAATGTCTGAAAAATACGGTGAACGGCTTTCGTGATGAATAAAAAAGGCGCGCACCAAATCATTCCAATTTTCTTCACTTACCAATGACTTTAACACCGGAAAACCTGTGCTTATAAAACCCATAATGTTATTAAAAAAAAGGGACTGATAAATATCCATGCGGCGTTTAATGTCAGCATTGTTTGTTTCAAACGAATCTGGATCTTTAATTGCGTTAACAAACTGTTGCTGGACGGTTTTAAAATTCTCGCTCATGCAGACTGCCCTGCAAAAACGGTTTGGTGATTTGCAATACTCTGGGCTTGTATCGCTTTAATACGCTGCACTTCTTTTACTAATACTTCCATCGCGGGAATATTAAAATCACGTTCTAATAATGTAGGGAATACGCCATGAGTTTCATAAGCGTGTTTTAGTAAATCCCATACGGGTTCAATAACATCAGCGCCATGGGTATCTACTTTTAAATCTGGGGCTTCATCGAAGTGCCCAGCAATATGACCATATACAATTTTATCGCTAGGTAAGCGGTTTATAAAATCGTAAGCATCATACTTGTGATTAATGCTATTTACATAAACGTTGTTTACATCAAGCAGTAACAAGCAACCTGACTCCGCTAGTACCGCATTGGTAAAATCTAGTTCAGACATTTCTTGCCCAGGCGCCAAATAATAAGACACATTTTCTAGCACCAATGGCCGCTCGATAATGTCTTGAACCTGCTTTATGCGGCCTACCACATGTTTAACTGCATCTTCTGTGAACGGTATTGGCATGAGATCGTACATATGCCCGTTACCAGAACAGTAACTTAAGTGCTCGCTATATAAATCGATATTGTGGGTGTCTAAAAAGTGCTTTACGGTTTTAACGAATTCGATATCAAGCTTGTCGCTACTACCGATAGAAAGGGACAAACCGTGTGTGGTAAAAGGCGCTTGTTGAATACTTTGGGCAAACTGGCGTTCGTATGTTCCCCCTAAAGGGATCCAGTTTTCGGGCGCAACTTCCCAAAAATCGACCTCACTAGGCAGTGTTGGTAACACTTCATCTAACATCTCGCGACGAAAACCTAAACCTGCACCTTGAATATGCTTCATTATTCCACCCCAATTTCACACTAAAAAGGCCATCGAATGACGGCCTTTTTATACTGTACTTGCCGTAGTGTTACATGCTACCGCATTTACCTTCACCACATTTTCCTTCTTTAGCTTTTTCCATTTTACCTTCAGCCATGCTAGCTGCTTTATCGCCGCCGCACTTGCCTTCACCACATTTACCTTCGGTTGCTTTCGCCGCTTTGTCGCCACCACACTTACCTTCGCCGCACTTACCTTCAACTGCTTTGCCATCTGCAGATTTGGCAGCTTTATCACCACCGCACTTGCCTTCACCGCATTTACCTTCAGCAGCGAATTGGCTATAGCCAGATTCTAATGACTGCATTGAAAATGGGTTAACTTCAGCCATAGCAACCGTAGATGCTAACGAGCCAATAACAACCGCACCGAGTGCCGTAGCAACAGAAGATTTTTTAATTTGTTTCATTTTGTCTACCCTCAAAAGTATAAGTCTGGTTTTAACGTGCGGTAAGCACGTGTAGTAGTATAGACCTAGGGGGTGAGGATCAAATTTCACTTTTTGTTAATATTTTTTATATTATTAAAATTTAAAGGTATTTTTAGTTAACTTTTATAGTTCCAATGTAGTGCTAACTCAGCGTAACTCGTTTACCTTACAACTAAAGTAGGTTAGGTTTGTTCTGATTGGTTTCTTTTGAGCAAATTGAATACATGTTGAAGCAATTTTATTTGGGCGACTGGCAAGTAGAGCCAGCCTCAAACACCCTTATATTAGGTAAAACGAAGCGCACCGTTGAACCCAAAGCAATGGACGTTCTATTGCTATTGTGTCAGCAAGCGGGTGAAGTGGTTAGCGCCGACGACATTATTACCCAGTGCTGGCCAGACGCGCCCGTTGGCGATAACCCTATTCATAAAACCATAACCCAATTACGTAAAGCATTAGGTGATAAAGCCAGTGCCCCTTCTTTTATAGAAACCATACGTAAACGAGGTTATCGGGTTATTGCCGATGTTCAGTTTTTAGAAGATGAACAAACACGTGCCGCCGAAACCGATTGGCAGGGTCAATCTCCGTTCCCTGGTTTAACCGCGTTTACGCAACAAGAAAGCCAAGTGTATTACGGTAGAAATGCGGCAGTAAAAAATTTACTGGCTAGGCTTTCGGATCAATTTACCAAAAAACGCCCTTTTACCCTTATTATCGGCCCTAGCGGTTCAGGTAAAAGCTCGTTAGTGCACGCAGGTTTATTACCTAGGTTATTAAACAACAAGGGCGCCAATGGTGTTCATGCCATCGATTACGCCAGTATTGATATTGCAGATATTCAGACGGCACAGATTGTGGAAGAACTTGCCGCCTGTATGTTAGATTGGGATATCAACGATGCCCCGTTGTTTGAAGGGGAAAGTGCCGATTCATTAGCGGCAAAACTGAAACGCGACCCTAAGCCGGTTATTCATTTAGCGAAAACTAAACTTACAACTGCAAGCCAGTACAATAACGTCGCTTTCCCTTGCTATGTAATAGTACTCGATCGCCTTGAAGCCTATTTGGCCACTAACCATGTTGATAGTACCCAAAAGGAAGCGGTGTTTACGCTGCTTGAAGCATTAGCAGAAAGTGGCTTCATTTTAATGCTTTTAGTATGTCGGAATGATTTTTACCATCACTTAGCTGCCTACCCCACCCTAATGAAAAATAAAGAGCGTGGAGCACATTTCGACCTTACGCCCCCTTCGGCCAGTGAATTAAGCCAAATGATACGCCTTCCAGCTATTGCCGCAGGGCTAGAGTGGGAAGAAGATAACCATACCGATGTTACGTTAGACGACATTATACTTACCGATGCCGCGGCAGAACCCAACTGTCTTCCATTATTACAATACACCTTACAAGAACTGTACTTGCAGCGAACAGCCAACTTGCTGCAAGTTAGTACCTACAAACAGTTGGGCGGTATAGAAGGCGCAATTGGCCACAAAGCTGAACAGCTTTACCAACAGATGCCGGTGTTAGTGAAAACTGCACTCGACCGCGTGCTTCCTCTAATTGTAACGCTTACCCAAGATGGCAGTAACTTAACCAGCCGCACCGCATTGTGGAGTGAGCTTAGTAACGATAACGAGAAAAACTTTGTCGAGCTAATGGTAGAGCATCGGTTATTTGTATCGCACCTTTATCAAGACAAAGCCTGCTTTAAAGTGGCGCATGAAGCCGTCCTTAGGCGCTGGCAGCGAGTACAAGGTTGGATTCAACAACACCAAAGCGCGCTGGTAAGCAAAGGCAGATTAGAACAACAAACCAAACAATGGCTGCAAGATAACAAAAGTAAGGCGTTTTTACTTACACAAGGTAAGCCCTTAACTGATGCTTTGGCGTTAAAAGCCGACACTAGCTTAACACTGACGAATGACGAATTAGCGCTCATTCGGGCGTCACAGAAAACGGTGCAACGCAAACGGGTTATTCGCGGGGTTACCTTTGCAGCCCTTGCTTGTTTAACCGTAGTTTCATTTGGTGCCATGCTACAAAGTCAGCAATCGCAACAACTGGCCGAAAGGAAGCGATTAGAAGCTGAAAATTTAATGGGCTATATGATAGGTGACTTTGCCAATAAACTACGTAGCGTAAAACGTATGGACTTATTGGAAGGTATCAGCGAACAAGCACTGAGTTATGTTGAACAAGCTCAGCAAACGAGTGAATATGGATTTTTTACCATTAGCCCGCCAAAAGCGAGTTTCGAATTGCGTTTTCAACATGCGCTTTCACTGCAAGCTATGGCAGAAGTACGATTTTATAGAGACGATGTAGCCACCGCGAAAGAAGCTTACGAAGAAGCCGATGTACATATAAAGGCGCTGTTGAGCGATGCACCCAATCACTTCGAGCTACTTAAAGCCGCGGGTGCAAACGCATTTTGGTTGGGCCACATCGCTTATAACGATGGCTTGATGGACATAGCCAGAACGGCATTCGAGCGTTACTTAGCTTATAGCGAACGTATGCTATCAATAGCCCCAGACAATACAGACGCTATGCTAGAAGTGGCCTACGCACAAAACTCTTTGGGCTCTCTTGAATATGAAAACTTCGAATTTAGTAAGTCGATTGAATACTTCAGTGCATCACTAAAGCTCAAACAATATATCGCTGAACAAAACCCTGATGATCTTGATGCTCAACTTTATGCTGCCGATACCCTGTCGTGGATAGCGTCGGCTACTGTTCATACTGGGGAATATGAAAAAGCTTATGGATTGTACGAGGATGCTGAACAAGCTTTTGAAGATATATATATACTTCATAGTTCTAATGCTGCCGCCATTGAACCTTATGTTGCAGTTCTTGTTCAAAAAGCGCTCTTAGCTAAAAAGTTAATGCTGAAAAAAAACTACGGCACAACACTAGAGAAAAGTTATATAATTGTAAAACAGGCGATCTCGCAAGATATTAACAACAGTGAATGGCAATTGGCTTTTTTTCGTATAGAAGCACTTTTACTAGTAAGTGATTCAAGTTTTAAAAGCTCTATTGATGCTCAGCAGGTATTAGCCAAGGTAATTGCATCTAATGCAGAATGGATACTTTTTCCCTTAATTGAATACTTTCAAATGAATTCGCACTGGGAAATTATTACTCAAATTCAAAAATATATACGCTCAATTACCCCAGAAATTATTGAGTCTTCATTAAAGTCCCGTGAGCCAAGCTTTACAGAATATAGTTTAAAAACAAAAAAAATATTATCTCAATTTATTAGAAGTGAAAACATTTTTACCGATGAGCGCAAAAGTTTACTTTGTCATGAGCTTCAACTTACCACATCGAAAATCGTCGAAAAATCTTATCACCCCGATGCAATTTTACCGCATTTTTTTGCGAGTCAATGTACTAACAATACTTCTAAAATAAATGGTACTTTGAAAGCTCACGCAAAAACTTTGACCAAACCTTTCTACTTTGATTATTTATAAAAGGAATAAAATATGTCTAATCCAACACCGATATTTCAGTTTATGGTTTCAGTATTTACGGACGAAACTCCACCTCGATATGCTATTTATGATACCTCAGGCAACCCTGCAACAGGTAATGTAACAGTAACTGAGTCCAGTAGCATGATAATGTATACTTTGAAGAAAGAGTCTAGCGATTTACAATTCGTGGGCCCAGTCATATCTGGTGATTTAGATAATGACTTGACTTACAGTATAACTGAAGATGGGCAAACCATTATCTTTGTAGATTCAGACTCAGCAACAGAAAGTATTTGCATGAAACTAGTTACAGCACCTAAGTCGAGCGTTTATACCAGTCAAGATCCACAAATCATTAATAAACAGAAAAATTAATTTTATAGAATTGGCGGCTGTTAGCTGCCAATTCTGGTTTAAAATGCGCTTTAATATCTGAGGACTTACTTAAGCCTCCCTGTTTTTATTCTATACACCAAACAATACTGATATAGTTTTTATGCGCTACTAAAAGTAGCGTATTTAATATTCAATTTTTGAAGGGAATAAAAATGAAGTCTATATATAAGAATAGTAAAATATTGCTTAAACCATTGTTTTTTTAGCGGTACTACTCTCTTTCTCAACGTTAGCACAAGAAGCCACATCAACAATAAATTCAACTGAAGCGACTAACACGGCCACCTTTACCTTACAGCTTTGGGCACCAGATGAAGTGCCGCCTTCCGATGCCAAACATGTGGAAATTGGTGAAGGCTACTACTATCGCTACACACCCGAAGCTATTGCATTTGATAGCAATACCAATCGTAAATTGAATATCGAATTTTCGCCCGCTTTAAATGACCGTTACGCCTTTCGTTGGGTTACCGCAACCAGCCCTGGTGATGTAACTTTAGAGGATAAAACCGATGCCAGCATTCACATTGGTGTTGATGACGGTGACGATGTTGCCGACGACATCTACATAGAAGTATGGGTACTTGATACCCAAACCGGCGAACGGTTCATGTGTGATCCACAAATTATAAATAGAAAACCAGTTTAAAAATTTAGGGCTTCGTGAGGAAGCCCCATTCTATTTCACAAAAAACAAATCTGATCTCTTCCCTGAGACTTAGCCTGATAAAGCAATGTATCAGCCGCGTTCAACAAACCTTCTTTTGAACTGTAGCGATTCTCCATTTGCGTTGCCACACCCATGCTTACTGTTAACTCTGATTCTTGCGATAACGCAAACTGCCTGGTACTTAATTGCGATATATGTCGCTTAATACGTATCGCTAATAATTGGGCGGTCTGTGCTGAACATCGGGGCAACACCAAGGCAAACTCCTCACCGCCATAGCGTGCGGCTAAGGTATCGCGATTAGGAAGGCTTAACGAAATAGTTTCCCCTATTCTCTTTAAGCATCTATCCCCCGCTATATGGCCATATTGGTCGTTGAAGTCTTTAAAGTGGTCGATATCAATAAATATAATACTTAGAGGTACATCGTCTTGCTCGCAAACATCCCACTGTTTATCAAGGTATTCGGCAAACCTATGGCGGTTAGCTAGCCCTGTTAAATAGTCGGTATTAGCTTTGTGTAATAGCGAACCATACTCTGCCTTGTGAAGCGTAAGGTCGCGGAGTATACAAAGATACAGTGTATTAGCCGATGAGAATGCTTCTGGTAACGTTGATATCGACATTTCAACACACACATGTGTTTGGTTGTCTTTGTCTGCTTGAAGGTTAACTTCCATAGGAGGGGCGGAAATTAAACCTCTTTGGCCTGCATCTAAGCTCTCAATAACATAAGTTTGAGACTTACCCGTATCATCTATAACTAGCTCAAGTAAATTATGTCCTAGCAATTTGTCTTTTTCTATTCCCAGTAATGAGGCGGATGTAGAGTTAAGCATTTCAATAGTGCCGTTAACATCTATAACGACAACTGCTTCATTGAGAAAATTAATCATGCGCGAAAGTGAAGAATCCTGGTAAAAGTTAAAAAGCTTTTCTGTGGGTTTTTTACTAATATTTTTACTAAGCATTGTTGAAAACATTCCTTATCCCCTAGCTTTGGGCTGTATTGATGGAACAAAGATTACGGAAAATTTTCGAATTAAACCTTCTGGTTACCTTACGAATTAACACACTGATTTAATTGCAAATTTCAGAGTCAGGAAGGTTAAATCTCGAACCAATTAAGAAGGGCATGAAGCTTTTAAGCGGGAATATCTGGGCTATGTAACACAGTGCATATATTTCACAGCTTGTGTCTTTTTAACACTTTATTTACCTATGTCGTTCAGGCAAATAAATAAAAGTGCATTTAAATCAATATATTAACGTTTGGCACAAAGTATGAATTATAAATCAGGAATGAAACAGTGTGATTTACTAAACAGGAATAAAGATATGTAGGAGTAGAAGCACGGAAATACCTTCGTGCCTTTTAGATTGTCGTCAATACCGTGAACGGTTTCGGCATTCACTTCTCATATTTAACCCAAAGCATTACACATGCAAAGAAGGAATTTATTATGAAAAAGCTAACGTTAGCAATGGTTATTGGCGCAGTAATGTCTACTTCCGCGTTCGCTGCCCATCATGAATCTAGAATAACCTCAGACTTTGAGGCACTAGATGCAAATGGCGACGGCATGCTTTCCAAGGAAGAGGTTAAGGGAAGTATTACTGAAGAGACTATGTCTAAAATAGACTCAGACAGTGATGATATGATTAACCACTCTGAGTTTACTGCCTACATAAAGTCTAAACCTGAAAGGTTTACTGACGAATTAGTGGTTAAAGAAAAAACAAACCACGATGGTAAAGCCGATAGCGCACACCATCCCATGGACAAGAAAGAGGCTATGGGCACAGATGGCGATGTAATTAGCGAAGCAAATAAAGAACTCCGCTCTGAAACGAAAACCAATGCAAACCATGATTCAATGAGCAAGACATCCGCTATGGCTAAACATGAATCCATGGGCGCAGACGGCGACGTAATTAGTGAACAAAATAGAGAAATGCGTTCTGAAATGAAAACTAGCGACACACAACACTCGATGAAACATGGTGAAGCCATCGACGAAACGGGTGCTGTGATCAGTGAAAAGAACAACACATTACGTACAGAAGTTACGGATGCTGCGAATATGCGATTCGATGAAGCCGATGCTAATAAAGATGGTGAACTATCTAAACGTGAAATTGAAAACGCAGGTATTAAAGGTGATTTCATGACCATGGATAAAGATGGCAACGAACTTATTACTCGTATGGAATACCGTAGATATTTTGAAGAAATTAAGACAATGGGCCAGTAATACTAAGCTTAATAGTCGCCTAGTTTAAGCCCCGCCCCTGCGGGGCTTTTTATTGCCTGTTCACTTTCTTACAAGCATAAAAAAAGGCTATCCGTTAGGATAGGCTTCGTTGTGAAGCAATCGTTGTGAAGCAATTTCTTCGAATGGGATTGCTTCACAACGAACTATGGCAGTGTGGAGGGCCACCCCGTGCTAACTCTGGCAACCATTTCATGGCTTGCACGTTGTCCCATGGGGCTGGGCCACACTGGCTGGGCCGGTCACCGGAACCCCGCACTATCCCCACGCCAGTTACTGGCCGCCGAGTCTCGGCATGCGCTAATACGTTTCACTTCAGAGTTCGGTGGCTCATATACCACTGGGTGCAGAATCATGATGCTTTTTTGGAATGAGCGCGCAAGGAGGACCTGCAGTACGCTCAGTTTTTTACTAC
>NZ_CAXBMP010000046.1:0-21679 GCF_963976965.1 uncultured Alteromonas sp.
AAACAAATAGGGGCTAACCGGGCAAAGGTGAATGGATATAGGCCGCTTCACGCCTATTCTAACCCCAAAGGTGAAAACAAATAGGGGCTAACCGGGCAAAGGTGAATGGATATAGGCCGCTTCACGCCTGTTCTAATTCTTGTTCACGATGGCAGGGCGATGCTCTATGCCCACACGGTTTGGGATAATCACTCGCTTCGCGCCATTACCTTTACGGTATCTTCGATGACTCTGTCGTAACTGCTTATACAGTTTGCCGCCCTGTAATTTATCACGCTCGACATAATCATAAATCCACTCGTGACTTACGTTATGACCGATAATTTCCCCAACGCCAGCAATTTACTCTGGACTCCATTTCTCGCTGAGGCTAAACTCTACAAAGGTAATTGTCGGTTCAGACACTTTATACTTAGCAGCATGACGCCGTCGTTTAAACGCTTTAGCTTGAGCGACCTCTGGTAAGTAATGACTATCTCGAATTCTATTGCGTCTAACTTCTCTACTGATAGTGCTGTGACTCACTATCAGACGTTTTCCAATCTCCCGATAACTGAAACCCTCGCGTAAGTAGGCTTCGATCTGGTATCTTTGTCCTTCGATCAACTGTTTGTAACTCATGGTAATACTTCTATTAGTTCGGCGACTTTAGAATACCATCAACGGGCAGTTGATCGTCTAGTCACCGTTTAACCATGAGTGGTGCACTTATTATCTGAATTTGCGACTAACTATGCACTAAAGTTACAACTTAGGTTCATTTTGAGGGTCTGTAGATGTCACTAATAGGGTATGCGAGAGTTAGCCACAAGAGCATGACCCTGAAGCTTAAATTGCTGCATTAAAGCACCATGGTTGCGAGAAGATGACACTGTATGCGTTACAAATCTTGATCGTTTGGGAAGGAGCTTGAAAGGGATCATGACTGCAATAGATGGTATCCATTCAAAAGGTGCAGCTCTCACAACGCTCGATGGAGTTATTAATAGCGCGGATGACTCGCCATTCGGGAAAGCTGTTCTTCATGTTTTTGCTGAGCTGAACAAAAGCCTGATCATCAAAAATACTACTGAAGGCCGTGAACGGGCTATTGCTCAGGGTAAGCATATGGGCAGGCCAGAGACTATTTCTGATTCGGATAGGGAAAAGATCCGAAGGTTAGTGCAATCAAAACAGAAGTCACAGTACCAATTCTCAAAGGAGTATAGCGTTAGAAGGACGACGATAAGACGCATCGTGGAGGGGAGTTAATATATGAGTAAAGAAAGAGGTCAACGTAACAGAGCCTTATTCCTTGGCTGGGTGGCTGAAATGAAATCGAAAGAGTCGCCCAATTGGTTGGATTATTGGCATGGCGATACGTTAAGTCCCAAAAGAATTGCTGATGAGCTTGGCTTTAACCCTTCTGCATTTAAGAAAGCCAGAAATGAAAAGCTTTTCGATATGTTGCTAGATCTGAAAAAAGAACTAGCCACTTCAGGTGTCTACCAACAACGGAAGGCCAGTCTACCTCTCGATAAACAGATCATAGATGTATCAAATAAAACTGAAGAAGACATAAAAGATAGCGCTAAAGTCAGAGACCTAAAAAGAACAAACCGAAGGCTACAAAACGAAAACGCTAAGTTAGCTGCTGAAGTTGCCAAGCTATCTGAGTTCAAAGATGTACTGATTGAAATGGGCTTGTGGAAATGAAGAGTAGTGCTTATCTTGTAAGGATCACTAGGATATACCAGTACCAGCCTGATAATGTCCGATTGGGAGCTGTTTTTGTTAATCATAAAGCAGGTGCGCATCGTATTGAAATCCTGACTACTCAAGACAAGTTAAATATTGATCCCAAAGTTGGGCAGCAATGGAAAATTCTCAAAGAGCAAAATTTCAGCGTTAGGCAGCAGCAAGTCAGCACGGGTGGGTATGTCGATGTTTGGCGATTTATGGAGCCGACACTGAAATGTGTTATGCCCGACAATGGCCTTGGTTTTGTAACCTTTTTAAGCACTGAGAAAGCGTTTGAAGGTATAGGTACGATTAGCGCACAATTTCTTTGGAATGAATTTAAGAGCGATATATTTAATATACTAGAATGTGATAAATATGCGCCATACGAACAAGACCAGTCAATAACGAACTTTCAAGCTGTCAGGAGCGTTCTGCTTAGTGATAAAGCCGTGCATGGACTATGGGATGGCTACAAAGGCTATTCCAACTTAAAACACTCAGCTCAATTGGTTGAGTGGGAAATAGAAGCGCCTATCCAGCGCCAATTGTTCAGATTTGCAGATCAGGATGCGATCAATTTCCTGACACAGAATCCATACCGCTTGTTTTCGCTGGGGATGCGATTTAACAAAGTAGACGCTATTGCTCAAAAACATTTCGGTATTAAACAGGATGATGAAGTCAGACTGGTAGCAATCGTTGAACAAGCATTGAGATTATGGAGCGATCAAGGCAATACGGTTGCAGTTTGGCAAGACATTAAATCGTCCGTTTCAAAACTGTTGAACAAAGACCAGCGTTTAGTAGCAAAGGCAAGTGAACTAGATGGCGATATCGTTGGGTTTGTTAAACACAACAACCAATATTTTGTTTCAGGTAATTATATATTTGAGAAAACCATCGCTAAACGATTCGGTAAACTTTCCAAGGTACAGCATAGTTGGCAAAGTAATTTAGAAAAGGCTTATACGTCTTCGGTACCTGCTGGGTGGAAGTTAGAAAACGCTCAAGAACGAGCAGTAAGGACTGCTTTACTCAGCAACGTATTTGCGCTCACTGGCGGGGCTGGTACAGGGAAGACGTTCACCACAAAGCTTATTGTCGATGCTTATCAAGAGCTAGGCTGTACGATCTACCCTGTGGCGTTATCAGGAAAGGCTGCCCGTAGGCTTCAACAATCAATTGGTTTTGAAACGAAGACGATTGCAAAGCTGTTGCGTGAAACGGAGCTTGATACTGATGAGGCTGTGTTACTTATAGATGAAGCCTCAATGTTGGATGCATATACCATGTGGCGTTTGGTTACTTTGTTTTCTGATAATACTCGGATCTTATTGGTTGGTGATCCTTATCAGCTTCCACCGATTAATGCGGGTTTCATTTTAAATGATGTCATTAAAAGTGGTGTAATAAAACATGTGGAACTTGATGTTGTAAAACGACAGGGAATAAACAGTAGTGTGCCTAGATACTCCAATGCTATACGGCAAGGCATAATGCCAGAGTCATTAACTACCGCAGATATTACGTTTCAAGAATCAACAGGCGACATTTTGCAAGACGCTGTAACGGCCTACTCTGAGTATAACAACGCCATGATAGTCGCTCCTACAAATGATACGGTAAGAAAAACAAACATCATGCTGCAAGGTGTTGCGAACCCGAGTGGCAAGATTCTTGATCTTACGGATATGCCAATTCTCAAAGGAAGCTATGACTTCAGGGAAGGTGACCCAATTGTCATTACCCTAACCAGTTATAAACACGATGTTCAGAATGGTACGCTGGGGGTCTTAAAGTGTGCTGAACCTACAGATGAATATGCTTGTGTAATTGAACTTGAAGACCTTGATGAAAAAGGTAACAAACGTTTGTTAGAAGTGGATTGGCAATTATTTGAATATATCGATCTTGCTTACTGCTTAACCTTACATAAATTGCAGGGGTCACAAGCTCCTAATGTGATTGTATTGCTTGAACGAGGAAAGTTACTTGATCGTAGTTGGTTGTATACGGCTGTGACAAGAGCAGAAGATAAAGTACATATTATTGGCAAGGAAACGGATTTTCGTTATGGTGTTAACAAACAAGGCGCAGTTGATATTCGTAAAACCGCCTTGGCAGGAATGTTGAAAAATGTTTAAATTTAACCGTAATTAGTAGAAAATAGCGCAATTAATCTACATAGTTATTTTTTAATGTTTAAAAGTGAATTAGGGTCATTTGTGGCAAAACTTTATTATAAATAGGATTTTTCACTGTACTGGCCCTGAATTCAAATATTTTGTCTTGGATAACCGTTCTAGGTTCTGATAAAGCTTTTTTGTAAATCAAAAAAATAGATACTAAGCCCTTATATTAAGGGCTTTTTTTTGTTCAAAATTAATTGATTAGTAGCTAATTAGCTCGTTGTGAAGCGCGATATGTATCAGACAAATTTAAAGGGGCACTGATATAAGAAATCTCTTATCGACAATTAACGCAAGATACGGCAGCATAACTTAAAAAATAAACAGTTGAACGCACGCGTTTGGTTGGAATTTGTATCAACAAGGAAGAATGGGATGGCAGTATATATCCGAGTGTTCGTTATCTTTTTGAGTTTCTTATCGATAACTAACGCAAGTGCAGAAACGACGAGTATAGGTCCCGATGCCGAGACTTTATTAGCACTCAAAACGGACGCTACAGAATATGCAGACAGGGGGGCGGTAATACTCAGTCGCAGAACCGAAATTACGGTCGACGAGCAACGTTTAGAGTCCACCAAATATTACCGTGCTATCTATATTGCAAGCGAAGAGGCGGTATCTGACTATTCAAAATTGGTTAACTCGTTCAATGCTTATTATCACACTAGCAGTATCGATTTTGCTCGGGTAATTGCTGCCGACGGTCAAATTTTCAATATGCAAGATGATGCTATCTCTGAAGTGTCGGCTAATAATGACGATTACCTTGATGATATGAAGCGTATTGAGTTCGCTGTGCCTCAGTTAAAAGTCGGTAATATTATCGAGTACCAAATTAACGAAAAGCAGACGAAAGCGATTATCGATGGTGAATGGTTCACAGGCATTCGCTTTAATCACGTAAAGTTTTTACCGCTGAAAAACTGGGTGAGAATCGATCCTATTCTGTCCTCGTTAACCACACTCACTATTCCAAACACCGTTGATTTATATATCGAAAATCGAAACACGGATTTGTCTCCGCTTGTGACGAAAAGTGGAAGCACAACGCAATACGTGTGGAAAATGGATAAGCTAGAAGGCATAGAAATTGAGTCTGGCATGCCGCCTATCGATGAAACCTTACCTCTTGTTTACGTCTCTACGATGAACAATTGGAAAACAGTAGATGATTGGTACTGGGACTTATTCAAGCCAAGCTTGATGCCAGCAGATAAAGTTACCGCGTTAGCGAATGAACTGTTTAGTGAGCAGGACACCCAGACCGATAAAGTAAAAGCGGTGTTTGATTACATGCAAAAAAATGTTCGTTATATAGGTGCACATGTTAATCGTGGGGGCTATCAGCCTCATACTGCGCAAGAAGTGCTGCAGAACGCCTATGGTGACTGTAAAGACCAAACAACTCTTATTGTGGCGCTACTCAACGAAGCCGGTATAAAAGCATCACCAGCACTCGTAAATACCTACAATGGAAGTGTTGTATTTGACGATTTACCAGCACTTAACTTTAACCATATGATCACTTACGTTACCACGGATGAAGGTAGTTATTGGCTAGATACCAGTGGCCAAACGGGCACTTTCCCGGGGTTAAGTGCCATGCTTGGGGGCAAACGTACATTTGTGGTAACGGGCAGCGCGGGTGAACTAGTAGAGGTTCCCCATGTTCAACCTGAAGAGAATGTGGCAAAAGTGGCGGTTGATTATTCGCTGAATGATTCTGCATTAGACGCATCAGTAAAGATGAGTTTTGACGGTCAGGTAGAAACGAACCTTCGTAGTTACTATCAATTTTCGCCAGAAAAGCGCGCTGTAGTAGAGCAACTTCTGTCGCCATTTGTTCACGATAATCGAGTAACGTCGTTTACCGCAACGGATCCCGCAGACTCGGCTACACCTTTTGAAATAGAGGGAGATTTTGTAGATTTACTCTCTATTACTGAAGACATTTCTCGTTTTCATTACAGCATGAATTATGCGCAAATTTTAAAAGTCTTTACCGGTTTTTCCATCATGGAACCTGTATCTGAGCGCGACCAAGACCTTTATATACAAATACCCATTACGGTAGAACTTTCTATTACTTATCCAGCCCCTTGGTCAGATGCAGAACTAGTGCAAAATGGGCCTGCCAGTAATTATCAAAACCCATTTTTTGAAATTACACATACTGCGCAGCCTAGTGACAACGAGGTAACAAGTACCTCAAAGTTTGTACTGTATGCGCAAACCATACCGGTTGAAGAATATGCGGCCTTTTTTAATGCTATTGATGCCTTTCAAAAAGGCAGCGAGAGTATGTTCGTCTATGACAAGGTGGTGGCAACATCACCGCAAAGCCACGAAGCGTTATCGATAGAAGAGCAAATAGCGCACTCGCGAGCCTTACTTGATAGTGGGCGCTTTGACGAGGCGTTGGAATATGTTACCGAACTTGCTAATGGCAACAAAGATAATGGGGAAGTGCAGTTTTTACTGGGTATTGTGCATGGTTTTAATGGCAAAGACGCGCTGTCTGAAGCGGCGTTCGAGCGTGCTGAATCGCTTGGCTATCAGTATTAGTACATAAAGGATTATTAGATGATGTTTTACCGAATTGTACTACTTGCTGGTGCGATATTACTGAGCGGCTGTGAGTCTACTTCAACCCAAAATGTAAATGCCTCGTCTGAACTCGTTGGTTTAGAGCAGCAGGTTAAGAATTATCCTAACGATTCGCAGGCATTGCGCAATTTAGTTGAGTACCAGCTAAAGGCGTTTGAGCGAGAGCCGGATTATGACTTATTGAATAAGCTGCAAAGCAATTTGCAACAAGGCATAAAACAAGCGCCTAACGATCGGTATTTTGCTTTTCACTATTACCGGTTGAATTTGCAATTAGCATTTGTAGAGCAAGAATACGACGAACAAAAGTGGCAAGGTTTTTATAATCAGCACCCGTTTTTGAGTACGTTAGATATTGCACCGCCGGTGTATGTCTCTTACTTACTCGAGCAACCCCAAGACGAAAAAATGTTAGCGGCGTTAAAACAAACGGTTCGTGACAATCCATTTTTTATGAATGGGGCTTTAGAGTTAGCTTATTATTATTATAATCAGGATCAGGTTGAATTAGCGTTATACATTGTAGAGGCGGCGCGCAAGCGAGATGATAGTAATCCTGATGCAAAGTCGGACTGGGTGCTTTATCAAACGGAATACGCACTTAATAATATGTGTGATACGGGCACTTATAAACCATTAGACGATATCATTACCGAAAGCCGTCTTCTGACGCAGTCTTTTCCTAATGATCCATTTCATTTTAATTTACTCGCGGAATTATTCCGTATTAGTAATAAAACCACGTTGGCCGTCTATACCGCACAAAAAGCGGCTAAATTAGATCCTAGCTATCAGAGTTATTTAAATGAAATGTATTTATGGGATACCAAAATCGATAAAGTCATCGACTATGAGATAACTGATGTTGATAGCAAAGCAGAGATTTTACTTACCCAAATTTACGCAAATATTGCGGCGGGAAATTGGGATAAAGTAGCTAATCTTGCTAGTCGTTATAGTCAAGCTGACGAGGCTCGAATCTATGGGGTACTTTATGGTGCGTATGGCTATAGAATGCAGGGTAATAGCCAAGAAAGTCGTGAGCTATTAAACTTTGCCTCTGAGAAACTTGAATTGGATGATTGGCAAAAAGGGATGCTTAACTTTGCCAAAGGCAGTATTGATGAAACGCAATTGATGGCACTGGCGAGTGATCGCTGCGAACAGTCTGAAGCCCTATTCATTGCAGCGCTAAACCACATAGAAAACGACAACGCTGAACTTGCAGAGACCTACTGGCAGCGTATTTACGAACTTGATATAAGAACGTTTTTCGAATTCGCAGTAGCGAAGAATAAAATTAAAGCTGCAAAAAAGTAGCAGGGCCAGACCTACTCTGCCAAACCTATTCTAATGTAACGGGGTTCCCGTCAGGGTTCCCCATACAGCCTTTTTTCAAATAAAACGGTGAATAACTACCTAAGTGTTTGTTTAAGCCTTAGGGATATATTTTTCAATTAACCTATCAAACGAGCTTTTTTGCAGGGGCTTAATAATGTAACCCTTAGCTCCCTTTTGCATCGCTTTAGTCACCGTGGCTTTATGTTTATCCCCCGACAACATAATAATCGGTGTGTCAGCATTTAGGCTTTGCTCCGAGTTAGCCTGGCCTACAATGTAGATGCCATTAGTGTCTGGTAAATTCACATCCATCAGCACAAGGTCGTACTTTTTGGCGGTCAAAGAAGCGAAGGCTTGCCTGCCTGTGGTAACGGTATCGCAATGCATCTTATATTTATCAATCAATCGCTTAGTTAATTGAAGGCTAATAATGTCATCCTCAACCACAAGAATAGAGGGCACGTCGTTCTTTTTTGCCAGTATTTTTTCAGGGTCGATATCTTGGTTGTATAGTCGGTTAAAGACATAGCCCTTGTCTTTTTCGTCTGCGCTTGTTTCAGTGCTCGCACCTGTCGTTGCTTCTTCAGCGTTAGTATTTGACGTTAATTCTGCGGTTTTTAAATCAAGGGTTTTTTCTAATAAGCTAATTGCCCTTGCTTGCAGTTTAATTAGCTCTGGGCGAATTTGGTCTGACTTTATTTTAGATAGGGTCTCTTGTAACTTGGCAATATCAAGATCTACGGACTGCTCCATTTCTACCCGTGTTACTGCGCGTTCTAATGCGTTTTCAATTTCTACAATAGAGCTTTCAAACTCTAACTGTAATTGATTTTTGTAGTCTAGGCCTTGTTTTAAAGCCTGCTTTATTTTGTCATCAAAATGATCGATTTTGCTAAAGTAGGTTTGTTGAGCCAGCATCTCTTTATCTTGAACATGCACCCCTAGTTCGCTGAATAAATGTTCGCAAATTAATATAATGCGATGTAGTTCATAAACCGGCCGGGCAATCATGTAATCATCGATAATCCCCGCCGCATGGGCTTCATAAGCTTCTCTTTCAAACTGACGAGGTATTAAACTAACTATCTTGTGGTTGCATAGATGGTATGATTTTAGTGCTTCCAGTGTGCGGTAATAAGTAAACAAGCTTTTCTCTAATGAGTCGCCTGTCAGCAAAAGCACTTTGGGCTTAGAATCAATTAATAGCTTGCATAAGTCTCTTAAAGAATCACAGGTAACGTAGTCATCAAAATGCTTCTTAATAACCTCAAGAACGATTTCGTCACTTTGCGGCTCTGTAATGTAGAGTACAATTTGTGCTTCACTGGGTTGAGTCATGATTTTCCAAATACTTCCTTATATGGGTAATGAGTTCTTCAATAGCGAGTTTCATTTCTTCCCAATCTAACAATATGAGTGGTTCTGCGGGAATTTGACGCCCTATATGTTCCACCGTTTCGCACTTCTGGCTTAAATGATAAGCACCAACAATTCTGGCACTACTTTTCAATCTGTGAGCAAACTTCGAGAGGGTTTGCCAGTCTTCAACATCCACTACATCAAGCATAAGAGGCAAGTCTTTACTCAGGCTTTGTTCAAACCCGCATAAATAGTCGTACTCCTCTTGTGGGCTAATATCGCCAACAATTTCGGTGAGTGCTGCAATATCAAAAACACGCGTAGAATCAACCTTACTATTAACCTCACTACTGTCATCAAAAAAGTCCGCTTCAAAGAGGAGATTTTCCGCATCGTGTTCATCTGTGACGGTTTCCACAGAGGAAGTCAGGGCGGATTGTTCGCTGTTAAGACGGCTAATTAAATCTGCTAGGGTTTGCAAGGTTAAGGGCTTCATTAAGATTCTATCGACACCCACCTCGTTACAGTGAGCCTGACACTGCTTAGAATTGTCGGCGGTAAGGATTAGCATGGTAGACTTGGGTCGCTGTTCACTTTCTTCTAAACATCGCAAAATACCAATCAGTTCTCCACCAGTAATGACGGGCATCTGGTAATCGCTAATAACCACATTGAACGGCTGTTGTTCGAAGAAAATAATCGCTTCTTCAGCAGACATTGCAAAGCTTGCTTTAATGTTCAGCGCATCAAACTGTTTTTTGAGCACGTAAATATTATCTGGGTTGTCCTCTACTACTAAAATTCGCAATCGGTCGGAAATGTTTTTGGGTGACATACTTGCAGCAGTAGCCGACAAGGAAGGGCAGTGTGGTGCTGCTAGGCTTAACAATTCGGCTAACTTGAGTGGAGCGAGATGAATTTGCTTAATAGTTAGCTGGGCATGCATATTCACATTATCCACGAGCAGCGCGATTTGATGCACAGGGATAGGAGGCCTGTTATCTTGCAATGCCTGTTCAATATTAATTACTTCGGTTTCACAGCCGCTAGATGCATCCAGTAAGTAGAAGTGGTTTGGCAATGCGTTACTGGGTAAGGCGTCTGTTAAGATGGCCTTAAAGTGGAATCGCTGTGCATAGCGATTGAGGTCGTTAAAAAATACCGCGCTGTTAGTTTCAAAAGTGAACGTGTCTAAATTTGCTGGCGCTAGCTCTATTTCCGGCGCAGAGCAGGCTTCTAATGGTAGTTGCACCACAAAGGTAGAGCCTTTGCCTAGCTCACTGTCTACATAGATACCGCCACCCATTAACTGTACTATTTTCTGACAGATGCTTAACCCAAGTCCGGTGCCACCAAACGTTTTGTGAATATCATCATTAGCTTGGGTGAAGCGATCAAAAATCGTATGTACTTTAGTACTCTCTATCCCAATCCCATTATCAATAACGTTGAAGTGAATGTAGTTGGTTAAATCATCTTGCAATACCTCAAGGCGAAGTGTTGCATTTAGCTTTTGATTAAACTTCAGACCATTGCTAATAAGGTTTGTGAGTACTTGGGTAAGGCGAAGTTCATCTACACTAACAATTCGAGATATGACGGGATCGACAAACAACGTAAGTTCCACATTTTGCTGCTTTGCCTGTCCATAGAAGGTGTTAATTAGCTCTTCACACAGTACTCTCAAATTAACGTCTGACGGCGAGAGCTGTACCATATTGGCATCAAACTTAGTGAAATCTAAAACATCATTGATGAGGCTTAACAGTGAGATAGAGCTTTTAGACACTCTTTTTAATAGCTCATTCCCTTTAAACTCTTCTTGATGCTCGCATAAATCTAGCAGACCTATAATGCCATTTAATGGGGTGCGTATCTCATGACTCATTGCTGCCATGAAGTTGCTTTTTGCATTGCTAAGTGCAGTGGCTTCATTAAAAGAGATTTCGAGTTGCTCGTTCAGCCCTTTTATTTGTGACTCATTGATAATGAGGCCAACACGTCCACCTGTGAAAGTGAGATTATCGCGATACTCATAGAATTGTCCGTCGGGCGCTGTGAACGACAAAGACATCTCTTGCTTACTATTAAATTTCCGTCGTAAAAAGCGATAGGTAACAGCCTGTAGATGGCTATCCCCTTGTGCGAAATAGTCACTAAAATCGTTAAGAATGGAATCTAATGGCACACCGTTTAAACTTTTGTTCCCGCAAAAAGGGAATATGTTTTGGAATTGCTCATTAACTAGGTCAATCTTTCCGTCACTACAAATTATTGCGGCATCGGGTATCTTATCGATTGCGGTAACCAAGTTATAGTATCGTTTTGCTAGCGCAGATGGCTTAGAGCGAGCAATTTTAACTAGAGTCCTCCCATGTTCCATGGGCATGGCCGTGCACAGTTTTTCTTCGCCTTCTATCACGCAAAAAGCCAGTTCTTGCTCGCCGTTTAGCAAAGGTACTATGGCATCTATAATAGTTGGCAAATTGGAAGACAGTGCCTCACTTTCATTCAACTTATTATT
Source organism: uncultured Alteromonas sp. (assembly GCF_963976965.1). Taxonomy (NCBI): domain Bacteria; kingdom Pseudomonadati; phylum Pseudomonadota; class Gammaproteobacteria; order Alteromonadales; family Alteromonadaceae; genus Alteromonas; species uncultured Alteromonas sp. The sequence continues at coordinate 11,746 of NZ_CAXBMP010000046.1, forward strand.
TGAAGCCAGAATGTCCAAGTCGTTATTAACCACAAGCACGGGATGATAAAACAGATTTATGAGACTTTGGGTTTTTTTCAGGTCTCTATTAATTTCAATATCTTTTATAGTCATGAAAAGGTGGTCTATTATTTAAGAATCGCCAAACAGTTTTATAAAAACCTGTCTTAAATATTTATTACATAAGGTTTTTCTAATTAATTTTGTTCTCGCTTTGTAATGAAGCCAGTTAAAACCGCGACAATTTTAATGTAGATGACAATAGCGATAATTGCGAAGATCAGCGCGGTCTAGATAAGGACAATTATTGCTTCCTAATGCATTTTAATTAGTGGCCGATTTTCAGCCGCAGCCTAGTAATCTTATGGAGTAGCCGATGGTGAAGGATGTGTTAACTGCAAGGCAGCTTGTATTTAACGAAAACCACGAAATCTATGCTTGTGAGTTCTTATGCTTAGATGAAGGGGCGGAAGATACCTCTTCAAGCGTAAATGTGTGCCCATCAAAAAAGTTTATGACCACAAAGCGATTAGCCAATGTTTGTGAGAGTATCGCTGAAAGTGAACGGCATTTAGATGTACCTATTTTTATCAACGTCGATCAAACCTTCTTGAGTGAAACTGATGATATTTATGCGGTAAAACCAAACATAATTTTGGAAATATTGGCTTCGGTAGAGCCTACGGAATCAAACCTGAAACGTATTCAGCAATTGCGACGCAAAGGCTTTGATTTTGCGCTAAGCGAATATGCATTAGACCCATCTAAAGCTTCTTTTTTTAAATACCTTAAAGTAATAAAAGTTGATGTGCTTAACGTGACCCAGTCACAACTTAGTAAAAGCCTACCAATTTTAAAGAAGTCGAAGTGCTTAATACTGGCAGAAAAAGTGGAAAGCCAAACGGTATACGAAAATTGTAAAGCGCTAGGGTTTGACCTATTTCAAGGCGACTTCCTTGAAAACCCTACCATTATTGGTGGTAAAGAAATAAGCGAAAAACAAAACAGTAGTCTGCAGCTAGTGTCTGAATTCAGTAAAAACGACATAGAGGTTGATAAGGTCGCAGAAATCATTTCATTAGATCCTGTGCTGACTACTAAAATTTTGCTGTTAATTAACTGCCCGCTTTATCAACTGGTTCGAGATGTAAACAGTGTACGGGAAGCCGTTGTTATCATAGGGCTAGATGTTGTTAAGCAGTGGGCAATTGTTATGTCGCTAATGTCTGTTTCTACTAGCCCAACTGAATTATTCCGGTCATTGTTAGCACGGGCAAAAACCCTCGAACTTATTGCGTTTAATAATCAGGATGAGGAGGTTTCGCTTCACCCCTTAGAATGTTTTCTAGTGGGATTGCTATCAGGTGTAGATGCCATTTTTAAAGTGAACATGGAGACATTAGTCGGCAGTTTGAAACTAGAAGCCCATTTAAAACAAGCGTTACTAACACATGACAATGCGCTAGGTTCCTTGCTTATTAATGTGATTGGTATTGAGCGATTTGATAGCCAAACGTTCGAGCGCTTATCAAACCAAGATATTTGTCTTTATGGTCGTTGCCAACAAGACGGCGCGTTATGGGCAGATACCGTAATGAAAAATCTATGATCAGCTTTTCAAAAGCATAAAATGTTGTTCTAGTTTAGAAGGTAACGAGATGTATGTGGACGAATGATAAGTGTATGATTGATGTATAGTAACGTTAATCGCTTAAATACATCGCTTGCCCTTCGCATTAGGAGCCTCCATGTTCACCGGATTGTGTGCTTTTCCTCTTACGCCCTTTCACCATGAAAAAATTGATTTTCACGCTTTTGAAAAGTTGATTGGCAACCTGAAGCAGGCCAATGTTGAGTCGATTTGTGCAATGGGGTCTACAGGTTTATATCCCTATTTATCAAGGGATGAGCTAGTTAAGGTGACTGAATCGTCAGTAGGAATAGCTGGCGACACGCCGGTAATGGTAGGCATTGGCTCACTGCGTACCTATGATGTATTGAAGAACGCAGAAGCCGCGCAACAAGCGGGTGCGAAAGCGCTGCTGTTAGCACCGGTTTCTTATCACCCGCTACACGAAGCTGAAGTATTTGGCCTGTACGAGAAGGTTACCGCTGAAATCTCAATTCCCTTATGTATTTATGAGAACCCTGGAGTGACCCAGTTTAGTTTCAGCGACGAGCTATATCGCCAAGTTACCCAGCTTCCCAACGTTGGCGCGATTAAAATCCCCGGAATGCCTTTTGCTGATACTAATGCTGATGGTAATGCGGCTGGGAAAGCACGACTTTCGAGCCTGCGAAATATAGTGCCAGAGCATGTCGCCATTGGGGTAAGTGGTGATAAATTTGGTGCCTTGGGGATGCAGGCGGGATGTGATTTATGGTTATCTGTACTCGGAGGTTTATTCCCTAATGCGGTGAGAACCATGATTGCATCGAGTCAATCAACATCGCCGCAAGCAGCAATAGCACAATCTGAACGCTTAACCCCATTGTGGGATTTATTCGCCCGCAATAAAGGCGGTATGCGCGTAATGGCCACCGCGGCGGCAATACTGGGGTACACAGAAGCAAACTGTTTACCTCATCCGCTACAGCCCCTTCAGGCCGAAGATAAACAAAAACTCGAAGCGATTTTAACGCAATTATCATTGGATTAAGTTATACCTGACTCAGGTTGAATCTGTTGCCAATGCTAACGCAAAAGCCCAGCGCCAAGAGCAGCCATGAGCCCAAAGAGTAGCCTTGAGCCAATAAGCAGCCCTGAGCCAATAAGTAGCCTTGAGCCCAAAGAGTAGCCCACCGTTGAATAAAGAACATTTTTCACCATTATTCAAATATGTTGTAGCCGCCATTATCGCGCGCACCGCAACAGGTGGCGCTATTGTGGCCATCGTATTGCTTGCTAGAAACCTTGAGCTTGATGGAAAAGCGGCAGGCATTTTAGCGGCGTGTTTAACGCTGCCCCACTTGTTAGGGCCAGTATACGGGCGTTGGTTGGATGGGGTTTCGCAGCCTAAGTACCTTATTAGCGGGGCGGCGCTGAGTTACACCTGCTTTTTTCTTTTGGCTATATTCAGTTTTGAAAGGCATTTGGCTTGGTTGTTGGCGTTTTCGTTGTTGCTAAGTGGTGTTTGCAGTTCGTTTATTATGGGGGGCTTGGGCACTCAGCTGCCAAGTTTAGTTAGCGCAAGCAATACATCTCTTAGAAAGGCGCAAAGCTGGGACACCATTACCTATGGGGTAGGGCACACATTGGGCCCGTTTATTGTCGCTTCTTTATCCGCCCTGTTCTCGACCAAGGTGGCTGTCAGTGTGCTGGTGTTCACACCTCTGTTAGCCGGCATACTCATTTTAAGCTTCCCTAAAAAGCATGCACTACCAAAGACTGACGCCTCGTTAGATATAGGGTTTAAAAGCGTGTTTTATGCGTTTAAAAACTCGAGCGCACTGGTACGCACGATGGTGATGACATCGGGAGCAGCATTTAGTATTGCAGCCTTGCCCGTATTGGCTGTTTATCTTAGCGAACATTGGCAGCACGCAGAGCATCACGGCGCTTATCTGGTCACAGCATACGGGGTAGGAAATTTAAGTGGTGCGCTATTTCTCATCTTTAGGCCACTCTCGAAAGAGCCCTTAACATTATTAAAGCGGGCAGGAAGTTTTTTGTTGGTGGCGTTACTGGCCACAAGCCTAAGTCCATCTTTCGTTCTTGGGGCGGCGGGCTACTGGTTGTGTGGTGTAGCCAATGCCATATTCTTTACTTCCAGCCTAGCGGCACGAACTGAGTTTGCCCCAGCGCACAGCGCGGCGCAAACGTACATGTGGGTTGCCGCAGCTAAGGTGGGAGCAGGCGCAATAGGGGCTTTAGTTGCTGGAACCTTGTTAGTCCAAGGGGTAACTGTTTCGTTGGTAACTTCTTGCGCTACCCTCGCACTCATTCTTATCGTGTGCTTTGCTGTATTCAGAGTACAAAAATAGCCTTTAGGTTATACGTTTACATTTCTTACTTTCAAAATTGCCGTTTTAATTTACCAGTCTTATTGATGACAATTCATTTAATCAATGGGCTATGCCTTGTTTATTGAGGTCATAGAGGTAATATAGGCTATGCACAATAATTAACAAAAAATTAGCAAATTATGAAAACGTTATCCCTGTTATGTATCGCAGCATTATTAGCAGCCACACCGGCATATTCAGCGCAGACGCTTTATCAAGACTATCCTAGTGATATTACGCCCGAGCTAAGTGAAAAAGGCGCCTATCAAGTGGGCGTTAAAACCTTAACTGTTAACTATCCAAAGCCCGTAGTTACCTTACAAGGGCAAGTTGTTGACCGAGTATTGAAACTGGAAGTTTGGTACCCCACCACTGATAGCGGCGCGGCCACAACGTATGAAAATCAAACCCGTAGTGGTAATGAGTTTAGTATTCAAGCTGATGCTATTCGCGATGCCAGTGTGGCAGAACCGCAAGGCAGTTACCCTGTCGTTGTGTTGTCACACGGCTATACGGGTTATCGCACAATAATGTATTACCTTGGTGAGCACTTAGCATCTCATGGTTATATTGTGGCTGGGATAGATCATACCGACTCTACTAACGAAGATGTAGATTTTACCAATGCCCCTTATGCTGGATTCCCTAGCACGCTATTAAACCGCTCACGAGATCAAGTGTTAACGTTGAATGCGGTAAGTGAACATGCGCTATTTAAAGATGTTGTTGATACCCAAAATGCCGGGCTTATTGGCTATTCCATGGGTGGTTTTGGTGCGGTGAATACCGTTGGTGGTTGTTATAACTTTGGAACTGAAGCTACTGCTAGCTTTACTGGCGTGACAGACCCTGCGGTTCTCAGTGCGCTACAAAATGTACTTAACACCTGTGCCGGTGGTAATGCCGACGCTGAAAGCGTAGATACGCGCTGGAAAGCGGCGATGGCGTTAGCGCCTTGGGGCGGTCAACATAAAGCGTTTTCAGAAGATGCACTTAATAATATTCACGTTCCCATGCTATATGTCGCTGGTGATCATGATGATATTGCTGGTTACCAAGGTATACAGTGGTTATTTGAAAATACAGGTAACGAAGACAGTAAACTGCTTACGTACAAAAATGCCAGACACAATATTGCACCCCATCCCGCTCCTAAAGAAGCATTTGGCAACGAATTCGATATTGGCCATTACTTAGAGCCGGCTTGGCGTTCAGAAACTATGAATGACATAAACGAACACTTTGCATTGGCTATGATGGAATGCCATGTGAAAGGAAAAGCTGACTTTTGTGCTTATTTAAATGTTGAAGGTGATAGTGGGCAAGTTGCCGTAGACGACAAAGTGCCAGAAGTCTGGAAAGGCTTCGACAATCGCTATGCGTTAGGCTTAATAATGGAAGGCAAACCTAAGAAATAGGCGTAACCTTTACTATCTCCAACAATAAAAAATACCGTAAAGGCCTAACCGTGTTAGGCCTTTTTTTGTTTCGCGCTGTGCTATACCCATACGCATACCCATACCATACCCACAGACCAAGGTTTCATTCTGGCAAGACATGCTTTGTTACTTATTCAGTTAGAGAAGTCATATTAAGCATGCTAATTTACTACTTAACGCTTATTTACTTAAGGCAAAGGAATGTTCATCCAGCGAAATCAAAACAAATTAACTGTTCTCCATTGTTTGTGTCTGCCTGCTATTACTGCGTTTAAGGGTGCAAATATAGCCGCTTTACTGTGTTTATCATTCTTTGTGTCGTTTGCGAACGCTAGCGCATTACCTTCTGACGACGTATTAGACGCTATGTTTCAAGCGCAGGATTATGAAAGTATAGTGAGCGCACTTGAGCCCATAACATCGAAAACCCCGAAGCAATATAACGTGTTAATTTCGGCGTTAATGAATACAGATTTAGATGACGCTGAGGATATGGCGGCTCAATTTGTTGACGAGCATAAAGACAATTACCGCGCTTACCATATGCAGGCTAACGTGATGGGTGCGCAAGCAATGGATAGTGTTTTTTCCGCCCTAGGTTATGCCAAAAAAGCCAAAGCGAGCCTACAAAAAGCAATTGAAGTGGCACCAGATGAAATTGAGGTTTATCAGGCGCTAATGCAATTTTACATAGTCGCGCCGTCTATCGCTGGTGGCGATATAGATGAAGCCAAAAAGCTTGCTGACAAAATTACGCAAATGGATGCACTAGAAGGCAAGTTTGCGACAGCAACAATTTACGCTGCAGACGATAAAGCTGCTGAAGCAAAAGCAATGTTAATTGAGCTTAGCGAAAAGCCTGAATTCGAAGTTCGGGCACGTTTTGAGCTTGGTCGATTGCATATAGATGGTGAAGAATACGATGACGCGATAGCAGCGCTAACCCCTCTATTAAACACTAACGTAGTTAAAGCACAGAAAGCAGATGAACAAGCATGGAACACGTATTCTGAAAGTAAGTTTACCCAACTATATGGCACTTATCGTATAGGCTGGGTGGCAGTAGAAACCAGCCAATATACTAAGTCGGGAATTGATGCGCTTAACTATTACTTGGCTGAATTAGAGGCGACAGATATTGATACTCATCAGTTGCCAAGTAAGAATTGGGCTAACTTACGTTTAGCCGAGCTGTTCCTAAATGCTGATGATGTTTCAATGGCATCTAGCACCCTTGAGAAAGTGACAAAAGACGGTGATAAACGTTTGGCAAAAATAATGAAAAGCCTCAAAAAACAAATAAAAAAGCGAACCTAGTGGTTCGCTTTCTTTAAGCTTTATGCAGCGTATTTTTATCGAACTACACTGCTTTAACGGTATAGATAAGCGAAGTTTGCGGGAATAAAACCGGCATTTGCATACCGTATTTCATTAACGCTTCACCGCTAAATACTTGCCCGTCTGTTTTTTGCAAAATAGACGGTGAGTATTCTTTCAATGTACCCGGCCAAACCCGCTCAAGGGTATAGGACTTATCGGCATCAAGCCCGGCAAAATAGAAACGAGATGGTGTAGTACGCCCGGTTTCTTTCACGCTATTGTAGGCAAAAATACCCTCGGCTTTGTCTTTTGATACATAACCAAACTTCACGTTAAGGCCATCATCATCCATACGGTATAAATCGCCGCCGTGGGTAATATGGCGGTATTTTTTATATAGCGAAATAGCCGATTTCAGGGTGTCTTGCTCGTGCTCAGTAAGCTCACGGGGGTCCATCTCAATACCCATGTGGCCAAACATCGATACCGCAGAGCGGATCTCAATCGGTAAATTACGGCCAGTAATATGGCAATCGCGAGGGCCTACGTGTGCGCCCATCACTTCAGAAGGGAAGAAGTAAGAGAAGCCGCGCTGTATGTACAAGCGGTCTAACGCGTCGTTAGAGTCTGACGTCCAAAAACGGTCGGTGTGAGGTAATATACCTAAATCCACACGCCCCCCGCCTGAACAACAGCTTTCAATTTCAATACCCGGATGTGCCGCTTTAACGCGATCGATTAACGTATACAAAGCCGCCATTTGGCCATGCATAGCTGGTTTGCCATGTAGGTTGCCAGGATGATTTACATCGCGGTTCATGTCCCACTTAATGTAACTAATTTTAGGGTAAGTGCTTAGTACGTCGGTGATGACTTTATAAAGGTACTCAACCACTTCAGGGTTCGTTAAATCGAGTACGTACTGATTACGAAAGGGTACATGGGGGTTATTTTTGGTGTGTAACGCCCATTCAGGATGTGCGCGGTACAAATCGCTATCTGGGTTAACCATTTCAGGTTCAAACCATATGCCGAATTCCATGCCTTTATCGGTAACGTGGTCGATAAGCCCATCTAGCCCTTCTGGGTAGATAGCTTCATCTACTGTCCAGTCGCCTAAGCCAGCTTTGTCATTTCTTCGGCCTTTAAACCAGCCGTCATCTAGTACAAAGCGCTCTATCCCTAAGGGGGCTACTTTGTCAGCAAGGGCTTTAAGCGTGGCTTCATCATGGTCGAAATAAATGCCTTCCCATGTGTTGTAGTGCACTGGGCGGGGCTTGTGCTGTGCACTGGTGATATCAGCGCTGTGGGTTAACACATTGTTTCGAATAAAGTTATGGAACTGCTGCGAAAGGGATGAAAAGCCAGCGTCGCCAAACCCTGCGTAAAGCACGGGTGATGTATAACTTTCACCTGCACCGAGGGTTACTTCACCTGGAAACAATAGTTCGCCAAATTGAACGTAGCTTCTGCCATCAGCCATCATTTCCGCGCGGAATTTATGGTTAGCTGAAGCACCTAAATGGAAGCCGAAACACTCACCAACTAGCTCACCGGTTCCATTAGCAAACGCGATTAAGCCTGGGAAAGTATCGTGAGAAGTTTTGCCGCGGCGGTTTTCACGTACATAACTACCGAAGAACAAGTCATGGTCGGCAGTTTGGAATTCATTAGACCATCTTCCTTCAAAGCTTTTAATCTTGCTCATGGTCGTTGGTAAGGCAAGACTAGCAGCATTTAAGTAGTTTAACTGTAAAGTGCTCTCACCTTGGTTTTCGATACTTGAGGTAAATGTGGCCACGGTTGTTTCAGCATCTAATACAACCCGTGTAATCAACTGCATTTGCCTGTCGGCATCAACCGCAGTAAACGTTAAGCTGGTATCGGTTTGCTCAATATCCGACAAGGTAAAGCCAGCAGACCATTGATCTGCATCCCCTGAAATTTCTAAACCAGGTGAACCGGTAACACCTTCACCATGGGTGGGAACTAATGAGATAGGTGGCTCGATAACCGGCGCACATTTCGCTTCTTGGCGAGTGTTAAGCAGCGCTAACATGTCTGGCGTCGTTGCAGTCTTCAACTGCTGGCCATAGTAAATCAGAGTAGGCATGCGCCCTTGGCAGTCGAAAATTAAAGTCGTTTTTGCGTTGTCTAAGCGGACAAAAGCCGTGAGTGATGACATGTTAACCTCTCAGGTTTTAAATATGATTGAATACCGCACACCCATTTATATCGCATGTATAACATAGAAAAGATGCGGAATAAGACGTTTATCTAAATTGGGTAAAGCGTTTACATTGCGTGTAAAATACCATGCTCTTTACTTCTCCACCAATAATTAGTTGGTAGTTTTTAGCCCGATTTTAACCACAGGGTTGTTCGCATTTTTAGTGAGTTGTACCAAGCGGTTGTATTGCCTAAGTGAAAGCATCATGGCATTTATTGCCATCAGTAACCCTTGGGTATGCAATTGGTGAATAATATCTGCGTTTAGCTGCGCTAGCTTATCTTCATTAATAGTCATAAGCCCTGTGCTTTCACGGGGTTCGCCATTTTCAAAATGTAAGGTGATTGATAGATTAGATAGCAACTCAAGGTCGGTTAAAGCTGAATAAAAGCACTTGCTTGTTGAGAGCCGCTCGCTAAGTTAGATAGCATACTTTGATACTGTTTAAGACTTGCAGATGGGGAGCCATCTGATGCAAATAAAGCGCTGGCACCTTCGCTACTATTGTTAGAAACCAAAGGGCTGTCTTCATCAAACAATACAGTGAGTTTGTCTTGTTCAACAGCGTAATTGAATGGGTAGCTTTGGCTGCTCAGCGGCACGGCATGACCCATCCATTCAGTGTCGCTACAATATACGTTACCAAATTCGGGCCAGCCAACCACTGCCGCTAACGTGTGAGAATGGTTTGTGTCATTTGCAGTAACCACTATAGGCATACAGCCGGCAATACTGGCAATCTCATTGAAGCCTAAAGACACTAAGTTAAACTCGGCGCTGTGACCGAAATTTTTATCTACCTTAATACGAAGGTTGCGATGAGCTTGGCTATCTAACGGCGTATATGACGACATAACAATACCTGATTGATTAAATTAAGGTGTACTAAGGCCTGTTGATCTTTGCTGTACACATTTCGCTCAGCAATACATCGGCAGCC
>NZ_CAXBMP010000047.1:0-20024 GCF_963976965.1 uncultured Alteromonas sp.
TCTTGGGGGCTAATGGAAAAGTCGAATTTACCTAAAATATTCATGCCTAACAGCCCATCTGCGTTGGGTAACGCGTCTGTTGGTAGTACTAAGGCAGAAACTTCTTTAAATCGATAGCCCGCAAAAAGGAAACTAGGGATATGTACCAAAGGCGCATTAATGGTGCCCGACGCGGTATTTACGTCAAAGTTACCAATAAAAGTAAGGCGTCCCAAACCGCCTAAGCGGTTGAATAAGTCAGTGGTGATAGCAGTAGTGCTTGCTCCAGTATCTAACACCATGTCGGCGGTTTGATTGAGTGCTTCAACGTTTACCCGGTACTGATCGCCTTCTCGAAGGAGTGCCACGCGAGTAACGTCCTTAACTAAAAGTTCACTTCTTGCCAATGTCTCGTCTGTAGCAACTTCATTGTCATAGTTTCTTTCTCTATACGCGATATTTCGTATAGCATTGGCGGCGTTATCATCGTAAGCCAAGCTTGCAAGAACATCTTCCATTAAGGTTATTTTTTGCTGTCTAGCATAAGCTTCGGCAAGTTGAAGCGTATAACGTCTGTTATCTGGCACTCGCTGAAACAAAGGTTCATTCAAGCTTGCCACTAAATCCCACTGCCTATTTGCTTTAAGCTCTTTTTGCGCGTTGTCGTATAGGCTAGTAATCCGGCTTTCAACGTTATCTTGCATGTTAGGTGATAATGGTAGTTCAGCTAAATCGTGAAAATAAATAAGCGCTTCGGATAATGGCTGAGTTCTTAGTACCAACTCTGCCTCTAACAGTAAAAGATCTTCATTGTTAGGGAAGCGCTGTAATTCGTAGTTAAGTTGTTGATTGAGAAGTGCGTAGTTACCACTACTTAACAGTTGATGTAATGCATCAATGTTCGTTTCAGATATACCTGCCTCACGGTATGCTCTCGCATTATTGGTTGACGAGATGACCCCCTCGCTATTACCTTCGCCGTCAGTTGACGTCGAGCGCTTTGTACCTTCTGCATTCACAGCATTTTCTTTGTATGTAGCGATTTTTTCATAATCAGACATACTATTAGACGTAGCTATATCTACAGCCTGGTTTAATGACAGCCATAAATAGCCGTTCAGAAATACGGATGCAGTAAGTACCACAACTAAACATGCTAATAGCCCTTTATTCATAATGTAAAACTCCGTTGGGCTTCGCAATTAAAAGTTGGGTTTAATGCATGCATTACCATAAATTTCCTTAAAGGGTTCAGGCAAACGCTTGGGAGCGCCAGTATCTAAACTCACGCAAACAAAAGTGGTTAGTGCTTCAAATACGGTTTTTTGTCTGCGCTCACAAATAAATTGAAAGTGTCGTTTTAGGGTTAGCTTGTTATCACAACTCACAATCCACGTTGCGCATTGTAGATTGTCACCTTCGTGAGAGGGCAGGTGGTAATCAAGTTCATGGCGTTTAATCACCATGGCGCGGTTGAGCGACTGATAGTCAGAAAACTGCAATCCGAGTGAATTTGAATGGGCCCACGCCAATGCTTCTACTTGGGTTAAGTAAGCCACATTATTAACGTGGTTATAGTGATCTAAGTGACTAGCATCTATTTGCCAAGATTTGATAAAGGGCGATTGATATCGCCATGGTAATAAAGACTCTGGCATTCGGTGTAAACTCAGTTGCTACCTTGGTGCGACCGTGTAGAAGACCACATCAGGCTGTTAAATTAGTAGAAACGATAGGAAGCGGGTTATCTTCTGGCAAGGGGACTGACTCATCAAACAACACATGCATCAGTGCTTCTTCTCGTTCAAGTACAGGATGAATAAAGCTTTGCACATCGCCGATGGCTTTAAATGAGTGAAAACCATTTTCTAGTAGTTCGTGCAGCGACAATAGTCCAGCCAGTTTGGCGGGGCGTCTTGATAAGCTAATCAGCATGCCAATCCCCCTAATTTTAATTACATCGCCAAGTTGTTCGCCAAGGTGCGCAATAATATCGAGCTGGCGTTGCCTGTCTGTTTGCCGGCCTGTGTTGCGATAGGCTAGGGCGTAACTATCTCGATTTAATGGCGCTCCTTTGAGTTGATGCACCATTTGCATATCTAAATCGAAAGACAGGGCGTTCAGTGCTAACGCATCGTTCATGGCATTCATGGCTTTGGCGGGAAGCACTTTAGCAAGTTTGGGGATGACCCGAACTAAATCGGCGTCACGCTGGCTGAAATCTTTGGGGCCATACAGTTCATCTACAAAAAACTGCATGGCTTTTTGATATCGCGGTTGTTTGGCTAAATCATCGTGAGACACTAACAAGCGCTCACATTGCCAATGCTGAAGTTCGTGAATATTATCCATAATACTCACTTTATGCGCTAGGTCTCGAAGCGCATTCACTCTATGTATATGCTTAACGATATTCTGTGGCACGCAAATAACATCCTTCCGTAGTGCTTTAATACTAGCTTGACGCAAGCGAGTGGCGCATGCAAGCCGCTAAGCCTATTCCCGCCATATTTTCACTGTTATAATACCCGCCCTTAAATGTATGGCTAACGGGAAACGTCTTTGAATTTTAGTACTTGGTGCAATATAACACGGCTAACTTATTTACTCGCTACTGGAGCTGTACAGCGTGGCGAATAAGATAGACCCTGAAGTACCTGCGCTTATTACTTTGTTTAACAGCACCTTTACCGACTTTAAAACGCAGCTGGTATTAGGTGATGACGAGCCTATTTATCTTCCTGCCAATGAAGATACTCCCTATCATCGTATTGTATTTGCCCACGGCTTCTTTTCCAGCGCGCTGCATGAAATTGCCCACTGGTGTGTGGCGGGTGAGAAGCGTCGTTTACTTGAAGATTACGGTTATTGGTATTGCCCTGATGGGCGAGATGCCAAGCAGCAAGCTGAATTTGAAAGTGTAGAGATTAAGCCGCAAGCTATTGAGTGGGCGTTTACCGAAGCTGCAGGGCGCCAATTTCAAGTGAGTACCGATAATTTAAATGGTGCAGAGCCCGATAGAAAAGGTTTCACTAAAAATGTAGAAGCCCAGTTAGCGTGGTATAAAAACAATGGCTTCCCCCCAAGGGCGGCACGCTTTATCGATGCTTTAAAAAAACACACAGAAATTAACGGGAGCGCAGTAACCCAATGAACAAGCCGGTATTTCGATTAGGTGTGGTAGTTAACCCTTTTGCAGGTATAGGCGGCGCGCTTGCATTAAAAGGCAGTGACGGTGCCGATGTGCGTGAAAAGGCGTTAGCAATGGGCGCTGAAAAAAAAGCTAACGAAAAAATGGCTAAAGCGCTGTCTATAGTAGAGGCCTTGTCAGAACAGTTCACTATCGTTACCGCCGCTGGAGAAATGGGCGAAGACGTGTGTGCATCGTTAGGATTACCCTTTGAGGTGGTGTACAAGAGTGCATCGCAACAAACAGAAGGGGAAGATACCGAGCGTGCTGTACAGGCTTTCCTTAACTGTAATCTTGATGTTATTTTATTTGCTGGTGGCGATGGTACTGCCCGCAATGTGTGTAAAGTTGTGGGTGAAAAAGTGCCGGTGTTAGGTGTGCCGGCGGGATGTAAAATCCACTCGGGCGTGTACTGCGTGACTCCGTCTGCCGCAGGACAGGTCATTAGCCAAATGATCAAGGGCGAAATTGTCAGTGTGATGGAAGGCGAAGTGCGAGATATCGATGAAAACGCATTTCGAACCGGAAAAGTGATAGCAAAACACTATGGCGAGATGCGAGTGCCCGCCGAACTAACCTACGTGCAAGCCGTAAAAATGGGTGGTAAAGAGGACGAGGCGCTAGTCCTCGATGATATTGCCGCTACCATTAGCGAATTAATGGACGACAACCCAGACACCTATTTTGTTATGGGGTCGGGCTCTACCGTTGGCGCGGTTATGGAGTTTCTGGGTTTAGAAAATACCTTACTAGGTGTTGATGTAGTGCTGGATAAAACGCTTGTAGCTAGTGATGTAACTGCATCTGAATTGCTTTCGCTTACCCAAGGAAAGCCAACCCAAGTGGTATTAACCGTTATTGGTGGGCAAGGTCATATTTTGGGGCGTGGAAATCAGCAGCTTAGCCCAGACTTTATCCGCGCTATTGGCAAACAAAATATGCGGGTTGTTGCGACTAAACAGAAGTTACAATCGCTTGGTAATAAACCATTACGATTAGATTCTGGCGATGCTGAGTTAGATGCATCGCTACAAGGTGCGTTCACCATTATTACCGGTTACAAAGACAAGGTTCTTTATAACGCCGAATAGTTTAGAAATTTTAGATTACGTTTAAGAATAGGAGAAATACGTGTTACCTCCGGCTTCAGCCCCCCAACAAGTAGTAAACCAAATTGCAGCGATAGAGGCTGCGTTAGATGATGTGGTTAATCATGGTAGTGACGATGAGCTGTTTACAGCCAGTTACTTACAAGGCCATTTCGCAGTGGTATCTCGTCAGCTAGAAATGCAAAGCAGCGCAACTATGCAGCAACTAGATTCAGATATGGCAGCAAGCTTGCAAGCCGCATTTGATAACAAAGAACTAGAGGGCGAGGATGCTGCCCAGGTTAAGGGCCTTTGGTCACGATTATTCGACCAAGCGCGCAGCTAAGCGGCCAAATGTCGCACAACAAAGCGCGTAACAAGCGCACAATAAAGTGCTATGTATGAAAGCTGGAAACGGAATAATTATCCGGCAAATTACGCCTGAAAGCGGCATGGCCTTGCCGCTTAGGCACCCTCACTTTCTTTCAAGTGTTGGTGTTATTTTAAACCCCCCAGCCACGTTGACTGGCGTTCCTTTTCTAACGTTAGCTAAAAACAATATTTTCCCTCTAAGCGCCAAGTAGCGGAGTAATGCGGCTTACGGCTGTGTTTTATAGGCTTTCTGACATGGCTTGCTTTAGTTCGGCACTTTTCAGCGTTTACCTTTTCTCAGACTTTACGCGCTACATGTCATGCCCCCACAGGTTGTGGTGCGAATATTGCTAATCTTGTTGTTGATAAGAAAAGACAACAAGTGTGACGTAACGCGCTTTTTACAAATGGCTTATTTCTAGGTGAATATATGTTCGGTTTAATTCAACTTGCGAGTTACAAGCGTAGCGCTAGTAACGCACCCAAAATAGCAGGGTACTGCACGGTGCGCTGTACCTTTCGCTGTATCTTGCGCAACACTTCGCGAGCGATTTCTGCCGGATTAATACTTGCCATCATTGGGGGCTGTCAATCGTCGGACGACCCTAAAGCCCAAATGTCACAGTCTGATCCCTTGGCGGTTCCAGCCCTTGGGAATGTTGAATATCACACCTACATTTTAGCCAATGAGCTGTTTGCTGATTTGCGACCTTCTAGGCAAGCGCGCTATGCCGTGGCGGGATTTGTGCCTGTTGATACCATGAAATACAACAAGAATGATCAACATCCATTGATGATGTTAGGGCATCAATTAGAGCAGGGCATGATGACCGAAGCCACAAAACGTGGTTTTACTACTCAAGAATTTAAGCTTTCGAACGATATAATTGTTAATGACGAAAGCGATAGAGTACTTACGCGCAATATCGACCAATTGTCCGATATTGAACGGGTCGACTTCTACATAACGGGTACCTTGGTTTACCAACAGTCTGGGGCTGTGGTTAACGCAAGAATTATCAACGTAAGAAATAAAGACGTGGTGGCGGCAGCTACCCGCTTTTTCCCAGCGGAGATTTTTTGGGAAGAAGAGCGAGTAACGAGCCGTAATGGTCGACTGTACAGAACTGAAGGTGGAAGGTAACGGGATGAACGCACTATTTAAACGCACGGCTAAATGCACGGCATGTATCCTAGCAACATCAACGCTAGCCTTGAGCGGTTGCTCTATGATGTTAGGCGAAGAAGAAGTGGCAGTTGAAGAAACGTCTCGACCGGCCATGAATGTAGTAGATATTATGGCGATAGACCGTCCTTCACCAAAAAAAGAAGACGATGACGAACAGTCAGACGAGCAAGAGGGTATGGATGCGTTTGGCGCTATAGGTCAACCTACACTTTATTCCAGTGTCCAAGGGGCCTATAAAGGACGACCGCTAACTAAGCATATTGGTGATTACGTAAAAAATATGACCCAAGACCTTATCGCAAATATGGAATATGTGAATGAAAAAACGCCTATAGGCGTAACGCATTTCGCGCTTATTGATACCAATCTTCAAGAAACGGATTTGCTGGGTAAGCAAATGGCAGAGTCATTTGTTCACGAACTGCATAAATTTCGTGTGCCCGTTATCGATTTTAAAGCCACAGACTACATTCGTATTACCGACGGTGGCGACTTCGTTCTTAGCCGCGACTATTTAGAATTAAGCAGCAGTTTACCCATAGATTACGTACTTACGGGCACCATGGCTAAACACCAGGGCGGCGTGTTAGTTAACGCCAGAATTTTGGGCATAGAATCTCGCGCGGTAGTGGCGAGTGCACAAATGCTAGTGCCATTTTATGTGGTAGAAGCGCTAATCCCTAGCGACGGTAGCCAAAAGAACGGCATGCGTGATGGCGTAAAATTAAGTAGAGGTTAATCATGAAAAGGCTTATTGCTTTGCTGGCAATGGGGGTAGTCGCTAACCTCACCGCGTGTACCAGTACTGAATCAATCGGCTCTTTTTGGCTAGGTGATGACGGAGAAATTTCTCACTCTGCTGAGCCTGTTCCTGTGCCAAGGGGATCAGGCCTTGAGTACCACCCAGACTCTCGTGACCGTGAATATCAGCAGCACATTGCTGTGGATCCAGGCTACAGAGACCCTTTGCACCAAGGTTTTTCTCCTTCACAAACCCACAAACGCTTAAATGACTACGCATCGCAATTGGCGATGGACTTAATGGATAACGCAACCCGCCTTACACAGCAAGACATGGTGGGGGTGACCAGTTTTGTGCGCTTGAATGAATCTTTAGGTGATAGCACGGTGTTAGGAAATCAACTTTCTGAATACCTTATTGCCGAACTTCAAGAATTTGGGCTAGCCATTGTAGACTTTAAAATGGCTGGTGGCGTGACAGTAACGCCCTTTGGTGATTTTGTATTAAGCCGCAAAGCGAATGCACTGGCCAAGCAAGTGTCGATGGACCATGTAGTGACAGGCACTATTATTGAAGACGACAGGGGCGTTCGCATTAATGCCCGTATTGTCTCAATGCAAAACAAGCAAGTTGTTGCCAGTGCGAACATCTATATTCCCGCGTTCATCGTGACCGATTTAAATAAAGGCTTAACGGCGCAGGTGCCAGTACAATAACGGGTTACGCATCGGTGAGTTTCTAACTGCCGGTGACAATCGAATTTAACAAAAAAGCGCAGTCTGAAGTGGCCCAGTAAAATAGGCGTTCAGCACTGCGCTTTTTTATTGCAGCTTAAAAAATTGCTGCTTAAAAATAGCGATAAAAGCCATCGCTATTCATCAAAGATACTTCGTATACAGTCTCTCACCATAAACCGTGCAGGATGTACCGCCTGACACAAGTCGTTGTTTAACGGCAAAGGCTCATGAGTTAACGTGCTTGCTAATAATTCCGCCATTAAAGGCGCGGTAGTGAGGCCGCGTGACCCTAAGCAGCATAATGTGCTTACTGGAGTTGCTGGCAACGGGGCTGCGGTAGAAAGCGGCTTACCTAACGACAAACCAACATATTGAGTTTTAAGTGCGGAAAAATCTGCAAGCATGCCAGATACAGGTTGATGATCCGGTGAACCTAATCGCGTGGCAGCCCTTGCTTCGCCGTCATGCTCGAGCTGTTGTACAACATCGGTATTCGCCATGGCTTGCTGGTGGGTTTGCAGGTTTTGTTCACTTTCCTGAGCTCGTACTTCAGTAGATAGGTCGTTTTTGATGTAGGTTGAGCCAAGCGCATGTCGGTTATTTAATGCAGGAGTCATATAGCCTTTGTGGCATATCACAGTGGTTAATGCGTTTATGGGCGCTTGAGTGGTAATGGCTTCTACTTGCCCGCGCACGGGGCGCAGCGGTAATGAAGCAAAGGCATTACTGCCCACAGCACCAGCACCTGTGGCCAAAATAAGATGATCAGCAAACAAGGTCTTATTATTTGATGAATCCTTTATGCCCGCCGTTACACTAAACTCCACAGCAAGGTGGTGTGCTTGGGCAAGCGCATCTGATAATGATGTTTTGTCATTGTCATTCAGTACCGTGTGAGAAAGGTACTCATGGTGACATAATACGGTCACATCTGCGTACTGTTTTGCTTGCTCAATTAGCGCTTGCACTAAGTCAGGTGGCGATATCCAGCCCCCTTGCTCTATAAACAGTCCATCATAAGGTAAGGCAATGCTCGCTTTTTCCGATAGCGCCTCAGGGCTTATTGGTTTAATTAACGCTTCGGGCCATACACCATTAGCCTCCAGTTTTTTCTGCCGAACGGCGACCTTCTCGTTAAAGTTAAGCTGCGCAACACCGCAAAAGTCGTGTGCCACAGGCGTTTTTTTCAACGTAGTACTTGGTGGGGTATCTTTATCATCAAGCAAGGTGTGGTAAATATGCGAAGCATACAAAAAGCTATGCGCTTGAATACGGCTGGCAATACTGGCCTCGGAATGAAGCTGAGGGAAAAACCCCCCTTGTGGGTTGCCTGACGCGCCTGAGGCTAAAGCCTCTTGATCATGACATACCGTAACGTTAATGCCGCGCTTAGCTAAAGAAAGTGTCACCGTAGCTGCCGCAAGGCCATTGCCCACCACAATAACGTGGCTTTTAGGTGTAACAGCAGCTTGATTATAACGATAGTAGGGGCCTTCGAAGGCACGCTTTTCAGCTAATGTCGACGCAGCTTCTGTTTCATAAATACCCACCAACATATCGCGTTTTCTACCAAAGCCTTTACGTTTTGATACGGTAAATCCAGCGGCAGCCAACCCGCGCTTTACAAAACCCGCTGCTGTAAAGGTGGCAAAGGTAGCGCCTACTTTCGACAACCGCGCCATTTGCTCAAATAACGTGTCGGCCCACATATCAGGGTTTTTACTTGGGGCGAAGCCATCTAAAAACCATGCATCAATCAGCCCAGCTGTTGGGCTATGCCATTGAGGCAATAAATCGTGTACATCCCCAATCCACAAATCCAACGTGGTATCAAATTCAGCGAAATGACGCCTATGGCAGCCATCTAGCTCCATAGGGTAGCGCGTACTTAATGCGCCAGCTTCTCCTTTCAAAGCGGGAAATGCCAGTAATGCCTTTTCCATATCTGGTTTGGGTAGTGGGAATTTTTCCGTACTTAAAAAGAATAATTGTTTAAGCGGGTGGCTGGGATTGGCGTTTCTAAAGTGTTTAAACGCTTGCATGGCAACCAGAAAGTTAAGCCCAGTGCCAAAGCCGGTTTCAGCAATCACAAAGCTAGGGTTGCTATGTGCCTGCCAGCGTTCAACAATGCTATTTCCACCCATAAATACATATTGGGTTTCATTAATGCCACTGTCATTGGAAAAGTATACGTCGCCAAAATGGTCGGCGACAGGCGTGCCGTTTTCATTGAAATGCACGCTTGCTTGTTGAGATTTCACCGGTGTAATTTAACTCTTTATGCAGTTGATAACTAACTATTCAGAGACAGTCTGATTGCGACCTTGTTCTTTGGCTTTATACAGTCTCTCGTCGGCGACCTTGTAAATTTGAGACAACGCGTCACCATTTTCAGGCCAGCGGGCCACGCCGATACTTACGGTCATTTTCGCATCAAAGCCTTCTGCGCTTAACGTGTGTTCAACTGAATGCCGTAAGCGCTCTGCAATGCTATGAGCCTGAGAAGGCGTAACATCAGGTACAAGTAAACAAAACTCTTCGCCGCCGAATCGAAAAGCGCAATCGTTTCGTCTGCGCATACTATTGATAATTCGTGATACGTCAACCAGTACTGCATCTCCTACGCCATGGCCATATCTATCGTTTACCTTCTTGAAATGGTCAAGATCGACTAACACCATAGAGACAGATTTTTGTTTTTCGGGCAAGGTTTCGCAGAGCATGTCGAAAATTGAGCCTAGAAGCAAGCGGTTGTTCAGCCCTGTGAGCGGGTCTAATGAGGCCATTTCCTGCAAACGTTTGACGGTCTCTGCCCGTTTTCGTTCATAGGTATAAGATAACGCCCAAATAGCCGTAAGCGTTAAGGCAATATTGACAATGGCAATGACGGGTGTGTCGGGATTATGCACAATATGTCGGTAGGTCAAGATGCCGCAGCCTGATAATACATATATTACAGAGTAAATCGTGCCTAATTTAGTACCCAACAGCAAATAGGATAGAACTGGAACAATGAATAACCAGCTGTACAGCGCCGAGGTAAATGAAGCAGTTAAAATGCCAATAAGAATGACGGTGTACAGGGCGAATAGAAAGAGGGAGGACCATAACTTCAAGTTCGATGTCTTTTTGTGAACCGCTAAAATAGCGAGGGAAAGAACAACAACCAGTAACTCAACAAAGGCTAATACCCTGTGGCCTACTATCCAATTATTGATAGTAAAAATGACACCTGCAACAATGATAACAAGTAGAACAACTCTTAATACCGTACGACGAAATTCGAGTTCGTTGCCCCAAAAGTTAGAAGTGGCCATGGTGATGTGTATTCCCTTACAAATTTGACTAAAGATTTTTATCTTTCAAGAACTGCACATAGTAGAGGGCGCAGGAGCATAGTGACACGACACAATGTTATCTGAATTGATTCAAGGTGTTTATCTTAATTGTTAAAGATAGACGAATGGATAAGAGATGTGACCAGTTTGATAAAATTAAATAATGATATCAATCATCATCAACGCATTTGCCTTGCCGATAAAGCCAAGGAATTGTTTTGATAATTAAGTGAAGCTTTTGTGAACTTGCTATTTTCTTCTAGTATTTGAATGTGCCTTTCATGATACATTGCATGAAGCAATTCACGTGGCGCAAAAATAATTAAAGCAAATGCATCAGGATGCGGTTAAAAAGTGAAGTGCTAGGTCTTAAGTTGCAAAGCAGACCACTTTACCAATCAAAATCGTTACCATAGCCGCATCAACGCAAAGGGTAAACTATGAGAAGAGCAGTTATCACCGGTCTTGGAATTGTTTCAAGCATCGGCGTCAATAAACAAGATGTACTTGCTTCACTAAAAGCAGGTAAGTCAGGTATTACACACTCTGAGCAGTTCGCTGAGATGGGCCTAAGAAGCCAAGTGTGGGGTAATATCGATATCGACCTTAAAGAGCACATCGACCGCAAAGCTATGCGGTTTATGGGTGATGCAGCGGCCTATGCTTATGTTGCAATGCAACAAGCCATTGAAGATTCAGGCCTTGAAGATAGCGACATTTCAAACGATCGCACCGGCATCATTGCTGGCTCTGGCGGCGCGTCTTCTGAAAACCAAGTACTTTCGGCAGACATCCTGCGTGAAAAAGGCGTAAAACGTGTGGGCCCTTATATGGTGCCACGTTGTATGGCGTCTACGGTTTCAGCGTGTCTTGCTACGCCATTTAAAATTCGTGGTGTGAACTATTCAATCGCATCAGCGTGTGCCACCAGTGCGCATTGTATTGGTAACGCCATGGAGCTTATTCAACTGGGTAAGCAAGACGTTGTATTTGCAGGTGGCGGTGAAGAATTGCACTGGGCACTGTCAAGTCAGTTCGACGCCATGGGCGCACTGAGTTCTAAATATAACGACAACCCTTCAGTAGCATCACGTACTTATGATGCAGCCCGCGATGGCTTTGTTAGTTCAGGCGGTGGCGGTATGGTTGTTGTGGAAGAGCTTGAGCACGCATTAGCCCGTGGCGCAAAAATCTACGGTGAAGTGGTTGGCTACGGCGCAACTTCTGATGGCTTCGACATGGTAGCACCATCAGGCGAAGGCGCAATCCGTTGTATGAAAATGGCTATGCAGAATGTGTCTGCACCCATCGACTACTTGAACACCCACGGTACTTCAACACCAGTAGGTGATGTAAAAGAACTGGCGGCTATTCAGGAAGTATTCGGCCAATCTGGTGTGCCAATTAGTGCAACAAAGTCACTAACAGGTCATGCGTTAGGTGCAGCTGGCGTTAACGAAGCTATTTACAGCTTATTAATGATGGAAAATAACTTTATTGCACCATCAATCAATATTGACACATTAGATGACGCAGCTGATGGTCTCGACATTGTGACACAAGCACGTGAAGCAACGTTGAACACGGTGATGTCTAACAGTTTTGGTTTTGGCGGCACTAACGCAACGTTGGTGATGCAACGTTACCAAGGTTAATAAAGCAATTAGTTAACTGGTTTGAATTAGCGTCGACAGTCGGCTTTAAAACAAACCTGATACTAGACTACTTAACAGCAGCTTACGTTCAGCCGTTAATTTTAAAGGCTCGATGATGGTAATTTAGGTTACTGACATCGGGCCTTTTTGCTTCCAGAGATTTATTCGTACCTTTTAATAAGCCAGCAGAAGTACGTCAAACTCACTCTTTATCTTTTAAAAGAGCAAACAGAGCACTTGGTCGACTAATCGTTATTTTCCCATAATGTAAATGCAGTAATCCTTGGTTTTGTAAATCGCCTAAGAGCTGATTTACGGTTTGTCGGCTGCTATTTATCATTTGCGCTAAAGATTCTTGCGACAAGGTTAAGGTAATGGCACTGTCTTGCGGTAAATGCTGACCATAACTGGTGGTTAGCATGAGCAAGCGCTTAATTAGCTGGTGTTGTAAGTTTAGCCCTGCGCTGGAATCAATAAATTGAAATGCACTTCTTACTCGTGAACAAAGCAGGCGGGCAAAGTGTGGATAAAGCTCGGGATGTGCTTTTAACACTGCGTTAAACGCGACTTTGGGAATAACGGCAATAACGGTATCGATTTCACACACACTGTTATGAGTGCGGGGTAAATCATCGAATAAGGATATTTCACCAAACCACGTACCCGGGCCCAGCAAGGCAAATAGCATTTCTTTCCCGTTTTCCCCTATGTTCAATACCCGCAGGCGGCCTTCGCACAGGCCATAAAAGCCAATTCCCTCTTCACCTTTTGCATGCAATTGTTGGCCTGCCTTTAAATGGCGAATACGCACTTTATCGAGCAAGGCACTTTGTAAGTTTTCAGGGAGTGAAGAAAACCACATCGAGCTGGTTAAAACTGAAGTGTATTGTTGGTTTAACATTTTCATTACAGTGTCGTTTATCCGACAGTTTAGCCTGTAATTTAGGCGTAAGGTAGCAAAAAATGTAGGAGATCTATGATGAGTTCAAAAGTAAAAGCACAAGTGAGTGAGCAAGAGTGGCAAACCCGTGTGGATTTAGCCGCCTGTTATCGCGCAGTGGCCATGTATGGCTGGGACGATTTAATATTTACCCATATTTCGGCACGGGTGCCGGGGCCCGAACACCATTTTTTAATAAACCCATATGGCATGATGTTCGATGAAGTTACTGCATCAAGTTTGGTGAAAGTAGACTTACATGGTAACAAGGTGATGGAAAGTGAGTACGACATCAACCCTGCGGGCTTTACTATTCACAGTGCGGTACACGAAGCCAGAGACAATGCGAAGTGCGTTATGCATTTGCATACTACCGAAGGGGTAGCGCTTTCAGTATTAGAGGAAGGATTGCAAGCGTATTCACAGCAGTCTTTGTTCCCGTTAGCGTCGCTGTCTTACCATGCCTATGAAGGGGTAGCCTTGAACCCTGATGAGAAAGCGCGACTAGTTCGTGATTTAGGTGATACGCAATTTATGATATTGCGAAATCACGGGCTGCTTACCTGTGCCGATAACATTCCTGATGCGTTTTTATTTATGTTCATCTTTCAGCGAGCCTGCGAAATTCAGTTAAAAGCGCAAGCCACAGGCCAGAAGTTAATCCCTATTCATTCTGCTATTTTACAAGGGATCCGTGCCCAAGCGTCTGAGGTAACGAAGCAAGCGGGTGGAAGCCTAGCGTGGCCAGGAATTAAACGGCGGGTTGCTCGTCGATTCCCTGGTTTCGATGAATAAGCGCTAAATTAGACTAAAAAACTGTATTGATTCATGGTGCTCAAGGTTACTAATCCGAAGGATTGAGGTAGACTTAGCACCATGAAAATACTCTTTGAAGACACTATCCCTTTAGGTCGTGAATACTTCAGCGGCTTAGGCGATGTTAGCAGTTATGCATGGCAAACCCTTACTCCGGAAGATATCAAAAACGTAGATATCTTGGCTGTGCGTTCCACTACCAAAGTCAATGAAGCCTTGCTTAGCCAAGCTTCACAACTCCAGTTCGTTACCACTGCTACCTCTGGCACTAACCACATGGATAAAACCTGGCTTAATAGTCAGGGGATCAGCTGGAATTCCGCGGGCGGTTGTAACGCCGTTGCCGTGGCCGAATATGTGCTAAGCGCATTATTTTTGGCTGACCGTGCAGGTAAAATAGACATTAATGCTATTACCGTTGGTATTGTGGGGGCAGGGCATGTAGGCACTGCGTTGGCTAAACGATTAGCGGCATTGAACATTGAATATAAGTTGTGCGATCCCCCATTAAATGAGTCGGGTGACCCACGTAGTTTCGTTGATTTTGAAGATATTATCGATTGTGATGTCATCACGCTTCATGTGCCTTATGTGAATACAGGCCGCCACACCACAGGTAAGTTGATTAATGCTGATGTGCTAGGGCAGCTAGGTAGCAATAAGCTGCTAATTAATGCATGTCGCGGTGAGGTGATTGATGAACTGGCCTTGTTAAATAGGCTTAAACAACCCAACGCGCCCACAGTAGTGTTAGATGTTTTTGAAAATGAGCCCGCCATTAATCCTGAACTATTACAATACTGTTGGTTGATGACACCTCATATTGCTGGGCATTCAGTTGAGGGTAAAGTGCGTGGTACCCAGTATGTTTACGAACAAATATGTAACTTATTGAAAGAACCAAACACGAAAACTCTCGGCGACTATTTGTCTGCTGTCGAACCCATTAAAGTAGAATTGGCATCTGCGACAGCTTCTGCATTATCGAAACAAGATTTGATAGGATTAATGCTACAGGTTTATAACTTGCGTGTTGATGATGAAGCGTTTCGTGAAAAGTTAGGGGAAGCGTTGAAAAGACAGCAAAATGAAAGTGCGCAAAGCGAAGAAATTAGTGCCAGCATTAGCCACACCTTTGCTACTATGCGCAAAAGCTATCGAATAAGACGGGAATGCAGTGCATACACGCTGATATTGCCCAGTCACACATCAGATGGAATTAAACAGCAATTGAAAGGGTTAGGTTTTTTGTTGCAAGCCTAGCTTGCCAGCCTAACGTCTTTTATTTTTAAGCAATACTATTTACAGGAGAAACAACACTTATGTCACAAGCCTTTGACGTTGCCGTATTAGGCGCGACCGGTCTAGTTGGGCAAACTATGATAGAACTACTGGCAGAGCGTGGCTTTCCAGTAAATCGTTTATATCCACTAGCCAGCAAACGTTCAGCGGGAACCAGTATTAGCTTCAAGGGCGAAGATGTAGAAGTGTTGGATGCAGATACTTTCGATTGGTCGTTGGTACAGTTTGGCTTCTTTTCAGCGGGCGGCAGCATTTCTGCGGAATTCGCGCCACGTGCTGCTGATGCAGGCTGTATTGTTATTGATAACACATCTGAATTTAGGTACGAGCCAGACATTCCGCTTGTCGTGCCAGAAGTTAATGCTCATGTATTAGCTGACTTTCGTAACAGAAACATTATTGCCAATCCTAACTGTTCAACCATTCAAATGATGGTGGCGCTAAAGCCGATACACGATGCTGTAGGTATTGACCGTATTAACGTCAGTACGTATCAGTCTGTATCGGGAGCAGGAAAAGAAGCGATGGAAGAGCTGGTGAAACAAACTGCTAGCCTGTTAAATGCGCGAGAGCTTGAGACTAAAGCGTTTAGCCGTCAAATCGCCTTTAACGTTATTCCGCAGATTGATGCGTTTCAAGATAATGACTACACCAAAGAAGAAATGAAAATGGTGTGGGAAACACAAAAAATTATGGGTGATGACAGCATCTTGGTTAATGCGACCGCAGTAAGAGTGCCAGTGTTCTATGGTCACGGTGAAGCCATTCACTTAGAAACTCGCGCGCCAATAGATGCTGAACAGGTTAAACAATTACTTGCCGATGCCCCAGGCGTTAAAGTTTATGATGCTGCCGACGAGTTTCCTACTCAGGTAAGCAGTGCTAGTGGCAATGATATGGTTCACGTTGGACGTATTCGAAACGATATTACCCATCCCTGTGGTCTTAACCTTTGGGTTGTGTCAGACAATATCCGTAAAGGTGCGGCAACAAACAGTATTCAAATTGCTGAAACCCTAATTCGCGATTACCTGTAATCATAGGGTAAGTAAGCAAAGCCTCAAATAGGGCATATGACATTGATTTCGCCGAGTAAGTAAACATTTTGCTTACTCGGCCGATAAGCAGTTATATCGATATTCAACAAATAGATACCGAAAACAGAAGGGCTAACTAGATTGCCATTAATAACTGGTTTATAGTTTCCTAAACCAGATTGGAAATACCACCGGCCTTAGTGATGTTGTCGATACATCAATAAAGGTAAAAAATAGCGGTAAGCAATGTAGAAAATCTGTATTGATAGAGCATTTTCATTCGTGCGCACGCGCTATCAAATGATAAGAATAAAAAGCTGGACCGGTTTGCAGCATTTAAGCGCAAATGAAAAGAGGTTTAGCTACGAATCTCCACCATGATATTTGGTGGTGTTGACGCTTGAGGGCATATAGGATTGCTATGAAATTGCATTTGACGGGCTTAGTTTTACTTACTTTATGTTTACTAGCCCCCCACAATAATGTCGATGCACAGGAACGCGCTACCCTGCTGAAAGGGCCCAAGAACGCGACCAGTCAGTATTCTGGATTAGAATACGGCCCCATTGATTCTCAAGATACCCTTTGGCGTATAGCTGAGCGTTATCGTCAAAATAATAACCTGTCGGTTTATCAGGTTATGTCCGCTATTTATGAGCTGAACCCCAATGCGTTTGAACAGCAAAACTTAAATTTACTGGTTGATGGTTCAATACTGAAGTTGCCATCAGAACGGTATATTTCTCGTATTGATGCAAGACAAGCACAAATTCGAGCAGAAAATGACGAGCGAACCTTCGCTGAGTTGCTAAACAAACCTGGTAGCAGCGTACGAAATATTAAACCGCCTGCGCCTTTGGTGAATCAAAACGATTTAAGCCAAACTCAATCCAATATAGAACAAAAAATTACGCGTTTAGATCAAGAGCAAACCCGTCAGTTTGATGAACTTCGGATGCAATTTGCTGCGTCTTTAGAAAACGTGGAAGCCTTGTTAAATGAAAATCGCAAACTGTATGAGCGGGTAGACGAGGTTAATGGTGAACTTCAAGAGCTTCGTAATCAGGTTGAAGGCGATGTTAAAACACAGATAGATACGCAAGTGGCGCTGCAACAAGAGCTGCTCGATATGATGAAAGCCGAGCAAATGCAGCGAGAAGCAGAAAAACAAAAGTCGATGTGGAGTTCGCTTTCTAGCCCAATGCTTCTCATTATAGGCTCCGGCATTATTACCTTATTATTGGTCGGCGGGCTAATTGCGTGGTTGTTGAAACGCAAACCAGCTGAAGCTGCAGAAGCACCAGAAGTACCAGAAATCTCTGATGATGTGCCTGTACCAGATACTGACATGGCTGACTTGGCCAGTGCACTAGAGCCAGATCTTGGCGATAGCATGGAGCTGACGGATGACGATCTGTTCAACGACGACGACTTGCTTGATGATGTGCTTACGTCTGAATTAGAAGAAAGCCTTGATGATGACTTAGAAACCTTCGGCGACCTAGACGATGACATGTTGGTGCCTGAAGACGATACCGATGACTTATTTGAGTCGGGCAGTGATGAGCTTGACCAGAATGAGCTAGACAGTTTGTTCGATGATGATGATTTGTCTGATAAGCTCAGTGAAGATGGAGATAGCAGTTTAGAAGGGTTTGATTTATCTGGTGATGACGATGACGACGTAGCTAACTTTGACGAATCGCTTGATACAGATCTTGGTGAAGATTTAGACGAAGCACAAGACGAAACCGATATTGAAGAAGCGCCAGATGCGTCTGAACCCGACGCCTTAGATGACGACTTTGATATTGATGATATTTTAGATGGCGCAATGGCAGAAGCTGAAACGAGTGATTCTGTTGACGACATTTTTGAAGCAGCACAGTCTGCATCGAATGAAAGTGAAGAAGATACTGACACCTTACCCAGTGTTGATGACGAAGACGAAACGCCTGAGATCAGCATTGATGATTTGCTTGAACAAAATGCACCAGAACCTACGCTGCTTGACGAGCTAGACAGTAAAGATGAGCTTATTAACGAAGAAATGATTGATAAGCTTGATGATGAAATTAATCAGCAGAATCAAGAACTCGATCGTATTACCGATGATTTGCTTAACGAGATTGAGCAAATTGAAATGATGGGTGGCCTTGACGAAGGTGACGAAGACAGCGAAAGCGAAGAGGATACAATAGAATCTGTTGCTTCAGCTCCTTCACCACAAGCCATTCAAAGCCTAGACAGTATTACCGATGACCTAGACGAAATTGATGTTGAAGACATGGAGAATGCTGATGATTTCTCTGATCCTTTGTCGGATAACTTAATTTCTGAATTGCAGGCTGAAAGTGAAGAAGCGTTGGGATTCGATGAAAATGCATCTGACGAAGAGCTGGCTCCTGAAGTAGATGAATCTGCAGATGATGATTTTTCTGACCCTTTCACAGATGACTTGCTGGCCGAGCTTGAAGCTGACATTGAATCGGATGATGACGATGTAGACCCCGAATCAGCAGACGCTCAGATAGATGGTGAATCAGACAATGATAATGCTGATTTTGACGACCCATTAACAGACGATTTAATTGCCGAGCTTGAAGCGGGAATCGACTCTGAAGATGAAACTCAGCCTGCCTTTGACGAAAATGGCGATTTTGATGACCCACTTACTGATGATTTATTAGCAGAGCTAGAAGCTGAAAATCAACCAGATGACGCGTTTGAAAACGATTCAGAAGAAACCTCTGAGGCTACTGAAGCACCAGAAGTTGACGATGACTTTGACGATCCACTTACTGATGATTTACTCGCTGAGCTAGAAGCAGATATTGATTCCCATGAAGGTACTGATTCCGGCGATGCGCTTGCAGATGAGCTTCTTGCTGAGCTTGAAGCTGATATCGACAGTGATATTGAACAGACTCAGCCCGATGCGCCGCTAGGCAGTGATGAAACACTATCTCGTGACGACCTGAGCGATGAAACTGATGTTCCTCAAGAAGCTCCCGAAATCGATGCGCTTGAGAATGGCCCCACCGAAAATGAAGTCTTAGAGGCCGAAAGCACAGACAGTGAAATCGAGCAGCAAGAAACATCAGATTTTGACGAAGCTGACCAAGATGTTGCTGACGAATTATCTATTGATGAAGCACTAGCTGAAGATGATTCTAGTGATGAAGAACTTGAGGCCGATGCGCTAGCGCCAGAGCCCGAAGAATTAGCATTAGACAATGAAGATGAAGCAGCTTCCCATGACGAGCTTGTTGAAGAGTTATTCGCTGATGAAGAGCACGGTGAAGAAGTACCCGCCGAAGACGAGCTTGCTGAAGGTGAGTCAGAAACAGACGCAACAGATTTAAGCAATGATGAACCGTTAGACGAACTTGAATCTTTAGGTTCCGCTGAGCAAGTCATTGATGATCCAGAAGCAGAAATACAAGATATAGCCTCGTTAGAAGAAGCCGAGTCACAAGATGACATTGACGGGTTTAACGAAGACGAAGTATTAGATGAAGCACCGCCAGCTGAAGCTCAACTAGACTTTGATGGTGATGATGACAGGGACGATGCTCTCGAGTCTGCTGAACCCGAAAATGTAGAAGTAGACGTAGACGGTGCCCACAGCGACGAAGA
>NZ_CAXBMP010000048.1:0-19548 GCF_963976965.1 uncultured Alteromonas sp.
AGACTGCTTAGACCAAAAGGTGATCAATAGTTTTCACACAGCCTGTACGTGAAGCGGACACTGGGCAATAACGGAGTTTGTAATCAAAAATAGCATTATTGTTTAATCATAACCTTTGGACTACGCTTGTAATCAAATTCGCCATCAGAATTAATGGATGAAAATCTTTAGCCATGCTTTAGTTGTCCTAGTGCTTTTATTATCGGGTTGTGCGAGCAAAACCACCGTTCATGTTTATGCAAAGTACCTAGATAGCACTCAAAGAGACAAAATTAGTAACGCTTTTGATTCGTCTCAAAGATATCGCGTTCAATTGAATGAATTCGACTTTCCCGCGAGTGTTACCGAAAATACTCTTCTTTACTCTTTAATTTTACTTGAACCTGAAGCTATTGATATAGCCTCTAACATATCAGCTACTGCCGGCTTCACAGTACAGCGAATTGAAGGTTTGAGTAAAGGAAATCATTGGTATACAAAAAATTCAATGGCTCTATTTCTATTGCCCAAAGACAAAGACAAAGACAAAGACAAAGACAAAGACAAAGACAAAGACAAAGACAAAGACAATAGACGAATGTTTTTCCGTCAAGATTTAGTGAACGAATACAAGGCTAAAGACTGTAGTGAAGCTACTTCTTTATATTTTCACAAGGATGGCTCTTTCACACTTGGAATGGCTACAAAAAGCACTGGCACTGATATGGTTATTGGTGTGTGGAAATATAGGCAGTAGCCTTTTTTAGAGTTGAAAAAGAAAGGAGCTACTTATGCAGACTATTATTTTGAAATAAAGCGGTTTAGGGACGCTGACTAGGTAAGTGAAATAGATTTTGTGGAGCTGGTGTCCCTAAATGCGGGGAGCTTGCCCGAGAACTGCTCCTCTTTAATTGGAACAAGAATTTGACTGCTGACTGTTATCAAATTTTGCGAAATGCCTGAAGCCGACCATGTCGCCCATATTGATCCGTATTTAAAGTTACCCGTTACCCTGATGACTAGTAGAGACTCCTTGGTAAAGCGGTCGATAAAGCATTAAGATTCTAATGTCGGAAACGAGCGACGAGGAGGCATTGAATGTTTCAACTAATAACGTCTACTGATTCGATAAAGCGGATATCAGAGAATGCATATCTGAGGTGCCCCAAAGGGATTTGAGTAAAAGTTGTATACAGTAGTATGCCTAATAAGAGCCACAAAACCCGCTCTAAAATCTGCGACTGCTCAGAAAAATTCACTCCGATCGACAATCCTAGAAGGATACCAGCCAGGTAAATAAATACTTGATATTTTTTCTAGATTCTCTCGTTTCAACGCGCACAACCTTGTTGATCTATAGCCGCTTCCTCGATGTAACAAACATCTAATAAAATGGGTTTGCCAAGTAGCACTTTACGACATCTTTAGTTGAACAGGAAGGAGTTTAACAAGCTCAGCTGTACTAGTGTGATTTGATTATAAAGGGAAACCCCTCGGTCTAATTACCAAGCGATTTTGATGCACATGATTTTATTAGTAGACTCTCATTCTTACAAGGAAATAGAAACGCGAGACCAAACTCAAATAACATTATGCAAATCCTTAGCGAAATCAAGTTGCTTTGGTTTCCGGATTTATACTATCATCTAAGACTTCGTTGGGGAGTAGCCTGTTTCCATTATTCATGGAAAAGTTTGTGTCAACATAATTGGTCACATGACCATGGTACAAACACCTCTTGGTTGGCGAGACCATCGATATTTCCATGCCCTAAGGTCAGGCGTGTGGTTTTATCGTGGACTCAATATTGCCTGACCGGAGTTTTGAAGTATGAGTATCTTTGCTCTCATTTTACTTGCCTTTGCTATGTCTACTGATGCTTTTGCTGCCGCTATAGGTAAGGGTGTCAAAATAAAGAATCCTCGTTTTAGCTTTGCTATCAAAGTCGGCTTTACATTTGGTTTAATAGAAGCAATCACTCCTGTTATAGGTTGGATAATAGGACATGCAGCTTCTTCTTATGTAGAAGCGTGGGATCATTGGATTGCGTTGATTATTCTTACCGGCTTAGGCGTTTATATGGTCTTTGAAAGCTTTCAACCTGCCATTGATGATGAAAGTAAAACGCAAAAGCAGTCGTTTATTTTGCTATGTGTGACTGCGTTTGGTACTAGCATAGACGCAATGGCGGTTGGCGCAAGCCTTGCCTTTGTTGATGTAAATATCATGACGGCCTCCGGCTTAATTGGTTTGGCCACGTTTTTGATGGTAACGACAGGTATTATGCTGGGTAGTTTAATGGGCTCTTTAATAGGCAAAAGAGCCGAGACATTTGGTGGAGTCATACTTATTTCAGTGGGTATGTGGATTTTTACAACCCACACTCTTTAGAATTCAACAATATGATAATGCAACTACTTCAAGTTGAAGTGGTTGCATACATCAACATGCATAAGCTGACTTTTATATAGACTAATTACCTCTATGAAAAGACCTCGCCTCTGCAATGCTATCTAACTGATGCAATACCCCGCGCTCTTTAACCTTCTTATCATGATCGCAAGCAGTACGAATTGAAATCAGTGTTTCTTGTAGAGATTTTAATTCAGCTATCCGATGTTCGATATCGTCAACATGCTTATCTATTGTGGTATTAACGTTTTCGCAGCTATTCTCTGGATTTGCTCGGGTTTCCAGTACTAATTTAATTTCCTCGATTGTCATATCTAATGCACGACATTGCTTTATAAATAATAACTGCTTCAGTGCATCTTCAGAGTAGCTTCGATAATTCGATGCCGTTCGCTCAGGTGCAGCCAATAGTGATTTACGCTCATAAAAACGAATTGTCTGAATACTTAACCCTGCCTTAGCTGCCAGAAGCCCAATTTTCATTTTACCTTGCCTAAAGCTTGACTCTATACCTAGTATAGAGTTTACACTCGCATCATAGGTGAGTAAAGCGAGTGTCTTTATGAGTAGTTGTGGGTGCGAAATTGAGATAAAAGACCAAGAACAAAAGGCAGTTATCTACTGGCTATTGGGCATCAATGCTGTGATGTTTATCATTGAAATGAGTGTAGGGTTACTCGCTGACTCAACGGCACTTATTGCAGACTCCCTTGATATGTTGGCTGACGCAGTCGTTTACGGTGTTGGTATATATGCAGTAGGGAAAACAATTGTTCACAAAGCCAATGCTGCAAAGGTAAGTGGATATTTTCAATTGGCATTAGGCCTATTAATTTTGGTTGACATAGCGCGTCGCGCAACCTTTGGAAGTGAGCCTGAATCTATGCTTATGATGGGCATGGGCGGTGTTGCACTTATCGCCAACGTTATATGTTTGGCGATAATCAGAAAACAAAAAAATGGCGAGGTGCATATGCGAGCAAGTTGGATATTCTCGGCAAACGACGTCATTGCAAACATAGGAGTGATATTGGCGGGTGCGATGGTTTATCTATTCGATACTCGTTGGCCTGATTTGGTCATAGGTTTTATTGTTTCTATCGTTGTGTTACGAGGCGCAGTCTTAATTCTAAAAGACGCCAGACAGGAATTCCGTGAAAACAGCTCGACGAATGGAGAGATCGTATGAATTTCACTCAAGCAGCAAAACCTTACATACTTCAAAAACTGAGCGCCGCGCATAAATCCCTTTCGAACAATGACAATAAAGCAGGATTTAAGGCCTTAGAGGATGCTCATGTTATCGGTCAGTACTCAACATACCACCACACACGAGTGCATTATGAAATGCTTAAATTTGGAATAAAACGCCGCGACCTTAAAGAGATATTTGGACAAATTTTTAGAATGATAGGTTCGCTGACTAAAACTCCAATTGGCTTATTGCCTGAGGGCAATACTGGTGGGGCAAACGTGAGTCCATTCAAGCCAATGCCTATTTCACCCGAAAACAAAGCCATATTGGAAAAAATTAGAAATGCACAATCATAACCATTCACACTCGCACGTAAATTCAGCCAACGCGTCTAAACGTATTGGTTGGGCCTTTTGCTTAAATGTGGTGTTCACTATTATTGAATTTATTGGTGGATGGCTTACCAACAGCACCGCTATTATGGCAGATGCTGTCCACGACTTGGGCGATAGTTTGTCGATTGGCACTGCTTGGGGGTTAAACAAGCTTAGCGATAAAGATTCTAACCAAACATTCTCATACGGCTACAAACGGTTTTCTTTACTCGGTGCATTGATTAACGGTATTGTGCTGACGGTAGGCTCCATTTGGATATTGCTTGAAGCGATCCCTCGTTTGGCTGAGCCTGAAATGCCCCAAGTTGAAGGGATGGTTTTATTGTCTGTCTTTGGGATGGCAGTAAACGGCTTTGCGGCTTACAAACTGAGTGAGGGAGACTCATTAAATGAGCGAGTCCTCAACTGGCATTTGGTGGAAGATGTGCTTGGTTGGGTAGCAGTATTTATCGTGTCCATCGTCTTAATGTTTAAGCCTTGGCCTATTTTAGATCCAATCTTATCCATTGGCTTTACTTTGTTCATCCTTTTCAATGTGTTCCGCAATCTCAAAGAAACCCTAATGCTGTTTTTGCAAGCAACGCCCGATGAAGAACAGCTTTCAAAGATTCGAAGCGATTTACTGGCAAACGATAAGGTAAGTGATCTTCATCATTTTCATATTTGGTCTCTAGACGGTGAGCGTAATGTAATGACGGTCCATCTTGTTCTTGATGAAGATGTCAGTCTTGAGCTCCTCCAATCACTCAAAGAAAACATACACAGTTCGTTAGAAAAGTATAAATTTGAACATACGACAGTTGAGCTGGAGTTTGCTAATGAGCAATGTCGTGACGAAGTGAATTAGGCTTGGTAAACTTTCATACATGAAAAATCTAAAACGCATAAGTTACATCGTGATCTCGCTGATACTCTTTCAGTCGTTTTCTGCTGTGGCGAATTCGTTAGATTTTCATGCAATAGACATTCAGCACTTGCAACACGAGCATAAGCATTCAGAACACAAGCAAGAACAGTCTGAGCTGTCTACCAATGAAACCAGTGATAAAGTAAGTGCAGAGCACCACAATCCTGCTGATTGTCACCATTGCGGCCACTGCCATGGCACACATGCACAATGGGTCAGTCAGAGTCATATCAACAGTCTGAAAACAGTGGTTTCAGTTCACAATTTCAACTATTTAGATGCGGTAATTGACGCACCTATTAACCGATTACTTCGCCCCCCCAAAATTACTTCCTAGTACGTTTTTTCGATAGAACCGCGCTGATAACACTCGCGATGCTAAACATTGATAAATTATTAGGATATTCCAATGAAAATGTTTCCTATTTTCGGGCATGCATCTGCCATTGTGTGCAGTTGCATACTGGGCTTATTACTCAGTCCACCGACCGCTCATGCGGCGAAAACCAACAGATTTGTAGACAAAAGTGCCCAAGCGCCCATACGAGAAACGCTGACTCTTGAGGACGCTATTAGATTAACACTTGCCAACAATCCAAGTTTGTATGAATTTGAATTTAAACAACGTGTTATAGACGGAGAGTCAAAAACGGCAGCGCTTAAACCCGCATTGAATGCAGGGGTTGAATTAGAGAACTTTTTGGGAACCGGCGAGGTATCAGGTCTCAAAGAGCTTGAAGTTACCTTGACATTATCCTCAGTGTTACAGCTCAATGATAAGCCAGCAGCAAGGTTGAATGTACTCTCTGAACGAAGAATACAGCAAGATGTTGAAAAGCGAATACTCACCTTAGATATCCTCGGTGAGCTTAATGGGGTTCTAGGGATTTTCCCCTCTAAAGTAACATAGAATGCTACAGGCTTTGTATTATATAGCCTCCAGCTGTGGGTTACTTTCGTTTCCAAGCTTAATCATCCACGATTGGCTTCGTAATTTCACTAATATCAGGCAATTTTCCGGTATTGGTGAAGTTATACGTCCCGCTTAAGTTGATATTTTGCCATGCAACGGGCGAAACAGCACGAGTGATAGCCGCTTTTTCTTCATCACCTGTCGCTTCAAAGTGTCCCAGAAGATGACTCAGTATCGCGGAGTTGAAGTAGATGAGCGCATTGGCAAGCAATCTTGCGCATTCATTCCAGATAGCGATTTCAGACTCGTTTTTGCCACGGAACTGATCACCATTCACCGACGCAATGGCTCGTCTAAGGAAGTGCCATGCTTCTCCCCGGTTCAGGGCACGTTGCACATACTGCCGCAAACTGGCATCGTCGATGTAGTCAAGTAAATATTGCGCTTTAACCAGTCGATTATACTCCGTCAGAGCCTGTAATATTGGGTGTCCAGAAGGGTAACCAGACAGCTTTCTCACCAGCATTGCTTGTGTCGTCCGCTTTGTCTGAAGTGACAGAACAATACGCCTGATATCTTGCCATCCCGTTGTAATAACATTCGTTCTGATAGGCTTCTTTAGCGCCAGTATGGTGCTGCCTTGTTCACTTTCAGTCACATCAAACAGATCGTTGATGACACTATTGAACTGCGCGTATCGAGGTGCAAAGCTGTAACTGCATAGATCCAATAAGGCGAAGTTAACATGATTGACACCGTGCGTATCTGTCGAGAGCACATCTGGTTTGACATCGCTGCTGTTTGATTGCAGCAGATCATAAATATAGTGTGATTCATGCTCGTTAGAGCCGATGATCCGAGCATTGAGGGCGCTGTGGTTGGCCACCAGAGTCATGGCCGTGATCCCTTTATTGGTACCGAAGTACTTTGAGGAATACCGGGTTTTAAACGTTTCCAGATGGGTTTCGAATTTCTGACCATCCGCACTGGCGTGCAACTGGTCCTCCTGAATATGGTAGTGGCGGAAGATGGGTAATGAAGCCACCGCATTATTGATCACGTCGCTGGCATCATGCAGCGTTTCAGGTCGGATATAGTTAGCCTGTACTGTACTCAGGTGTTCATAACTGCGGTCGGAGATCTGCGCCATACCATACACACCACGGTGAGTGGCGTTAGCAATCAGAATGGCCAGTAAATCATCCTGATGAGTAGTTCCCTGTTTTTGTATTGGCAGCACATGTGTCAGGCTTCGCATGAACCTGGTTTCGCGCTCAACATACCGCAGGACATCCGCGATACCGACTGGCTGCATTCGCTTAAAGAAGGGATTGTTGACCAGAGATGTAGCGCCTTTTGTTGGCAGGTGCCAGCGGGTGCCCGAGCGATTTTTCATGATTACATTGCGATTATCTCCCTCATCAATATGGCGCGCCACGTCTTTGAGCGCGCTTTCCAGTCGATGTTGTTTCTCCTGTAACAATGCGTCAACAGGTTGTTTTAGTCTGTCCAGTGTTGATGAGGCCAGCAGTGCATCCTGCGATGTTTGGGGGATCAGGTCGTCTTCCAGTGCCCGGTATTTGGTGACATTTGACAGATAAATACGTCCGTTCAGTCGTGAAGTTAACTGCCGGTAGAGCAGCCATTCATAACGTTGCGGATTAACGTTATCCTGTTTCACCAGCCATGGGAGGTGCTTTTTGGGGATAAGCGACGTATCCATTGTCATCAGTGATTCACCGGATACGATTTCCGTTTGCATCTTTTGAAGTTGGGCGACGACGGCTTCTGAGCCTTTACCGGCCTCACATTCAAGGCACAAGAACACCTGCCTTAACAGTTGCTCCAGGAGATTGCATTGTTCATCGTAATGTTGCCACTGGTACTCTTCCACGGTCCGTTTCTGTTTTTTCAGGTAAAGGCAGAGGGTCTGGATATCCCTGTCATTCGTGACCTTCAATGCCTGTTGTCTGACTACTGAGAAGGGCTGATTGTCATCAATATTCTCGTCAACAAACAGGTGAAGTAGCTCTGCCGCTTTCGTGACATTGTCCGCAGCTGACTGCCAGGACAGGAACACTGCTTGTTGTGCAAAGGCGTTGGCGGCTTCCTGTTGTTTTCGGATATGGTAAACAAACCCATCCGTCAGGCGCTCCAGTGCAAGTTGCATGCGCTCTGTCAGATGACACAGTAACCACAGGTGCTGCTGTGAGCGTTTGAAGCGCCGCACTTTACTGCCGTAGTAATCAATAAGGCCGCTGAAGTGTTGTCGATTTTTTAGCGACAGATTGAGCCTGTCCACAACGTCATTTATTTGCGTGTTCCATGGTGCTAACCGGTGGTAAATGGCGAGCTCTTTTTTAAGCTCAGGCACGGTCAGACTTTTGGCACCACCCCTGAGATGGCTCAGACTCAGCCCGTCGTCTTTAGTAGTGATTATGTTGTCCAGAAAGACGTTAAGTTCATTACTGGTAAGTTGATTCAGTTGGAGCGTCAGGTCTTTTCTGACCTGTTGCATTGTGCGGCTTATCAGTCTTTGAAGCACGGAGTACTTAGGAATGGCAATGTTATGGCTGGCAAGGTATTCAATGGCCGCATCAAAGAGGTGTCGAGGCTCCAGCCAGGCATGACCAATGTAAACCAGGTGGTGGCACAGAGCATTGAGGTGCTGTTTTTCATTCCACTTATTGTAATTAAGTAGACGCAGTATCCTTGAGTAAATACGGTCACGCTGCATTTTACTGACACTGAAAGGCTTGATCCCTTTACCTCTTTGAATTTGGGAGGCAATAAACTGCATGTCGATACTGATATCACGGAAACTCGGAGCAATGATCACTGGCTTAGATTTAAAATAGCCCAGAAGCGCCACGAAATAACAACGATGTTTAGTAAGCCTGATAGTACGGCATTCGGCCTGTTCTACATCGTTTAGCGAAAAATACAAACGTTGTTCCTCAATAGAAAACTGAGGTGCTGAATACAAGTCTCGTTGTTCTGCCTGAGTCAGAATCGAGAGTTCATTACTAATTGCCATGATGAATAAACGCCAATATGATTGATGGTGTTTATATAAGATGGCAGAATATTGGAAGGTAACCCACCGCCACAGACCATATAATATAATACCTGTAGCGTTCTATGTTACTTTAGAGGGGAAAATCCCTAGAACCCCAAAAACGGAGCTAGTGAGCAATGGCTAATCAAAAAGCGGCTTAAACTAGGGATAGTCGTAGGTATTTAGCCAGTTTTCACACAGTCTGTGCCATTAGCGGACACACAATCTTGACACCAAGTGATCAAAAACCAATCGAATACGTTGTGGTACTGGACCACGTTGAGGGCGATAAATATATAAATCCCAAGGCACCGGCTCGACCTCTTCTAACACTCTCACAAGTTTCTCTTGGCGTAATAAGTCTTGGACCAAAAAGTCAGGAATTTGAGCAAAACCTAGTCCATTTTGTATAGCCATTAATTCAGCTTCGGTGTCGGCACTTCGAAAACGTGTTATGGATGGCGTCCACTGTCTGTCGATGGAAAAAACCCATGGCCAAAGCTTTCCCGTATTGCGATCTACTAACCCTGTAACCGGCAAGTGGTTTAGTTCTTCAATAGATGCAGGCCTTCCCACTCTATTTATTAAGTCAGGCGAAGCCACGACATACATATTAATTTTGGTGAGCTGGCGGGCAATAAATCGACTATCTCTCATGAAGCCGATACGAATCCCAATATCTATTTTTTCGTCAACTACATCCACGCGCTCGTCACTGAGTGTCAGGTCTATATCCAGTTGAGGATGTATTGTTGAAAGTTCCAGTAATACTGGCATTAAGCACTTATGACCAAAACCAACAGGCGCTGCGATACGAACCCGCCCTTGTAATTCATTACCCGAGTTAGGGGCGCTTGTTTGAAACAATTCATCTACAGCGCGCAGTCGTTCTTTTGCTATCAAAGCAAATTTTTCTCCAACTAGGGTCACTTGTATGTGTCGAGTATTTCGATGAAATAAAAGCTCCCCTTGCAATCGCTCTAACTCCTTCACTGCTCGCGTCACTGCCTGAGGAGAAATTCCCAGACGGTTAGCCGCTTCTTTAAAGCTGCGAGACTCAGCAGCAGTACAAAATATCCGGAGCATTTCCAATCTGTTAAGCATCACAGTCACATTCAGGTTTGAAATGAATACATAAATATTATTCCAAAATATGGAATTGAGAAATTAAAACATTTCCATTTATTGGTTTTTGAAGGTAAGAGATACTTTGCTTGTTATTTCGACAACGTCATTCAACTTATTTGAGGATATTAACTATGAGCAGTGTTTTAGCAAATAACATCATCGGTAAGGTCGTTGTTATCACTGGTGGTAGCAGCGGTTTAGGCGAGACCACGGCAAGACATTTAGCCAGCCTTGGCGCATCTGTTGTTTTAGGTGCCCGACGCATCGACAAGCTTGAAGCTATTGCTGCTGACATACGCGCAGCGGGCGGAGAAGTTGCGGTTCAAGCGACAGATGTGACTAGCCCGGACGAAGTGAAGGCCCTTGTAAATCTTGCACAAGAGCGCTTCGGTAAAGTTGATGTGGTTATCAATAATGCAGGGTTAATGGCGATTGCACCGTTAGCTGAGACTCGAGTTGACGAATGGGATCGCATGATTGACATCAACGTTAAAGGTCTGCTGTATGGAGTAGCCGCAGCGCTTCCGATCTTTCAGGCTCAGGGAACAGGCCACTTTATCAATATTTCTTCCGTAGCGGGTATCAAAGTATTTAGTCCCGGCGGCACGGTTTATAGCGGAACCAAATTCGCTGTTCGCGCTATTGCCGAAGGCTTACGCCATGAAGTTGGGGGTAAAATTCGTTCAACAATCATTTCACCGGGTGCAATCGAATCTGATTTAAAACATGGAAGTTCAGATACTCAGGGTGCAGCCTTTGTAAAAGATTTTTATCAGCAAAATGAAATTCCATCTGACTCTGTTGCTCGTGCTATCGCATACGCAATTGAGCAGCCTGCGGATGTGGATATCAACGAGATTGTTCTGCGCCCAACTGTTCAAGAATTTTAATTCGTTTAATAAAAGACCTATTAACCAGCGGGTGATTTAACCACCCGCTGAATATTCATTTTGTGAGGTTATTGATGACTGCGTTAAACAGACAAATGCGTGCTTTGATATTAGATAGCTATGAAGAGGGTACAGTATTCCGGGATGCCCTGATTAACTTACCTTCTCCATCAGCAGGTCAGGTGCAAGTAAAAATATTTGCAAGTGGAGTCAATCCTATTGATTACAAGATCCGCCAAGGTATCGCTCCTTACGCCATGCCGGAATTACCCGCAGTACTTGGCACCGATTTAGCTGGAGAAATTGTTGCTGTCGGCGACGGCGTCACCGACTTTGCAATAGGCGATGCCGTTTATGGTCTGACTGGCGGAGTGCGAGGATTGCAAGGCTCATTGGCTGAATATGCCAACGTAGATGCTGAGTTACTTGCTCCCAAACCGAAAAATTTGTCCATGCGTGAAGCTGCGGCTTTACCTCTGGTTGCACTTACTGCTTGGGAAGGTTTGGTTGACAAGGCGAATGTTAAAGCGGGCCAGAAAATCCTTATCCAAGGTGGAGCTGGCGGAGTTGGGCATTTAGCCGTGCAAATTGCTAAGGCTTTAGGTGCAGACGTTTATGCCACTGCATCGACTGGAAAACAACAACTGCTCAAGGCGCTTGGTGCCACGCCAATTGATTATCACACTGCAAGCCCTGCTGACTACATGGACGCATACACCCAAGGCAAAGGATTCGATATCATTTACGACACTGTCGGTGGCTCTGCACTCGATGCCTCATTAGGTATCATTGCACATTACGGCCATATTTTAAGCTGTGCTGCATTCAGCTCACATAACCTCGCACCGTCGTCAATACGTTCTGCAACATTGTCAGGGATTTTTGTGTTACACCCACAGCTCAGCGGAGAGGGACGCAAACATCATGGTGACATTCTGCGGCAAATTACGGCTCTTGTTGAAGCTGGACAAATTAAGCCACTACTCGATTCGTTACGCTTTTCCCTAGACACGGCAATGGATGCACATAATGCCGTAGAGTTGGGGTCCATGGGTAAAGTCGTTATTGATGTAATTGCTTAAAAAGTCATTGTTGAGGATGCATATGAGCCCAAGAAAACTAATTCGAACTGTTCGTTTCCATGAATTAGGTGGCCCCGAGGTATTAACTATTGACTCGCTGGCGAGTCCAAGTTTGCAGGCCACTGATGTACGTATTGCGGTCAAAGTTGTTGGGCTCAATCGTGCTGATGCCATGTTTAGGCGAGGCCGCTATATAGAAAAGGCTGACTTCCCTTCGCGAATCGGCTATGAAGCATCCGGGATAGTCATTGAAGTCGGGGAAGAGGTAAATCACTTACGCCTTGGAGAAGAGGTTTGTATTGTCCCTCAGATGGGGCTTTCTCAGAATGGCTGCTACGCAGAAGAGATTGTCGT
Organism: uncultured Alteromonas sp.; assembly: GCF_963976965.1. Taxonomy (NCBI): domain Bacteria; kingdom Pseudomonadati; phylum Pseudomonadota; class Gammaproteobacteria; order Alteromonadales; family Alteromonadaceae; genus Alteromonas; species uncultured Alteromonas sp. The sequence continues at coordinate 12,314 of NZ_CAXBMP010000048.1, forward strand.
ACCAAGTGAATATGTGGCACTCAAACCAACAGGGCTAACCTTTGCTGAAGGCGCAGCAGCTTGGATGCAGTACCTGACAGCTTATGGCGCTTTGGTCGAAATTGCTAACGTGCAAAAAGGCGATGCAGTACTGATAACAGCCGCATCGAGCAGTGTTGGATTGGCTGCGATTCGAATTGTGAATTCTCTAGGGGGTATCCCTATCGCTACAACTCAAACACGAGCTAAAAAGGCTGCTGTGCTCATGGCAGGCGCGGCCCATGTGATTGCAACTCAAGAAGAGCCGCTGCTGGATAGCTTGAGAAGCATCTTGGGAGAAAACAATTTAAAAATCGCATTTGATGCTGTCGGTGGGCCGCAGATAGCTGAAATTGCTGAAGCAATGAGCCCTGAAGGAACAATAATAGTACACGGAGCATTAAGTCCCGAAACAACTCCTTTTCCCTTAAAAATAGCACTTCGTAAAAGTCTGACAGTTAGGGGGTATGTGTTTACTGAAGTTGTAAAAGACATCGAGCGTTTTCGCAGAGCAAAGCAATTTATCCACTCGGGTTTATCCGAAGGAACACTCAAGCCTGTCATTGATCGAAGCTTTAAATTTGAAGAGATAGTGGCAGCGCACCACTATCTGGAGTCAAATCAGCAGATTGGTAAAATAGTGGTCGAACTTGATTAACAGTTCGTGGCTTCCGCTAGTCTCTCAACTCAGTCAGTGCCTGATAATAATTAGCGTGGGCTTTGTTGCGGAAATCGAATGAACTAAATCAGAATCTTACGATCAGATCAGGGACATTCATTCACTGACTTTGATTACATGCCGAAGCCTCGCTACAAAACCACTAACTGGCGCAAGTACAATATTTCAGTCGTGAAAGATGCGGAAGTACTCCCAAATTTACTCAAACAAACACGCCGATCCATCAAGGAAATTTCGAGAGATGGCGCATACGATACAAGGGAGTGCCACAGGGCGATTAGGGTTAAGAAAGCGATACCTCTAATCCCTCCACGTGAAGTAGCCGCCTTCTGGGAAAAAGGTCATCCACGTAATCTGGCGGTTGGTTGCCAAAAGCTCTATGGTTCGAACAAAAAGTGGAAACGAAAATATGGTTACCACAGGCGTTCATTGTCGGAGACCGCTAAGTATCGCGCAAAACAACTACTAGGCGCTTCACTCACGCTTCGAAATTACAATGCACAAGTTGGGGAGACATACGCCATGATCAAAGCACTCAACAAGCTAACAGGGGAAAGGTATGCCCGAAACTCAGTATATCGTTTAAAATGCAAACGGTTTTGCTAGGGAAGATGCGAATAAGTCTCTAATGTGAGATCATAGCTGCATAGTAAATCACAGCCATTACCGCTCATGAACCAACAGTTTACCTTCGCCGATAGTGAGTTTTCCAGCAAGCGCCGCCAGACCCGTAAAGAGATATTCTTATCCAGAATGGATAAACTGCTGCCGTGGCCTCAACTGCTGGAAGTGATTGAACCCTTTTATCCTAAAGCTGGCAATGGCAGACGTCCGTACGCGCTTGAGACCATGTTTCGCATTCATTGTATGCAGCAATGGTATAGCCTCGGTGATGAAGCAATGGAAGATGCATTATATGAAATTGCTTCGATGCGTCAGTTTGCGCAACTGTCACTGGATAAAGCGATTCCAGACCGTACCACCATTATGAACTTCCGTCACTTGCTGGAAAAGCATAAGCTGACTCGCCAATTATTCAAAACGGTTAACCAATGGCTGACGGACTGCGGTGTGATGATGACGCAGGGCACACTGGTGGATGCCACGATTATTGAAGCGCCCAGCTCTACTAAAAATAAAAAGAATGAACGTGACCCGGAGATGCATCAGACCAAGAAGGGCTATGAATGGCAATGAATGGCACTTCGGCATGAAAGCTCATATTGGTGTGGATGCCAAGAGTGGCCTGCCCCATACGCTGGTGACCACCGCCGCCAACGAACATGACCTTAATCAGATGAAGAACCTGTTGCATGGCGATGAGGAATTCATCTCTGACGATGCTGGATATCAAGGCGCAGAGAAGCGTGAAGAACTAAAAGAAAAGGATGTGGAATGGCTGATAGCAGAGCGCCCGGGCAAAGTTCGGGCACTGAAAACGCATCCCCGCAAAAACAAAACTGCCATCAACATCGAATATTTAAAGGCCAGCATTCGGGCGAAGGTAGAACATCCGTTTCGCATCATCAAATGCCAGTTTGGTTTTATCAAAGCACGCTATAAAGGGCTGATGAAGAATGACTCACAGTTAGCCATGCTATTCACCTTGGCGAACCTGTTTAAAGTAGACCAGATGTTACGACGACAGCCAAGATCTGTTTGAAATCGGGGAATGGCCCGGAAGTAGGTCGAAATCCGGCCTAAAACGACGGCATATTGGCCTAAACTGCAAAATTAGAGTTTAAAAATTAGGCAGGCGATGCTGCGGCTTAACTGAGCGTTAAACTGCGGGACTTATTCGCAGTTTCCCTAGCAGGTTTAATGTATTTCGATTTCTTACCAGGGATACTAAGTAACGCTGGTATCCAGGCAAACTATACGTTTGTTACTGGGCAAGACGATGAAGCAACCGCCTCTCCACAAACGTTGCCACTTGCAGTTACACCTGGAAACGGTTTAGAAGGGTTTACACCTCATTCCTACAACTTGATTGCTTTTTATGAAGACGACCGCTTCTCTGCTAGGGTTTCGTGGAACTGGAGAGACCAGTTTTTGGTCAAACGTTCTGGCGGAGCGGGTATTGCGGAGCATTTTGAAGCATACGGTCAACTCGACTTAGGTTTAGGTTATACAATCAGCGATAACACTAAGGTTACTCTTGATGTTAGTAACCTGCTTGATGAAAATACCATTAAGTTTGCAGACGTAAGAGAACGCGTTATCCTTAATGAGTATACCGGCAGACGAGTTCTACTTGGAGTACGTACAACATTCTAAAGTAGAAGCGGTCCCTTTTGGCTATTTACTACAAATGGGGCCGCTATTATTATTTTTAAATTACCCATTTTTATATCTTACCCACACTGAAGCACCGCAAAAATATTACCTCACTTTCGCCATACCAGTACTCCCTACATGGTATTGCTTTGCATACCGTATGGCCATGGCTTCACTTTTCCAGTTTCCTGATAACACAATTTCAGCCATGGGCACGCCAGCTTCCACCAACGTTAAAACCCCCCCAGTGCGTGTACTGTGGCATGTAAATTTACCATCAGAATTTAGTATCATTCCGATTGCTTCGTAGCGTTTAAGTAAAGCTTGGTATTGCATTGCTGCTTTTTGCACAGTCTGCTTAGGCGAAAGCTTTCTAAAAACAAACCCTTCTGTTATTCCCGCTTTCTCCAGCCACTTATTTAGCAAAAAAGCAGTTTCGTCAGATAGGTAGCCAAAATGGCCTTCTCCAGCTTGGTCGGTTTTAGAGCGAGGAGCGAATATGGTTTTAGCGTTCCAATCTATATGGCTCACTTCAATGGCCAGTAAATTAGAAGCACGAAATAAGGTATCTAGCGCAACGTTGATTAAAACGGCATCACGAAGCCCCAGCAAGGTATCAATATTAAGGGTTTGGTTGGCAAGTCGAACGTCTTGTAACTTTAAAGGTTTGGCTTGCTTTTGAGCGGCGGGCTTTTCCTTGAGTCTACCATTGATATAACGACTAAATAACTTTGAGTGTTTCCATGGGTCGGGTAACTCGCTTATCCCTATGAAAAAGCGTACAGAAGCCAACTTTCTTTTGATGGTGTGATGCAATAGGTCTGAAAGCATGAGGTTGTCGAAAAAAGCTTGGCAAGATACTTTCGTAACTTTCCAATCGCTAGAGAGTGCCGGCAGGTCATGGTTCCGGCAGAACTTCAGGTATTGATTAAAATCAGACTTGTACGCTTTCGAGTATTGACTGACATTGTTTCCCATACTGAATCACGAAGTTCAGTGAGATTTTGAAGCACTTGCGTTCGATGTTCTTCAGTAAGTGAAAAATCGTTGTGGGTTATCGTAATACCCTGAGTCATGACATTATTAAATATAAGTGTAATTATCTATAATAATAAACTAGCTTCAGCGAAGTTGCAATTATCGTTACATATAACGTATATAAATATTTTCTATAGTAGAGTGATCATTGCTATGATATAAAATCGTTATAAGTAACGAAAAATAGGGTGGGGTGGTGAATACGGATAAAATCTGGCAAGACTATGCGAGTCGTAATTTTGAGAAGTTTGTGTCTTCTTTAAAAAATGATGATTTTATAAGTGGTGAAAAAGAGATTATTTCCTTTAATGATGTTGATTTTTCGGAGCCTAAAAAGACATATAAATACTTAAGAAAAATAATTACGAAAAGCGCAATTAAAAGACTGCAAAATAGATTTAGAGCTCATAAACATAGAGAAAGTCGCGGTATAAAGAATCTGCAATTAAAATCACACTCTCTCGACATGCTCAATACGTTTAAAGCGCACGTGGGTGCCGATACACTGGAAGAGGCATTAGACTTTTTGTTGTCTCCAGATTATCGTGAGTATGAGCACGATGTTGAGCTAGCAAAAGAGCGTTTGAGTAGCGAGAATTTTAGTAGTTCAGAGCTGATGATTGCCAGTTTTATGAAAAGGCTGAAAAATTACGACAGGGAGCGCTTATCGCTTATTGTCGAGTTAGCCTTCAATGAAGGCTGGGCAGCTGCGAAGAAATCAAAGAAGCGAACTGGCAAACCATGCAAAGAGGCACTAAATAATAGTGCGTTGAACTCAATTGTAGGGAGCAAAGAAGTTAGCTAAAAAATCATTGAAGATGATTTCAAACTGTCATGAGGACTAACTACGATTGCTGGGGTTCGCTAAAACAGTAACCAGGCTTGGCTATTCGTTCATTAGAGACTAGGTTCGTTGATTGACATCAGAATACATTAAACGAAAGTTCTCTATCCTATTTATTCCATATAAAGAATATAGCCAAATATTCTTTAAAAGGTATATTGAATGATATGCAGTATACGGTATATTAAGTAATATACTTTTTAACGAATATTGGTCATGTCATGAGAATGAAGACACCAAAAGATGTAGGTTACTACATAGCCTCAACACGTAAAGCGCTAAAGTGGTCTCAGTCTGAGTTAGCCATAAAGATAGGTAAAGACCAGCGTTTTGTCTCAAAAGTAGAAAACGACCCTGCCAGCGTGTCTTTCGGTACTGTCTTAATGGTCTTGAATGTGCTGAATATCCATGTTGACCTACATAGCCTACTAACTACCAATAGTCAGCCCCCCCATAAGCTAGCTAAATCAGAAGCAATGGTTGGAGGGCAAGCTACACATAAAGTGCCCCATAAAGCGAGTAACAGCCCGTTAAGAAGATCTGAATCAGGTGACCTTTTCAGTCCTTCGAAAAAGAAGCCAGTAATTGTCAGTAAGCCGAACGTTGGTAAAAAATGATGGCCAAACGAAGAAAAACTAACAGTCTCTTTGTGGGGATTAATGGCCAGCATGTTGGTGTATTCGAGCGCAGTGGCGGCACACATGCATTTACTTATAGTGATGAATGGTTATCAAGCGAAATAGCGCACCCGATCAGTTTATCAATGCCACTCACTAAAAATAGGCATACTGGTGACCTAGTTCGCTACTACTTCGACAATCTACTCCCAGATGATGTAGAAATTCGTAAGCTAATTGTTGACCGAGTGGGCGCCTACTCAATAGACACGATGGATCTATTGAGTGAAATAGGCCGTGATTGTGTTGGCTCACTTTCTTTGACGAGTGAACCGGTTAATGGAATCGATGACTTGAAGTTTGAGGCAATGGATGAAGGTGATATTGCTACACATCTGCGCAATACGGCTATGCGCAGAACATTGGGTATGGACGGTGACGATGTGTTTCGGATATCTATTGCAGGCGCACAAGAGAAAACCGCACTGACGCTATACGAAGGAAATTGGTATCGACCACTTGGCACCACACCAACTACTCACATATTCAAACTTCCTATTAATGACCTAGAGAATGGTCTGAAGCTAACAAACAGTGTAGATAATGAATGGTTCTGTTTACGGTTTATGCACCACTTGGGTTTTGATGTCGCGCAGGCGGATATACGGACTTTCGAAGACCAAAAAGCGCTAGTTGTTGAACGATTTGACAGAACGTGGGGTGAGGATGGGCTTTTATACAGGCTAACGCAGGAAGATATGTGCCAGGCTCTGGGAAGAGCTGGCCAGTCAAAGTATGAAGCCAACGGGGGGCCGGGGGCGAAAGAAATATCAGGATTACTTCGCTTTAGTAGTCAAAGTGCACGGGATATGTATCAGTTCTTTCTAGCACAATACGCATTCTGGCTATTAATGGGTATTGATGGCCATGCTAAGAACTTCAGCGTTTATTTAGACCATACTGGTCACTGGCTCACTCCACTTTATGATGTAATATCTGCTCACCCTTTTAAAGCGCAGTTTAGACGCAACCAGCTTAAGATGGCGATGAAGGTATTATCAAAGAATAGTCACTATATTTGGACAGATATTCATATGCGCCATTGGCGCAATCATGCAACTAAGACGTTCTTGATTGAAGATGTGGCTATGGGCTATATCGCAGAGCTAAATAGAAATGTTGAAAATGCACTAGACGAGGCATTTTCTGACGCTGGTAAGGATTTTGACCAAAACACTGGCAATATTATCGCTGAAAGTATAATGGAGAAGATAAATAGATAAAGATAAGACTGTAATTTCGAATGAAATTATTTTTAAAATTCAAGATGGGCTAATTTAAAAAAAGAATCATAAAATAAAATAATTTGGTTTATTATTTCACGCATGATAATTGTACTTATCATGCGCGAAATTGCATATAGGAAAAATAACTAAGTGCAATACCATAGTGAACCGCTTCATCGAAATATTTAGATGAAAAATCATCACACGTTGCAGCCGTAGTCGAATCTGTCCACACAGAAGCATATCGACCATTATCTGAACAGCATTATCAGATAAATCGTTTGGGTCAGATGCATTATTGTAAAGTGAAAACTTCCCAGCAGAGCCTGGTGCAGCAATGGCACTTGTTAAGAAAACACTAACCTTCTCTAACTATGGCATCAGCTGAACACACTGATGTGAATTAGCCTAATATGGATTGGTGTGATTACCAAGGGATTATGTCGGTCTAATTACCGAGCGACTTTGTCGCATTT
>NZ_CAXBMP010000049.1:0-17937 GCF_963976965.1 uncultured Alteromonas sp.
GAAAAAGTGATCGGATAAAACCGAAACGACCGACCGGATTCACCGAAATACGCAAATGGACTGTTTGATGAACTAAGTTTTCACCAACAAAATGACTATTACAGCAGGCGCGAGATGCTGCCAGGGATCGAGAATACCTATCGAAATATAAGGTATTCACTTGAAGAGAATAAAGACTTTGGATTAGCAAATGATTTTTTCGTAGGGGAGATGGAAGCTAAGCGAAGGCAGCTAAAATGGTGACGGCGTTGGTTACTGAGTGTACCTGCTGCATATAAAATTTTTAGCAACTATGGGACCAGCCCATTAAGAGTGTTTTTGTGGTTGTCACTTCTCACTTTTCTAAATGCTTATCACCTTTGGGATTATTCAATTTATGCTAATGAGTCACTAATTGAGATTAATACTTCAGAAGTGAATATAAGCTCATTTGACAGTTTTGAAACGCTAATGAATTCCATCAAGATCAACGTTGAAGGAATTAGAGGGGTACTAACATATTCGATACAGACTTTGACACTTCAAAAAGATAAGCTTGAAATTTTTGATAATTTACCGAAAAACTCCCCCGTTTATTTAATAAATACGCTATACGCAGTTATAGGCCCTATTATTATTGCCTTGTTTGCCGTATCAATCCGTACGCGGATAAAACGCAACTAATCGCAATATTTACAGCATTTAGAATGCGTGAAATATGAAAGTTTTTAACTTGGGGGACTGCACCCATTTGTGCACTAGCAGCATATTTTGGCACCCAAAACGTAGTACTATGTATCACTATATAGTGTCGCTCTGACGGGAGTACCACTATATATTGCTATGTAATGTGATCAGACTATTTTCAAATCCTCTCACACCGACCAATCTCTCCTATTTTTCAATGACTTACCCCACTCATTGATTGCTCATGAAATGAGCGCCCCATAATTGCCCCATAATTAAGACATTTTTCGTTCAACGAAGCGCTTTAAACAAGCCCATTCTTTTTTTGCTGAAGCCTTAGTACCATCAAGAGTCAGGAAACTGGCAAACCAACCTAGTGTTAAAATCATCAGTACAGCTCCATTCGTGTCTTTATCATCAACAACTAAAGCCATAGCAAGCATTACGCTGGCCCATATTATCGCGTGACCGAGCACTAATGGTGAATCTGACGAGGAATTACCTTCAATTTTATTTAATACTCGACATATTCTATGGATAACTTTGGCTCGGTCAGAAGACGTCTTCATTTCTGCTTCGGGGTAGCCTAATTCACTGGTCGCTTTTTCGAAAGCGAGCTGTTCATTGGTACCTGAATTTACATCTTGTTCGATAATGCAATATAAGTGGTCTTTCAATTCATCAATTTTATCTGCATCCCAAATGTTGTGAGAGACAACCTTATTACACCAATTTTCAACAGCGTTATCGAGATCAAACATACGTTATTCTCCTTTGAAAGACATAAGTAAAGTGTATAGCTGATGCCACTGCTCTTGCATCTTGAGTAATTCTTTGCGGCCTTCATCCTGCAAGGTGTAATACTTTCGCTTTCTACCCGTGTCGGCCTTACCCCAATAGGATTCAATGAAGTCGTTTTTCTCCATGCGATGTAAAATGGGGTATAGCATTCCATCAGCCCATTCAAGCAAACCGTTTGAATGCTCTTTTACCTGCTGAATAATTTCGTAACCATAACTGTCACCATTCTTCAAAATAGAGAGTATTAACGGCGTTGCCGAAGCCGCGACTAAGTCTTTTGCAATTATTGAAGCCATAGCGTCTCTTTGCATAGAAGTGTTATGTATAACTTACATAATACTTCTATGCATGGCAATGGTTATTTTTTGAGCGGGAGCTAAGCTGTTAAAACGCAGGAGAAAATAGTGGTGTTCAGTAAGTTTATATTTGATTACCCGCTATCGGTGGGTGTCCAATAATTACCGCGTTCACTAGTCAGTTGAAACGTTCCCTCAAAATTTAACTGCTTTTAGTGTTTACTTATTGTGATATAAACACTTATTGAAGCCATTGTATTAATCGTTCAGGAGTACGTAAATGGAATTAGACACCTTACTAGGATACGTTTTTTCGTATCAAATTATCTTACTTGTGCTAATTGTTATTACCCTTAAATCGTCAATAAAATTTGTACCTCAAAACCGTGCGTACATCATTGAGCGCTTTGGTAAATACAACACCACCTTGGAAGCCGGTCTTAACTTTATTGTTCCGTTTATTGATAAGGTTGCTGCAAATCGCTCTTTAAAAGAGCAGGCGGGCGACGTTCCAGAGCAATCTGCCATTACTAAAGACAACATCACGTTAAGCGTTGATGGTGTGTTGTATTTCAAAGTGGTAGACCCTTACAAAGCCACCTACGGTGTAGAAGATTATACGTTTGCGGTAACGCAGTTGGCGCAAACCACCATGCGCTCTGAACTTGGAAAAATGGAATTGGACAAAACCTTCGAAGAGCGAGACTTATTGAATACCAATATTGTGTCTGCGCTTAACGAAGCCGCTGCGCCATGGGGCGTTCAGGTATTGCGTTACGAGCTAAAAGATATTAACCCGCCGAATTCAGTGCTAGATGCGATGGAACAGCAAATGAAGGCGGAACGATTAAAACGCGCCCAGATTTTAGAATCTGAAGGTGATCGTCAAGCAGCCATTAACCGCGCCGAAGGTGATAAACAAGCCATCGTTCTTGCTGCTGAAGCCGATAGGGAAGAGCAAATACTAAAAGCCGACGGTGAAGCGCAAGCGATTATTCGTGTTGCTCAAGCAGATGCAGAAGCCATTGAAACGGTGGGTAAAGCGGCCGCAACCCAAGAAGGGCAAAAAGCGGTGCAGCTTGAGCTAGCGAAAGGCGCTATTCAAGCGAAAGAGAAAATTGCAAAAGAGTCTTCCATTGTATTGCTGCCTGATAGTGGAACAGAAATAGGTAATGTTGTGGCACAAGCAATGACGATTGCGAACACAATAGGTAAGAAGGCGTAGCCATGGACAGTATGTTTACCAACTTACCGCACTTTTTAATTGGCATAGGCTTATTATTGCTAATTATCGAAGTATTAATGGGTTTCACCACAATACTCCTGTTGACGTTGGGCATTGCAATGATGCTGGTGTCAGGTCTTATGTATATTGGAATACTCAATGAGGAATTGTTAGATGCGTTTATTGCCATCGCGATTATTGATGCAATCCTTACATTAGTGCTTTGGCGTCCATTGAAGCTACTTCAAAAAGATCGTGCTCCTAAAGAGGTAAAGTCAGACTGGATAGGAACACAGTTCGATTTAGAAAGTGACGTGGCTCCTGGGGCGCCCGGTACCGCGCGATTTTCTGGCGTGGTATGGACAGTTAAATCTTCATCGGCCATAAGAAAGGGCGCAACGGCAGAAGTGGTGAAAGTGGAAGTAGGCGTTCTACACGTTCAGCCGGTGTAACTAACATAAAAAAGGGTCAGAGTTAATTCACCATTTCAAAGTACTCTGATCCTCTTATCATCTTTCCATTTTCCTCCTTCACGCTTTCCCTCCCGTCAAATACTGGCAGTGGGTGTCCACAAAGCCTCTCTCAAATTTTAACTCGATTTCCACATCTTTATTTCCGAGTTTGGTGTAAAATACGGTTATCACGCATGAGGTGTTGTTCTAGTTTATTTGTGCGAAGGCATCTGAGTATATCTAAGTATAAAGGGTGCGCTTATTTCTAATCTTGCCATCATTTTTGAACGGTGCAGGAAGTTGAACCGCTACACATCTATTCACGTTGAAAGCTAGAACCGCTGTAATATTGAACATACAAAATATGAGATTTATAAATGACGAAATTTGATGACAGAGTTAAAGAGATAATCACTAAACACCCTAACTTAACGCAAGAAGAAGCGATCAAGATTGTAACCGACAAGAACGAGCGCAAGAAAAAGAAAAGAGCGGAACGTTCTGACAAGAAATAGCCCGTTTAAAGCCTCGCTATAAAAGTGGGTGTCATAGCCGTAAAATATAAGACAATGTGTAGTTAAATTCCCACGCATCTTTAAGATTTTTGTCTAATTTGAATCTAAATAATAAAGCCCCAAACACATCTGTTAGGGGCTTTCTTTTAGCTATATAAGCGTAACACTAAAGCGGCTCGGAGAAGCTACTTACTTTTTGCATATTGCCGAGCCTATAGCGTTAACAATCTGCTGCTATGATAGATTCAAGTATGGTGATAATAACATCCGGAAGAGGTTCACCGATAACTTGTTCGGCAGCTAACGACACTTTGTAATTGGCACTTTGCCCCTGCATAACTAGGGCTGCATTTAAATCGTCAGATAAATAGGGTTGTACAAGAGTTTGAATGTCTGACCAAGCGATATCTTTACATTCCACTACAATCTTGTGTGATTGTCGCGCTTGCTTGGGGTCAAAAGCGTAGCTGTTTACTGAAAGTGCCGTCAGTATTAATGCAAATGCAACGTACTTCATTGCTGGTGCCTTACAAAGATAATTAGGGGCGTAATGAAAAGTTACACTATTGAAGCAAGCAATAGCCAGTAGTAATAACGTTTTTTGTTCAGTTTAAGGCAATCGTAAAAGGCGCTTTAAATTGGGGTTTTGGCTTTCCATCTGCATCCGTTTTCCTAATTAACCACGCTTGAACAATCATGTTCACTTTGCCGTTTATTTTGTTAAAACCAATTGTCATCATGTGTTCATTCGTTCTGTCTCGCCAGTATGAAGAAAACCATCTGCCTTTCGTTGTGGTGAGTTGGTATGGCTCATCATAATAGTTAACGTTACTTTCTGGCCAATTCACATCCAGCTTGGCTTTCGGGTCGGGAAACTTTTCAGGGCAATAACTTGGCTTAGATGAGGCAACAGAGTTCACGCCAGTAAGGTTCGATGTTGGTGATGCCACGACTTCAATGAGTTTAACTCCCTTTGTACCAATATCTACCGAGCATATACGGCCAAAGTGCACATCGCCCGACAGTACAACAATGTCATGGCTGGCAGTAGCAAGGGCATTTAAAAGCGCGGTGTATTGTTTTTTAAAGCTTAGCAAGTTGCGTTCTAGCTTATTTTCTTGGGTGACTAAAACCTGCGGAATGACCAATACCCCAGGTGTGGTAAGTGTGGTTATCCATTCAATGAGCTCAGCAAATCCCGCTTTGTTGATAAACTGGGTTTTTGACCGTGAAGAGCGTAAATCGGCGATGCAAAAAGACAAATCGTTACCAATAGTGAAGGTTTCAACCAGCGCTTTCGTTTGCTGAATGCGCTTAACACCATCTTCAGATGCGCCTTTCCACGCGGCGCGAATTTTAGGGATTTTCAACATGTATAGGGTAGGTACTATGCCATCATAAAAAGGGTAATCATTCCAATATTCGTGGTCGTCCGGTAGCATCCATGTGCCGCCACGAGAAAGCATGCTTCCTAGTGCTTGCCAGTGTTTTGCGTAGTCATCGGCAATTCTAAGTCTTACTTCGTTGGTTAGCGGGGAAAGAGAGTCAGCGCCAATATCTAAGTAAACTTGGTCGCCTACCATGAACTTTATGTCGGGTTTAAACACCTTATTATTGTTTGCGAACAGCGTTTTGAAGGCTTGAGCAGTTTGGCCATAGTCTTTGTGTTCATAGAAACAGCTGCTTAAAGAAACCGTAAAAGCGTTTGTCTCGCTGGTGGGAAGTGCTAAAGGCAAGGTACTGAAATAAGCCGTTTTTAACAGAAGCCAATCGCCTGCGTAATCCAGAGCATCGCCTTCTAGTTGTTGAAAAAAAACCACTTTGTATTCTTGATTTGGCAGCAAGTTATATAGCGTTAAAAGCACATAAAATCGCTTGCTGACGCGGCGAAAAGGGCGTTGCCATTGATCTAGCGTAATATCTACTCGGCTTATCTCGGTATTATTTATATATACAATTACACGGCTAATCGCCGGTTTTCTTAAATAAAGGAATAAAGTGCCCGTCCAAATTTCAGCACTGTGTTCTGAAACCTTATGAGGCACTAAGCTCCAAACCGATGTGTCTGAAAGAAGATCGGGTATCTCGTTCTCAATACTGCTCCGATTGACTATTTCCATATAGCAGCCCGCGTGAGTTAGGGGTGAATTGACAGTAATGGGTTAGTGCAATCTAGTATTAATTCACCAGTTGCGTGTTTACTTTTTATACTTTGTAGTGACTAAGCGCTTTGTCTATTGATACTGCGGTGTCAGACGTAGTTTGTGCCGATTTCGATGTTTCTTCTACATAGCGTGCACTGTCTTGTGCAGACTCGCGTATGGTCTCAATATTTACACTCAGCTGTTCGGTTACCTGGCTTTGCTCTTCTGCCACACTTGCCATTTCAATATTCGTGTTGCGAATGCTATCAATTCTGTCGTTTAGATTCGTGATTTCGTTCGCGATACGTTCACACTGTGCTTCTACATCTTCTGATAATGTGGAGCATTCAGTAATTGAGGTATTAACTGAAACCACCGCATTTTGCACTTTAGAAATATTGCTCTGGATTTCTTTTATCGATTCTTGAGTTCTCACGGCCAGTTGTCTAACTTCGTCAGAGACCACCGCAAACCCCCGTCCATGTTCACCAGCCCTTGCCGACTCAATGGCCGCGTTTAGAGCCAGTAAGTTGGTTTGATCTGCAATGGCTTCAATAACAGAAAGTACACTTCCAATATTGCTAGAAAGTTGGGTGAGGTTGTCAGAATATTGAGCCGTTTCAACTAATGCAGCGCGTTGTTCTTTCGCTAAATTTGATGTGTTTACCACTAAGTCTCGGGTAGAGCCAGCAACCCCCGTTATTTCTACCGAAAGGGTCTCAGCGGTAGCAGCGCTTTGCGCAACAGACTGTGCAGTGGCGTTTAGCTCTGCAATAGCCGTAGCCACTTGTTCAGTTTCCATTACTTGTTTAGATACTGCTTGATTAGAGCGCCGGGAAATATCAGAAAGTTGTACGCAACTCGACGAAATTTGCTGAGTGGATTTTCTCGTTTCACAGATGGTGGCCTGCAGTTTGTCTAACAGTTGGTTAAAGCTGTTACTGATATCATTAATTTCCTCTGTGTGGCCCGTTTCAAAACGTTGCGTTAAGTCGCCATCATCGCCAGTTAAATCGCTTATACGTCTGGTTAGTGTATTAAGTGGAGTTGAAACAGTACGGTTAATCAGCCACACCAAAATAGCAATCAGTAGGGCAGAGGCTACAAAAAGTGAAACCAATAAAATACCTAATCTAGACATAACGCGAGTGGCTACTTCATCTTTAGAGTAGCCAATTGATAGGCTATAGCGCCACGCTTCGAACGGATAAGACTGAATGTCCCAGCGTGCACTTTCATTAGCATTGGCGCTAATTTCATGTTCGCTAATATTGTCGCTGTGAGCGCGGACTCTGCCTTTATCATCTTTAAGTACCACATAACCTTTAGATAACACACTGGCATTATTAATGGCTTTAGTCAGGGTACTGATATCTGCGCTATAGCCTACATAGAGAATGCCAATCACCTCGTTAGCGTTAGTTATGATAGGGCGATATGCAGTAATGTATGGCTTACCTAATATATCAACCTGGCCAACAAAGGTTTGCTTATTGTTGATGGCTTTCATTGCCAAACCGCCTTTAGACAACAGCGTACCTGTTGCCCGCTGGCCATTAGGCTTTGTCACGTTGGTGGCTATTCTCTTATAGTCATCGCCTTCACGAACGAAAACGGTAGCAGTACCATTAACTTGCCTAGTGACTTCATCTACCAGCGCATTTGAATCATTGATCAGAGTGTCACCAAAATACAACGAGGGAGTGGAAGCTGAGTTTGTGACAATTCTTGGTTCTCCTAGGCGCTGTGTATTAGCGACCAAGACATTTAGTGCAGCATCCACTTGCTGCTTCATTAAACTGTCGGTGATATCTAGCAAGCCTAACAATTCGTGTTTTAACTCTTGCCGTTCTTCTATGGCTTGTTGCTCAATATCTGTATTGATTGAAAACCACAAATAGCTAGAGATAGCTAGCCCAGTTATAGCCACCATTAAACTGATCGATTGAATTAGAATTTTGCTAATAGTTTTTGGCTTTGTTGCAGGGGGTGTCATAACTGCCTCTTACATCTGAAATAACAATTTTAAAGCTGTGTTGTTCAACCTTGTTTTCTGAATACCTCATGGAGAGTTAGTAAGCTTGCAAGTGCGATTAAACTAACTCGTTAAGGTAATAATGTTGAACTTCTTTTAGCCCATACAGAAAATAGTGAATCAACCTTAAACGTCGTGCTTGATAGAGTATAGATGAAAGTATAGTGCCCACCCATGTTAGGAGCTAAAATTTAATATTGTTTAAAACGCCGTTGATAACCCTCCTTTGGTTGAGTAAAGTGTTTGGCAAAAATAACTAGAAAAAATCAAAGGAATGAACTGCATGAAAGCTGTTGTACTAGCAATATTTGCCTTATTTTCTGCTGAGGCATTTTCAGAAATAGAACCCCTTGGACCTGATGAAGGATACGTTGCCATAGCGCTGTATTCTAAAGGCTATTCGGAAAGCATTGTTTTAAAAGGCAATGGCTTTGGAAACAAGTTTACTTTCGGCCCGTTAAACTACTCCCAGCATATCGAAGTCATTAAAATGCCAGCAGGTACTTACTCATGGACAGAGGTATTTGAACGTACTGGTTCCTTAGAAAAAGGTAATTTATTAAAAATCTATTACGATTTATCTGACGATAATTTAACCTTTTCCGTAAAACCCGGCGTGTTGAACTACACTGGCTTACTGATGATTGAAAAGCTGGGCCGTCAGCTTCAAGTAAGACAGCTAAACAGAGCATCAATTATCCTCAAAATTCTAGAGCAGGATCACCCTGGTTACATAGGCAAGTTCGATGTAGTAAACGGTATTTATCCGAACGATCACTATATTGATTTTTACCTCACTCATGCATTAAAAGAGGGAGAGTAAAATATGTCACATTTTAAAATTATACTTTTAGTCATACTTTCAAGCTTAGTGTTCATTAGCTCATCTATTCAAGCTGTAGACGAAGAGGCTAAGAATGAAAATATAAGCGACTTTTTCAAAGCATCTAAGTACAAGTTATTTTCAATAAACCCTTCAGGCACAGCGGTCGCATTTATAGAGCCCAAAGCAGCCACGTACGATCTTGTTGTTTATGATCTGAAACGGGGCACTATGGACGACCCCATAACGTTCGAGCGTCAGCAGCTTCAAGTTCAACATAAAAACAAGATAATGAGTTGGGAAACTCACTATAATAAAATTTATGAGCTTAAGTGGCTCTCAGATAGCTTTCTTTCGCTTAAGCAACATTCTAATGGCCGTTTTCACCGCTATGTTCTTGTTGAGTTCGCAGACAGAAGCCAGCAACCGAATCCAGCTTTTAGGCTTTCATATCTTTCCCAGAATGGTTATTGGGTTGATACACTGCCTAATCAAGAACATAAGGCTATTTTTGCCCGTTACGAACATTCTGATGATTACGATTATTACATCGACTTATTTAAGCTCGATCTTACTGAAAAGATTTCTGAGTCAAATTTTCGTAGAAAACTACGACTTAATAAAACGGGGCCGAAACTCCATAATTGGGTATTTGACAGTAAAGGTTGGCGATTGGCTGGTACACGAACTGTTGATGAAGTCACTGAGCTGTTTGCAAGAACAGGAAGCAAGCCTAGGAAATACCGTTACAAGTCTGTGTGGGAAAGTAAAAAAGGTGATGTTCTAAAAGTTGTTGGTGGTAATGCGGAAAAGCTGCTTTTGCTCACCAATCACAATAGCGACAAAATCAATTTACGTACCTTTGATATTGAAACTCAACAATTTTCTGAGGTTGTTTTTGAGCACCCACTTTACGATTTAACTGCTGCCATTAGACACCCTGAAACGAAAGATATCATCGGTGTGTCTTTTATTGAAAAAGGCATGGCGAAACAGGTTTATTTCTCTGACGACTACAGCGCGCTAACCACTAGGCTCAGTAAATCAACGGAAATCGAAGGGGTTTATGCAGTAGATATGGATAAGTCGGGGAACAATATTATTTTCGTGGCTGATGACAGCGCGAACCCAGGCCAAACTTACTATTACAATCGAACTACTGACAGTTTCAGTCACCTTATTGATTTGTATCCTTGGCTTTCCAATAAGTCGCTTAGTAAAACAAAGCTACTGCGCTTAGAAGCGGAAGATGGGGTAACGCTAGAAGCGTTCCTAACCCTGCCAAGTACCAAAAATCCTCCCTTGGTGGTTATTCCTCATGGCGGCCCTATAGGCGTGAGTGACTCGCGTCATTATTCGGGCAATATACAAGTCTTAGTTGATGCAGGCTTTGCCACACTGCAAGTTAATTACAGAGGCTCGGCAGGTTATGGAAAGGCCTTTAAGCAACAGGGGCTTCAGCAATGGGGGCGCCTTATTGAAGATGATATTGAGCAAGCTCTCGCTTACACCAAAGAAAATTACGATGTAAACCCAAACCAGGTCTGTATTGTAGGGGGCAGCTATGGCGGCTACTCAGCCTTGTACAGTGTTATTCGTTCCCCGCAGCTTTATAAGTGTGCAGCGTCTTTTGCTGGGGTCACCGATCTTGCTTTACGGTTCCAACGAAGCGATGCCCAACGGGATGACATGATGCGAGCACTGACAGAGATAATGGGCGACCCTAAAACTCAGCAAGATGAGTTATTTAAATACTCACCTTTATATCAATTTAAAGGTATTACAAAGCCTGTTTTTATTGCCCATGGAACTGATGACAATATTGTCGATATTGAGCATTCTTATCGTCTGCATTTTGCATTAAAAGACCACGGTATAAAACACAAGTGGATGGTAATGGACGACGTGGGCCACGGCTTTTCATATCCTGATGATGCAGCGGTGTATTACAATGCACTCATTGAGTTTCTAAATTCGCAACTTAACGAAGAATAAACTTTACTTAACCATTAATTTTTACTCCAGTTTTAGCACGGGTTATCGTTATCAAGATAACCCGTGTTCTCCAGCGATTTCACTTTATCCTTTTCGATTTCATCTTTTCCCATTTTAAATCAATGCCCTTGGCAAGTGTTTTGCTTTCTTTCATTTTGCTTAACAAAATAAACCCAGTGTCTTGCAGTGAAGCCTGAAAAAAACAAAATAGAACAAAACAAATCGAGGAATGGGCATGGTGAACAATAAACTAAAACGCCGAGCGTTTATGCAAGGTATTGGCGCAGGTACGATAGCTGCATCACTTGCCGGGTGTGCTACATCATCAAATAAAACCCCAACAAACCGCGTGTTTCAGCGCCCGTTTTCCCGAAAGCCTATGGTAGCCCCGAAAATCTCCGCCAATAACATTGTGACTGAAATTGTGGGGCATCGCCCTTACAGGCCCGAAGGTTTTGTAGTGAAAAGCGAAGCATTTGGGAATAAAACATTAGTGCACAATTACGGGCATGGGGGCGGTGGTATTTCCCTATCTTGGGGCTCTTCGGCACTGGCAGTGAATGAAGTTGCTAATGTTGAAACCAAAGAAGCGGCTATTATCGGTAGCGGGGTCATGGGGTTAACCACCGCGCGCTTACTACAAGAAGCGGGCTGGAAGGTGACTTTGTATACTAAAGCTATGCCTCGCTTTACCACCTCGCAAGTGGCAGGTGGAGAATGGGGCCCATACAGTGTGCACGACCCATTAATATCTAGCAGCGTGTTTAAAACCCAATTGCAGCAAGCAGCAAAAATAGCACACAGCACCTTTGCGAAGATGGTGGGGAAGGATTACGGCATTCAATGGAAAGAGCTATATACCGCCGGAAATAAAAAGCCAGAAAGTGAAGGGGGTTTTAGACAATATTACCCTTACACAAAGGTGTATGGCCCAGAGCAGCACCCATTTCCAACCGATTACTGCACATCATCAGCCACCATGTTGGTGGAAACCACCACATTTTTAAGGCGCTTAGTGACTGATATTCGATTATCGGGCGGTGAATTTGTGATACACGAATTTACCAGCCAAGACGATATTCACTTATTAGCTGAGCCCATTGTTTTCAACTGCACTGGTTTAGGCTCAAGAGCATTGTTTAACGATGAAGGTATTATGCCAGCCAAAGGCCAGTTGGTATTGTTACCACCAGACCCTGCGGTTGATTACCTCACGGTCGGTGGCGGTTCAGACGTTTTATACATGTTCTCTAGAAACGACTATATGATATTAGGTGGAACCTTTAAACTAAACGATTGGACTACCGAGCCCGATCCTATCGAGACGGCAAGGATCATCAGCGAAAGCCAAGCTTTCTTCTCTTCTATTACTTAACAAGAACCGCTAGCAAGCACGCGAGACTTGATTTCGTGAGTCGATATCGAGAACATAAACAGAAATATGCAGTTTGAAATGACTCGCTAAAATTAAACATCTAGATTTGGAAAATACGTGAAATTCATAAGTACTTTACTGCTTGTTTTAATAGTAAGCGGCTGTCAGGCTCATCAAAATGCGCAAGAACACAGTCAAAACCAAAACCAAAACCTAAAGCAGGCTCAGCAAGACATTCAAACATCAATAAGTACTGTGTCACCGGCTTTTGAACTTATTACCTTAGGTGACACGGGCGGTATTGAAGATGGAAACCTAAGTTCGTTTTTATTACGCAGCATAGAAGACGAGAACTTTATTAGCTTAGACGCAGGCTCTTTAGTGAACGGCATTAACGTGGCGCTCGAAAACAAAGCTTTTGATAGCTTAACTACCACACCAGACCCTGCGTTAAACCCAAATGGTAATATTCTGCATCATCATGTGAAAGCCTATTTGCTTAGCCATGGGCACCTTGACCACGTCGCTGGGCTTTTGATTGCATCCCCTGATGACAGCAGCAAGCCTATTTATGCGCTTTCGTCGGTAAATCAAACCATGAGCGATACTTATTTTAATTGGCAGGCATGGGCTAATTTTACCAACCGTGGCATCGCGCCAAAGTTAAATAAGTACGATGTTATCGACTTAGCGCCCGAGGAAACGGTAGAAATTAAAGATACGGCCCTTACGGTAACGCCGTTCAGCTTAAGCCATCCGTTAGAGTCCACCGCATTTGTGATTGAGCATAATAACGATATGTTTGTGTATTTTGGTGATACCGGGCCAGATGAAGTAGAAAAGCAAGGAAAGCTAGATGCAGTGTGGCGTTATCTCGCACAGCAAATGCAGCATAAAACCCTTCGAGGTATTTCCATTGAAGTCTCGTTCGACAACACACGGCCTGACAATCTGTTATTTGGCCACCTTACGCCTAAATGGTTGATGCAAGAGCTCACCAAGTTTCATGCGTTGGTGGAAGACAAAGAACAACTTAGCAATATGAAGGTTATCATTAGCCACATAAAATACAGCTTGAAGAGAGGCACAGATCCGCGAGCTGTTATTGCACAAGAATTAGAAAGTGCGAATGCACTAGGCTTTAACTTTATATTAGCGAAACAAGGGCAAGTGCTCGCGTTATAAATTGATTTTTTGACTAAATGGTCAGTATTTTTATGGAGAGCATTGTTGTTTCAGTGCTAACTCGGTATAAAAGAGTATTACTTGCACCTAGGTCTAAGAATTGAATCGACTTTTACTTACCGCAATAGCGTTCGTTAGTTACATGATAATGTCGGGGTTACTCACTCAAATTGGCGTTATTTTGAATGCTGTATCGTCTTCGCTGAATGCCACGCCGGCAGCAACCGTTGGCGTGTTTTCTTGGCTAACTGGCGGCGCGCTGTGCGGTACATTCGCATCACTATTCTTGTACGCTCGCCATTCACTGAAGCAAGTACTCATTGCTAATTACACGCTGTTTTTGGCGATTATGCTGGTATTGGTCGTGGTAGCGCCTACTACCTATTGGCCGCTTGCAATATTGCTTTGGGGGCTTGGAGTAGGCTGTGGTTGTGGCCTTGCTGGTGGGGCGGTTGTTTTATCCAAGACTTATCATGAAGCAAAAAGAGCTTCGGCATTTTTAGCCACCGACTGCGCGTTCAGTGCCGCGGGGTTTATCTTTCCCTCTTTAGCCGCCGTAATCATTGCCGCGCAAATAGATTGGGTTTACAGCTATGGGGCTGTGGGGGCGTTGGCACTAGTACTTTGGGCAACCTTATTTTTTGTTCGCTTTCCTGCCACTGAGGCCGACGATACTAATGCGGCATCGGCATTGTCACAATTCAAACGGGTATTAACCCCTAGGGTGTGTTTAATTGCCTTGGGCGTTTGTGCTTATTTAATTGCCCAAACTACTTTTCTTACTTGGTCTCCCAATTACTTACAACATACGTTCGGGGTAAGCGAAAAAGTATCGGCGCAGGCCGTTGGAAATTATTGGGGTATGTCTATTTTCGGATTAATTACCGCCGCTATTTTCGTGAATAAAATTCCGCAGCGCTCGTTATTGATGTTGGTAACCGTGTTAGCAAGCCTGATCACTTTCACATTTATGTTAGCTTCCTCTGCGGAATGGTTTTTATTTACTAGCTACCTATTTGGGTTTACCACGACCTGCATATATAAAATTGCGATATCTGTTGGTTCTCAGCAACTAGCGTCAGCGCCCGCCGTGCTCGTCACCTTTTTATTATTCAGTGGCAATGTAGGCAGCACAATTGCACCCATTTTATCTGGTTGGGTGGTGCAGTTATTTGGCGTACAAAGCGCAATTATTATGACATGGGTTGGCTATACCTTTGTGGCGCTTGTGTTTGGTTTTTGTTTATTGTTGGAAAAACGTGAGCGGCGTGCCCACGCGTAAGGAATTAAAAATGGAAAAGATTATTTTTGATACCGACCCAGGTATTGATGACGCTATGGCGATTTTATTTGCCCAGGCAAGTGCCGATATTGATTTGCTGGCTATTACAACCGGCTTCGGTAATGCGAATATAGACACCGCCACGCGTAATGCCTTGTACCTTAAAAAGCGCTTTAATTTAAGCGCAGATGTGGCCCGTGGTGCAAAAGAGCCGTTAGTTATCCCGGTAGATGAGCCTGCCGATTTTGTTCATGGTGATAACGGCTTGGGCAACGTTGATATTGATGAAACTGACTTACCGAGTGAAGTGTCACTTGCCGCTCACGATTACATTATTGAAAAGGTGAAAGCCAGCCCCGGTGAAATTACGTTAGTAGCGGTAGGGCGTATGACTAACTTAGCGCTGGCACTTCGAAAATGCCCTGAAATTATTAATTTAGTGAAGCGTGTGGTGATTATGGGCGGTGCGTTTGGTTACCATGGTAATACAGGCAACGTAACCCCGTATGCCGAAGCCAATATTATAGGCGACCCGCATGCCGCAGACGAAGTGCTTACCGCTGACTGGCCGGTAACCGTAGTAGGGCTAGATGTCACTAAAAAGGTGATAATGAGTAACGATTACTTGGCACGCCTTGCTGAGTGTTCGCCTACATATGGGCCTTTTATTTATGACATCACCCGTTTTTACGCTAACTTTCATCAACAAACAGACCAAGTTGATGGCATATACGTACACGACTCATCAGCCATTATGCAGGTGATAGCACCAGAGCTTTTTGAAACTGTTGAAGGGCCTATTCGTGTGATCACAGAAGGCCCTGCCATAGGCCATACTATGCAAAAAACGGTAGCAAAGCGTTTTCCTATCGATGAATGGGCAGATTGTCCAGCGCAATCGGTTTGTTCAGACGTGGATGTAGATGCTTATTTGGCTAAGTATAAAGACATACTTAGCCAAGCCGGCTTTTGATTAACGGGTTGCTAAGTTACTAATAAGTTTCTAGATTAACTAACGAGTTGCGCCGCCACTGCCCGGTGGCGCGCCATTAGGGTTTGGGTATCTAACCCAATAATTTGCCCTTCTTTTACTCGCCATTTTCCGCCAATCATTACCTGTTCGGCTTTATCTGCGCCACATAGTAGCAGCGCAGAGATAGGGTCGTGACTGCCACTAAAACGTAGCTCATCGAGTTTGAAAAAGGCCAGGTCGGCTTGTTTGCCCACCGCTATTTCACCTATGTCACTACGGCCTATAAGCGATGCAGAACCTTTAGTCGCCCAGCCTAGAATTAATTCTGGGGTAATTTTCGCTGCACCATATTTTAAGCGCTGTAAGTAAAGTGCTTGGCGGGCTTCATACATCATGTTCGATGCATCGTTAGAGGCAGAGCCATCTACGCCTAAGCCAATAGGCGAACCGGCTTCAATCAGTTCAAGGGTAGGGCACATGCCAGAGGCCAAGCGCATGTTTGAAACCGGACAATGCGTTATGCCTGTACCGGCCGCACCCAAGCGGCGAATTTCATCTTCGTTAAAATGAATACCATGAGCTAACCATGTTCTATCGCTTAACCAGCCCACACTTTCTAGATAATCGACGGTGCGCATGCCAAACATCTTTAAACAGAAATCTTCTTCATCTAGCGTTTCAGCTAAATGGGTGTGTAAACGCACGTCTTCATCTTTCGCCAGTTGTGCGCTGTCGGCCATAATTTCTCGAGTAACAGAGAATGGAGAGCAAGGTGCTAAGGCTATTTGCATCCACGCGCCTTCACCACGCTCATGGTAGGTGTTTATTAGCCGTTGACTGTCTTTTAGTATTGCATCACCACTTTGCACGGTGTGCCTAGGGGGCAGGCCACCTTCATCTTCACCCAAGCTCATTGAACCGCGAGTAAGCAGGGCGCGCATGCCCATACGTTTTACTGAGTCTACTTGTACGTCTATGGCATCTTCCATGCCGGTAGGGAATAAATAGTGGTGATCGGTAGTGGTAGTACAGCCAGACAGTAATAATTCAGCTAACGCCACATCGCAGGCTAGCGACAACGCATTCGGGGTAAGTTTTGCCCAAACCGGATATAAGGTTTTAAGCCAAGGAAATAACGGCTGATTAACCACAGGTGCCCATGCGCGGGTGAGGGTTTGATAAAAGTGATGGTGCGTATTAATTAGCCCCGGAAGCATCACCAATTGAGAGGCATCTTCTGTTTCATCAATAGGCGTTACTGGTGTTTGACCAGCACCAACAAGCTCAACAATTTTGCTGCCTTGCACCACAATGCCGCCTGCGGCATCTAACTCGTTACCCGTAAAAACGGCTTGCGGGTTTTTAATCCAGAGTGTTTTTGATGTAGATGAAGGCTTATCTTGAGGTTTATTTTGAGGCTTAAACAAGGGCGATAATTCAGACATAACTTGGCTCCATAAAATAATAAAAATTAAAGATGCCAGCTCAGTTATGCCCTGTCTGCTGATCCAGGGGGCGTTTGTTGTTACAAACGACTGCTAATTAACCGAAATTTCCAACGGTTAATTCAATGAAGAAGTGTAATGCTAATGCATTTTAGGTTCGATTTAAAGCGCTTCTGCGAGGTGATAATTGTACTGTTGTGGTATTACGCTAAACTTCATTTTAACTGTTACACTAAAAGCAGCAGCTTAATGAAGAGATGGAAACCACATGCCCGATAATAAATTTAGACTAGTTACTCGAAGCGATTTTGATGGATTAGTTTGTGCCGTGCTATTGAAAGATTTAGATCTCATCGATGATATTTTATTTGTGCACCCTAAAGATATGCAAGATGGCAAAATAGATATTACTGAGAATGACATAACCACTAATCTGCCTTATGTGGCGGGCTGTCATATTGCGTTTGATCATCATCTTAGTGAAACAGTTCGAAACGCGAGTGACATTAAAAATCATGTAATCGACCCTGAGGCACCTTCTGCTGCGCGAGTGGTATATGACTATTACGGCGGCGCAGAAAAGTTTCCCAGTATTTCTGTTGATATGATGGAAGCCGTAGATAAAGGAGATGCCGCGCAATTTTCCGAAGAAGAAATACTAGAGCCAACCGATTGGGTATTGATGAACTTCATCATGGATGCCCGAACTGGTTTGGGGCGTTTCC
>NZ_CAXBMP010000050.1:0-17298 GCF_963976965.1 uncultured Alteromonas sp.
ACTCTTTACCATGCCGGTCAAAAACTAATCACGAAAGATCAACAGGCCTTAGGAACGGTACGAGCAATATATAGATTGAATTAATTTAAATGGAATTTTTTATTAAAAAATATTTTTTGCTACGTTACTTTGTTTCAGTTTTTATTCTTCTTCGGCTATGTCACAGTCTAAAATTTTGGTTGACTGTCAGACTTGTGATTCCTCTGTCGAGCGAGGATCGATAGCAAAATCCTATGCAGTCCCATTGGGCGAAAGTAGCGTCGATGTAATTGTGATTGACTCTTATGATGGTATTGCAGAAAAATTTCGAGTAACCAATATATTAAGTTTCAATCTTGGGGTTCCTGACAGTGAGTATGTAACTCCAGTTGCGTTTACAACCGAAGAAAATAACGTTTTTAGTCAAGCGCTTCTGGAACTACAATCAATACAGCAAGAAGCACAGCATCCAACAGTCATAGGTTCCCACGTTGCAGCTAGTGCGTGGGATTTGGTTCTGTAATAACTTCGGTACATTCATACTGGCGCTGGTGCTATTTCTCTCAGACATCGTCTTTAATGATTATTGTCATCAATAAAGATAACAGGCTTCAAGAAGACTTCAGAAAACTCAATATACAGGTAACCGAGCTAAATGCTTCAAGTAAATGACCGCTCCTTGTCTCAAGGTGCCCGTTACGCTGTTGGACAGCTCCGTACGTATTCCGGACATTAGCGAATAACGAGTTGTACGCAGAGATCGCATTATTGTTTAATTACAATCTATAGATTACACTTGTAATCAAGGTTGCTGTCAGAGTTCATGGATGAAAGCCTCAAACCATTCTTTAGTTTTCCTAGTGTTTTTATTATCGGGTTGTGCGAGCAAAATCACTGTTCAGGTTTATGCAAGATACTTGGATAGCACTCAAAGAGAAGACATTAGGAATGCTTTTGATTCGTCTCAAAAATGCATGGAGAGCTTATGAGGTACTTTTTACTATTTATTTGCTGTTTAACTTTTTCCGCGCACGCCATTGTAATTAGGCATGATGTTCCAGATGAAGAGTACAAGGTCAAAGAAAATACTATCCCTCAACTAGCCACTTTTTATTTTGACGGAGCGCACGGAACACTTATCGAGCCTTCGTGGATAATCACAGCAGCTCATGCGACTTTTTGTGTCAGCCCTGATTCATCTATTTTGATTAATGGAAATTTGGTTAATGTAGAAAACGTATATATTCACAAAGATTATAAACCGGGAAAAAGTCACGACATCGCCCTTATTCAATTGCGAGAACCTGTAGCGGATGTAATTCCATTCGCAATCAATACAGACTCAAACGAACTAGATAAAAATCTTTGGTTTATCGGTATCGGCGGTACTGGAAACGGACTAACTGGGCAGACTGTAGACAACTATGAAAACGAAGGGCAAATGCGAAAAGCCCAAAATAACGTTACGTTTGCAAAAGGGCCTCTTTTAAAATTTGATTTTAACGAAGGTAACGAGGCATTGCCCTTAGAAGGTGTTTCAGGTGGTGGTGATAGCGGTGGCCCCGCTTATATGTTTCAAGACAAATTGGGTATTGTTTACGGCATCAGCTCAAGAGTCGAGGGTGGTGATATCGGCAAGTATGGTGTTAAGGAAGTATATAGTCGAACCTCATATTTTGTGCCTTGGATTCAACAAATTATCAGCGGTGTGAATACGAGAGGTATTTCACACCAAAGACTACAACAATTACCAGCGGGTTTAACAGAGGACATTCTGCCGCAAGTATGTGAAGACATAAGCATAGGCGAAAGAGATATCTAATAAGAGACTATGGCGTCAATAGTTACTTTATAGCCTTTGGCGCTTCCCTTGGCCACTGAGACGTTAAAACATGGGCTGTGTAGTCCACGCGCCAGCGCCCCTTAGCTAGTGTTGAAGGTCTGCTCCTTGTCTCAAGATGCCCGTTACGCTGTTGGACAGCTCTGTACGTGAAGCGGACCTTGGCGCAATGAGTTTTCCATCTCAAAGGCCAGTAGACTAACAGCAAAACCATCTGCACTCTGAGCTACCAATCCTTGCCAAGGGCGCCATTGTTAGCCATTCACACGCATACCTATAAACGACATCGGCCAGAGCAAACATTGCTATACCAATTGGTTGAGCAATATTATCCAGATTTTCTGAAGTACCTTTCCCTACCATTGCAGTCATCTGGTCTAAAGAATCAGAACAATGAGCTATTTAAAATTAGGTATTGTTACCATGGCGTTTTCTAAATTCAGAGGGGGTAATTCCCTCCTTTTTATTAAAAAATGTATAAAAAACTGACTTACTATTAAATCCTACATCAAAGTAAATATCGGTAATGGCTCTGTTTACGTCCTCTACCAATAAACACTTAGCTTCCTCGATTCGGTAATTATTAATAAATTCGTAGAAATTCATCTGAAAATGACGATTTAAAGTGACCGATAAATCTTTAGTTGAAACGTTCAGCTTTTTGGCTAATTCATCGATGGTAATATCTGATAAAAGGTAAGGCTTTTCCTTCCGCATGATAGTTTCTATCCGCTCAATATAGACGGATTTATACACACTCTTTTCATCAGAATGTTGATTTTCATCTGTTATTGGAATGGGAATGATAGAGTGAGATTTAGTCACACTATAAAATAATAAAGAGACCACTAGCAAAAAAGTAATGTAGTAAGAAAACAAACCTATACTAATAAAGGTTTCTACTTCAATTGGATAGCTAAGATTAATGACTTTCAATATGCTTAAAAAAGCTTCGGTGACCATAATGGCCAAAAAGCCTATCAGTAGTAAACGAAGCCAATTTAAATCAATAGTCGAAATATCCGCCCGCGCTTCTTTATGACGTTTATGGTATCTAGCGATTAAAACAAAGCAGCCTACTAAGTAAGTTAATCTGAGCAGTTTGACCAAAGTATCAGTGGCAATATAGTGCCATGTGCTATACAGCCCCCAATTCTCAATAACGATCTGTTTTGCGATGTCACTAAGGCTGTAGTAATTAAAGATCAAATAGATGGCGTATAGGAAGAAAGGAATAAGGTGCACTAAATGTTTTTTAGAAAATTTGAAATCACTAAACACCGATGACTTAATATATAAGTAGAGCAATACTGCATCTAGACAGTAGGCGAGGCTGCCTACAAAGAGTATATTTGGCGCAAATTCCAGGGCTTCAAAACGAAATTTTTCTCCGAAGAAGGTCAACTCGTGAAAAGCTATAAAAGCATGGGAAATTAAAAATGCTGCGAGTAAGTAAGCGCTATTATCATTCATACGATGACTAGATAGCAGCATTAAGGAAAACAAAATCGACAGAACAATAGTCATTACCAATGTAATGTCATTCAAATTAAATACAACGCTACTCATTGAGCGTAACTACACATTTAAACATTGACATAGGCGTAAATTAAATAGAATCCTTTGTAAGGTGCTCACTGTTCAGCGAAATAGTTTGTGAGAATAGGTGTGTATTAATTCCTCATCAAATGCTATCGCAATTATCAATCTGATCCAACGAATTTGTCGAGGAGAAGGTTGCCAATACTAAGTACAATATATGCTGCTGGAAACTTGTCCTAAGATAATGCGAAATTCTTAGAACAAGTTTTCTTTCCGAATGGTAACTAGCTATCCGCTAGATTAATTACAGCTAATTGTCGCTTGCTCGGGAGGTTGCGGAGTGAAACCTACTTCCGACAGTGATATTTGCATTGCCCCTGCAGATTCTAATGAAAAAGGTGATACTAAACTATCGAACTTAATACCCATATTCGCAAAGCACTGCAAATCAATGCTTAGGGGATGCCACTCGTTAATGGCCAAGGCATTGATTATTGAGCTGACATCTAGTCTCGCATTGCAGCTACCTGGGTCATCGCCAAAACCTTCACAGTTCATGGCAATATAGACATTGTCGCTAGGTTTACTAGTCACTTTGATTAACATTGATATTGTGCTGTCAGCCAAAAATTCTCGGTTGAGGTCTTCCTTAAAATGGCTTTCACTGACTATCTTCACACCAGATAATTGATTGCCATCTAAACTAACTAAAAGCGAATCCTCTTGGACCTCTCTATCCACAGTACGAAAAGTTAATCCGTTTAATTGATGAGAGTTAGAATTAACAGCAATTTCTTGCTCACCAGAAAATAAATGCATTTCCCATGGTTTGTGCATAGCGCCTGTATATAACATTGTGCGCTGGGGTTGATCTAAATTCAGCTCGACTTGCTCAGACAAATTATCAGCTAACAGGTTTTCATCTTGGTAGGTTAATCCAAACCCATAGGGTAATAGCGGCGCATAGTCTAAATCACCGTAGTTTACCGTGGT
This sequence comes from uncultured Alteromonas sp., assembly GCF_963976965.1. NCBI lineage: Bacteria > Pseudomonadati > Pseudomonadota > Gammaproteobacteria > Alteromonadales > Alteromonadaceae > Alteromonas > uncultured Alteromonas sp. The sequence continues at coordinate 4,355 of NZ_CAXBMP010000050.1, forward strand.
TTGCTCAGCAGACTTAGGCCAAGAAAAAGATAGTTTACCTTTGAAGTCGTGTTGAATGGAGCCATCCGGATTTGCGAGTACTACTTCGGCGATACCATCTCCTTCGGAGCCTGGAAGCCAAGCAGCAACGAATGCGTCTGAAGCATTAAGTTCGGCGTTAACCCACATTGGTCGTCCCGATATGAAAATGGCGACCACGGGGATCCCATGTGCTTTGAGTTTCTTTAAGAGGGCGAGATCTCGTTTATTTCCTTGCTGGTAATCTAAACTGGCTCTGTCGCCGTGGCCTTCTGCATAGGGTTCTTCACCAAATACCACAATGGCAACGTCGGGCTTATTGGTAAAATCGCCGTTCACATTTAGCTCTACCTGCCCACCAGCTGCATTGATTTGCTTACTTAACCCAGCAAATATTGAGCTTCCCCCAGGGAAATCTGCATTGCTATTGTTAGTGCCTTGCCAAGTAATCGACCAGCCGCCAGATTGTTTGCCAATATTATCTGCTGCATCACCGGCAATCAGAATTGACTGCTTCGGATCTAATGGTAACAAGTGTTTTTTATTTTTTAATAACACTAAGGACTCGCGAACAGCTTGGCGTGCAACATCTCTATGGCTTTTATGACCAATTAAGTCGCTTTGCCCAGAAAATTTGCGCTTTGCTGGGTTGGGCTTATCGAATAATCCCGCACGCACTTTAACTCGTAAAATACGGGTAACAGCGTCATTGATTCGCGACATGGCAATAGTGCCGTCTTTCACCTGTGCTATGGTATTTTCGTATAAAGGAAGCCACGCATCTGTTGGCACCATGAAAATATCTAATCCCGCATTAATCGCTTGGGGACAACTTTCGTTGTTGCAATTTACGACTTGGCCGTGGCCATTCCAATCACCAACAACAAAGCCATCGAAACCCATTTGTTTTTTTAGTACTTCGGTCAATAAATACTTATTGCCGTGGATTTTATCGCCCTGCCAACTATTAAATGAAGCCATAACAGACTGAGCACCCGCGGTTAGACCGCCAACATATCCTTGAGCATGAATATTAAACAATTCCTGTTCGCTACTGATGTTGTCACCTTGGTCATCACCGTCAAGCGTGCCACCATCGCCAATAAAGTGTTTCACCGTACTAATCACACGGTTGTCTGACAAAAAGTCTTTATTAGCCTCACCTTGCAAGCCTTTTACAATGGATGCGGCATAGTTTCTCACGATTTCAGGATCTTCTGAGTAGCCTTCATAGGTGCGTCCCCATCGATCATCGCGCACCACTGCTACGGTAGGTGCGAAAACCCAATCAATCCCTGTGGCCATTACTTCGGTGGCGGTAATGTTTGCAATTTTTTCAATTAAATCCGGATTATTTGCTGCGCCCAGTCCGATATTGTGGGGAAATAAAGTTGCGCCAATGACGTTATTGTGACCATGTACGGCGTCAGTTCCCCACATAGTAGGAATGGTCGAGCCATCCAAGCTGTCATCCACCGAGGCTAGATACATGTCGTCGGCCAACTTAACCCAATCATCGGCGCTGGAATGTTTCTCGTTATTTGGGAATGCTCCACCACCGTTTAGATAGGAGCCAAAGCCATACTTACGCATATCTGCCACTGAAATATCGCGTATTTCTGGCTGAATCATTTGTGCGACTTTTTGCTTTAACGTCATTGTGGCCAATATTTGTTTAACTTGTGCTTCCACCTGCGGGTCTTGCTTCACCGCACTATTCAGCTTTGGCCATATATCAGCGGCATTTTTGGGAGAAGGTGTTTGTGAATTATTTTCACTTTTACATGCAGCGAGGCTACACATCAAGCTTAGCATTACGCTTATAGTTATTAGTTTATTCATGTTCGTTTCCAATCACGTTAAGCTGTTACTCGACTTCCTACCAAGCCGTAGTAAGCAATATATAAATAGCAAAAAAGAGGTAAAATAAAGGCTAATTGCACGCCTAGGATGTCTGCTAGTACACCCTGAATAAGAGGGATAATGGCACCGCCTACAATGGCTAAACACAATATGCCAGAGCCTTGAGGAGTCAGTTTTCCTAAGTTGTTTAAGGCCAAACTGAAGATAGTGGGAAACATCACTGAGTTGCACAAGCCAATCAGCAAAACGGACCACATGGCGACGCTGCCAGAAGCTAGCACGGTAAACACCAATAGCACACAGGCTGTAGCGGCATTGAATGCCAGTACCTTTCCGCCAGAAACTTTTTGTAACGCCGCGGCGCCAATGAAGCGTCCGATCATAGCTCCACCCCAATAATAGGTTAAGTATTTTGCCGCCTCTGCTTCTTCTAGCGCCGCAATATTCTTCTCGCCTAAAAAGTTGACTATAAAGCTACCAATCGCCACTTCAGCACCGACATACACAAAAATAGCCAGCGCCCCTAAAACTAAATGGCGCTGTTGCCATGCACTAGCGCCTATGACTTCACTTTCAGTCACTGTAGCGCTGGGGATGTGAGGTAGTTTGATAAGCGCAAAGATTGCCGCTAACAATAATAACATTGCCACCAGCACTAAATAGGGCCCTTGCACCGACTCAGCAGATGGGTTAACTGCAACTGTGCTTACTGCTTCGTTGAGAATAAATAACGCCCCCAAATAGGGCGCAATTGTCGTACCCAAAGAATTAAAGGCTTGAGTTAATGTTAAACGCGAAGACGCAGTCTTAGTTGGCCCTAGGAAGGTCACATAAGGGTTTGCTGAGACTTGTAAAATAGTGATTCCCGAGGCAAGTACGAACAACGCAGAAAGGAATAAAGGGTAACTATGGCTAGAGGCTGCTGGGTAAAATAGTAAACAGCCTAATGCAGCTATCACCAAACCCACCACAATCCCTTTTTGATAGCCGATGCGTTTCAGTAATTTACCTGCGGGTAATGAAACAATGAAATAGGCCCCAAAAAAACAGAATTGAACCAACATTGCTTGGGTGTAACTTAAGCTAAACGCTGCTTTTAAATGGGGAATTAGTATATCGTTTAAACAGGTGATAAAACCCCACATAAAAAACAATGAGGTGAGCACCGTTAGTGGGAACACGTACCCACTAGGGTTTTGCGTATGGTGCTGGCTATTGATAACAAAACTAGGAGTTGTCATCGTGCTTCCTTGGTAATATAAAAATCAAGATAGATACGTTGAACAAGGTCTCGCGAATATGAAGTGATATCACGAGCCCTTGCTTGTGCGGTCAACAAGACCAAATGGTATTGTCAGTTAAAAGTTGTATCCAACTCGAATGTTCCAGTTACGTCTTGCTTTACCAGCAACAGGCGTACTACCAGAATAGCCTTGCCACCAATTCACATCTTCATCGGTAAGGTTATAAACGCCTCCTTCGATATACCAAGTATTATCAACCGTCTCGTACTTCACGTTCGCGTTGATCATCGCCCAAGCTTCTCGTTTATCAGAGTAGATATCTAAATCAATTCCTTCATTTAACGCTTCCGCAGGAATTTCCCATTTATCGGTATTGTCGATGGAGGTATAAGAGTCGTCTTCCCAGTGAATATTAATGAATGGGGTAATTCGCCCACCGTTACTTAACTCAAAGGTATGACTGATATTCAAGGTAAATGAGACCTCGGGTGAGTAGGCTAACTGGTTGCCTTTTAAGTTCCTAAACCAAGGCTGAGACGTATCTAGTGTTCCTGGAATCTCTACGCCGTCTGGGTTAGCGAAGACCTGTGATGGCTCGGGGCCCCAAGCTTTCCAGTAGTCAGATGTAATTTCGGTATCAAGGAAAGTTAAATAGCCGCCAATGAAACCACCATTCCAAGGTACTAAATCCATCTCCAACTCTAAGCCAGAGATTTTTGAGTTAGATGCATTGCGGGTTAAAAATGTCCCAAAATCTTGGGTCATTTCAATCATCTCACCGGTACGCGGGTCTTCCTGCATTTCAGTAATAGTGTCGTAAATTGTCCAAGTAGAGAACTGTTGGTTTTTATAATCACTGTAAAAGTAATTTGCGCGCAGATTCATCTTGCCGTCTAACAGTGTGGTTTTGGCACCAATCTCATAAGTCACCACTTCTTCACCATCGTAACTGGTATCAAAGCGTGTTCCATCTGATTGCTTAATCAAAATATCGCCAATACCGCCGCCTTTAAAGCCATTGGCAATATAGCTATAAAACAGGGTATCTGTAGTGGCTTGATAATCTAAGCCCACACGCCAAGTGGTTTTTGCCCAGCTTTGTTTTACGTCATTTTCGCTGTCTACTTCAGCCCCTTCAACAGGCGAGTCGTAGTAATCAACAGGTAGTGCATTTAAATTCGCACGCACCGCACTGGTATTCTCAATTTGCTCATCTAAAGGAAGTGACCAATCAATATAATCCCAGACCTCTCCCCAAGCCACGTCGGTATAACATTCGTTTGAGAAACACCCTAGGTTTCGGCCACCTTTATCTTCTTTCTGGTCTTCCGTATATCTAGCTCCTAGGGTTAGAAACAACTTATCCGTCAACGCGTAAGTACCCTGCGCAAAAAATGCTTCGGACTCTACCGTGCGCGATGGTTGAAGCCACCATGAGACCCCCCCCATGGCCCCATGATATTGGCCGTTCATTGAGTTATCTTCTTTAAGATTGAAATAGCCCACAATCCATTGTAAGTCGCTTTCACCCGTAGACTTAAACTGCAATTCATGGGACCAAGAGTCATAATCCGTGTCAATCCATTTGAGTATTTGATCATAGAAATACATACCCTGATCTAAATCAACCTGTCCTGAACGCTCTTGGCTTTGATAACCTGCTAAATAGGAAAACTGAATACCGTCGGTTATGTCATAGTGAATGCTCGAACGATAGCTATCTAGGGTCAAATCTACTTTACCCGGAACATTTACATATACGGTATGATTATCCTCCGTTCCCCACAAATCGGTACACGAGCCACCATTCACATCAGAAGGTCTATCTTTTATCTTCTCACAGTCACGGGAAGCAGCTGTGCCAGCACCTTGATCAACATAACGCTCGAAAGTCAACTGCCAAGAAAAGTCTATACTTGGGGAATACAGCCCAGAAAGCCTGAAAGCATATTGGTCTGAGTTATTATAAAAATCAGCGGGATCGGCTTTTATGGGTTCATACAAGGTGTCATTAAAATAGGTGCGGTTGTCAGTATCGCGATCCGCTGGAGTGATGCCTTCACTGATGGGCGTAAGTTGTGATGTATCAAGTCCTAGGTAACGTTGATCCCATTGGTTAGGGTCGTAATAACCGTTTAAATTAGAGTCTCTTGTTTCTTTAAAGAATGCGCCTCTTATTGCAAATGAATCTGAAATAGGAACATTTAACACTCCTTTGATGACTTGTTGATTCCATCGACCAACTTCTAATTCAACTTTGCCTTCTACTTCATCTAAATTCGGTTTCGCGGAGATGATATTCAAACTCCCTACCGTAGAGTTACGTCCAAATAACGTACCTTGAGGTCCACGTAGTGCTTCAACTCGCTCTACATCGAAAATTAACGAAAGGGCACCTTGAGGACGCGGCGAATAAATTCCATCATAGTGAACACCAACGGCAGGGTCTCCCCACTCAGTAGTGTTGGTTGAGCGCACACCACGCATAGTAATGATCGGCGCTGAAGACTCCCGATCCGTCATGATGCTCATGTTAGGCACCACGTTGTTCAAATCTTTCACATTAGTGATACCAATTTTGTTCAATTGCTCTTCGGTGAAGGCTGAAATTGCAATTGGCGTGTTCATCAGGTCTGTGTCACGTTTGGTGGCAGATACAGTAATTCTCTCTAATACTTGAATATCTGCAGCATCATCGGTATTTTTTTCCTTTTCAACGGCGGGGATTTTGTCATCGATTTGCTGAGAAAAGCTCGGCAAAGAATAAGTTAAATTGGCAGCAGCCATAGCAACAAAAATGGGACTAAGTTTTACACGTAAATTGAGCTGGTTTAGTTTCATATGTTTAGCCTTTTACTTTCATTTATGAGCAATATGTCAGCCATTTGAAAGTAACTTATTGAATTGTTGTTTTTAGGAAACAATCTTCGTCTTACACGTTTTATAGCAGCATTTTGCGTATGCTATGCAGGCAGTACAATGACAATTTATTATTTCCAGTTTCTTGGTATGCTGATGTTTCAGGCTTTGTACTTCACATGAATAAGCAGCACTTTGTAAGTTTTATGGCAACTGCTAACTCGCCTTGCAACATCGACAGGCTGGAATCTATTGAATTCATATTTGCTAAGCGTCCTTTTTAACAAGCGCACATTCAAACTAGATATTTTTGAGTTCTAATAGGGGACGTCAACTCGAACTTTCCTTTAATGGCGGGCTTTTTAGCCTGTTATTCAAATTAAGATTAAATTGCAAAAAAGTTAATTTTTTTTGAGGAAGGTTAATTAATTGTTTAAAAGGTGGTCGTTTTTATTGTTGGGATTCACGCGATTGTGGCAAAATTAATAGTGTATAACGTCTTAAATCTTTATAAGAGTTGATTGTGTAAAGTAGTTATACTACTTTTCACTACTTCATTTTTAAGTGCGCCAACTTGTCTTTAACTTCGCCTCACTCTATGCGTAGCCCCAGCTTTGCGCAATCATTGCTATGTTTTAGCGTTATTGTAGCGTTGATAGCGGGCGGTTTGTTTGGCTTAGGCATTAGCCTTCATGCATTAATTTTCTTGTGTTTGCTTTGGGCTGGTATTAATGCCTTTAGTTTAGGGTACAAGTACCTGCAAATCCGTGAACTAATGACCAGTGCATTAACGCGGGCAATGCCGGCAATATATATTTTTATCCTCATTGGAATGGTTATCGCCAGCTTCATGCAAAGCGGCACTATCTCAACCCTAATTTATTTCGGCCTTAGTTGGCTAAACCCCAGTATATTCTTGGCGGTGGGGTTAATTCTGTGTGCGGTAATGTCGGTAGCCACAGGTACGTCGTGGGGCACGGTAGGTACTATGGGGGTAGTGCTAATGGGCATTGGCGAAGCCATGAATATACCGCTACCTATTATTGCCGGCATGGTGGTGTGTGGTGCTACGTTTGGCGATAAAATGTCTCCGGTATCTGATACCACCAATCTCGCGTCGATGAGTGCGGGCACCACTATTTATCGGCATATGTATGCCATGCTGCTAACTACACTGCCTAGCTTTCTTCTAACATTCGTAATTTTCTTAGTTATAGGCTTTACCTACGCAAGCCAAAGTTTAAATGTTGAGGAGATATACAAAATTAAAGCAGTGCTTGCCAGCCACTATAACCTTGCGCCTTACATTACCTTGTTACCGCTGGTGTTGCTAACGGTAATGAGCATTAAAAAAGTCCCAGCTGAAGTTGCCATGTCATGCAGTATTCTTCTTGCCGTCATCATCGCTATTTTCTACCAAGACACCAACACAATTAGCGTACTTAATGCACTTTGGGAAAACACCCCACAAAATACAGGTATAGCAAATTTAGATGTATTACTAGGCCGGGGCGGCATCAGCAGTATGAGTTGGACGCTATTACTTGCGTTAATGGCCATAGCATTGGGCGGTATATTGCACGGTACAGGCTTTTTAGCGGCGTTATTGTCGGGCATTATTAAAAGGGTAAAGCGCACCGCAACGTTAATCGCCGTTACCATAGCATCTGGTTTTTTAGGTAACGTGGCAATGGGCGAGGCGTATATCTCTATTATTTTAAATTGCCAATTGTTTAAATCAAAATATCAGCAACAGAAGCTTGATCCTTCCATGCTTTCTCGGTCGGTGGAAGAAGGCGCTACCATGACCACGGGCCTTATTCCTTGGACAACGGCGGGGGCATTTTACTCTGCAACCCTAGGGGTTGAGGTTCTCGACTACGCGCCCTATGCATTTTTTAACTATCTAAATGGTGTTGTTGCGATAGCTATGGCTACATTGGGCGTAGGTTTATTGAAAGAAAAAAGGGCACAACACCACTGACCTACCAATAAGAAGCCCATCTGCTAAACCGGCTAATGGTTCAAACGGGGTTGTTGTCCAGTTTTCCAACGCGTTCTTAACGTTTAACTTTGCACGTACTAATGCCCACAAATCATTTAAGTATTACTGTGCGTGGTAGGGAGTTGAGCCATCATTCTTGACCATTTTTTAAGAAGTACAAATCAGAAAAGCCCATTTTTACAAATTCGGCATCTCTAAAATTTCTTGCGGTTTTTTTGTCTTTGCTGATTGAGGCAACTTGCTGTTCAGTTTGCAAAAACTGGGTAAGGTCTATTCTCGCATCATATTAAAGGAAAAGATGAAATCACGTCCTACGCTATAAAGGGGGAAATAAGAAACTCTACCATCAATATTACTGCGTGGCCCATCTCGAAATATCAATTGGATAGTGCTAACTTCTTAATGAAAATATACTCCGTTCAAGGTTTACGCCTAACGGGTACGTTAAGTTTTGTATCATCAATAGATAACTTAGTTCAAGCTGAAAAAGTAGAAGCTAAGATGGTGCGCTCCTAACAATCTGCTGTAGTCGCTCGCAGGCTCGCTGGGACGCAAACACATGGGCTGTGTCACTCCGCCCCTAACTTTAGCCCATATGTTTCCGCCCCTAAGCAGGGCGTTGTATCAAAAGAGGTTTTAATTTGACACATGTAGCAAATTGACCTACTCCCCTGTAGCCCAAGATCATCCAAAAGCGCTTTATTAGAATTTTCGTACACTTTAAACCTACTCATACAAAAATTACCATTTACGAATTAAAAAGAACCATCATTGCTGCCGGTAAACAATTCATCAGCGTTATTAGCAATAGCATCCACAATCTCATTAATCCCTAAGTTATATTCTTTTGCCCAACTATCTATTTTTTTAGTTAAGCCTACTAATGTAACAAGATCATTTATTGACCCGGCTGAGTTCATTACCTCAGGGGGCATTCCTAAGCGAATGTTATCGATGTCATCATCTGATACAATTATCGAAGTATAGTTGTCAGTAAGATAGACGCTATTAGCCGTGTAAACGTGATATTTCCCATTAACGATTTTGACTTCACGAATATAACTTGACGCTAGCCAGTCGTCTTTAGAATATCGCGTGCTCTCGTGGTCAATAACGTAACCAAATAAAAACGAAATTTCAGTGTTGTCTATGTAACATCTTCGAACATCACGTAAAGTACCAGTTAGTAAATAACTGTCATCCATATACTTTTCCTCATATAAACCAGATGGCTAACCTAAATTAAGTTCATGCCATTTTAGATTTTGATCTATGACGCTCTTTAAAAGCTTAAGGTCAATTTTATCTACGTCAGAGTATACGCTCAACGTTATATCATCATCTATTGAATGCCCTGCCAGTCGTTTGACGAGATACTTCTCTTCACCATTGTTTATACACGTCGATATGAAAGTTCGACGCGTGCAGTGAAAGCAAATCAAAGTTCCTTTTTGCTCCTCCTTGTCTTTATCTATCCCTACTTTTTTAAGTACGGTACGACTAAACCAACGACTTATCGGATCTCCCCAACCTGCACTACTGGGTTCCGTTTTTCCATGGCGAATTTGAGGGCAGAAAAATTTCTCTTTATGTTTCTTTAACATCTCTACATAGTCAAGAATCCCTTCATCTAGTAAATACTGAGCGATTGGAATAACTCGCTCAGAAGCCTCATTCTTTAAATCTAAACCACGTAGATCAAAACACCATACATCATCAATTTGCTTAATGTTTGCGACTGGCAGTGCTGACAGTTCATTGAGGCGCATACTAGAGTATAAACAAACCTTGAGATACCATTTGGCATCATCTCGAAAGGTTTTAGCCTCACTTCCATGTTCCGGCTTGTATCGAAGAATTTTTCGAACTTCTTCACTGGTGAATGAGCGTCGCTTGGGAGGCTTCGACTTTCCTTTTGCCTTTTGAAATGCACTGTTAGCAAAAGGGTTCTTGATATCAGCGTCGGTGTTTTCAATTATCCAAGAAAATAACGTTCGGTAGTTTGATAAGTACATATTTTTAGTAGTAATACTCATCGGCTTTTCATTGCAATTCTTACTTTGGTTTGATTTGCGCTGAGTGAGTGCTGTCTTCACTTCTTGTACTTTCTGTTTTTTCCAATCTCTCACGTCACTATCATCGGGCCATATCTCTTTTAGCAATGAAAACGACGCTTTATATTTATCGATAGTTCTGTCTGCGATAGTTCCCTGCTTTTCACTCAAGAATTTATCCATTTGGCCAAATAAACTAAAGTGAGACTCCTCAATAACGTCTGTAGCAGCGACTTTACCAGTAGCTTTATCCTTAATGCTTCTGAACATGGGTAACAGACTGATCATATCTACCATGCCGCTTAATAGCTGCTCTTGGGTATAGGTGGCAGCACTCCTAGCAATTGGGCTATCTTCGCATTCATAACCCTCATCAAAAGCATCGAATTTTCGGTTCTCTCTTGATAAAGCAGACATGAGCTCATTTAACATCCTAACGCAACGTACATATCTTTCATCGATGTTAGACTTTTGAATGTTCTTAATGGGTTGATGCGGTAAAAGTATGTCAACGAGCTCGCGCCTCGTGTTTACATCACAATAGCTGCTTAGATCTGAAGTTGCGCTATTAAGAGCATCTTCTTTCATTGAGTCTAGCGCCCCTAATTGGGTCGCCATACCATGATTAATGATCTCCTTGCCAGCAGCTAATAACAAACGAAACTTGTCTTTCAGTTGCTTTTTATACAGTTGCTGCGCTAGAAGATACTGAGGGCTGAACTCCTCTGGGAACGGCTTCAATTCGCCTATGCAAGCAAGAGTTTGAGCTGGATCTGCCACTGCGCCTTTTCGCAACACTCCCTGGTTACAGGTATTTCTATCTACGTCTATCATGTTCATATCCTTGTCTTTTATCAAATTACACTTGATGTAAAGAGCAAGCCATCTCGCGGCGTCATAGTCGGTAGTACCCAACGAAGCTACGAAATACTTGTCTTTGAGACAAACATGACATGTTTGATCAAAATTTCCGTATCGGATTCGAAAAAAATAGTTAGACGAGTTTTTGAATTTATATAGGTAAGTTGGTGAGCGGTTTTGCATGCTTCTCTGCCTTTTTGTGACAGAGTTCTGTGACAGAGTATATTCTTAACCAAGAATAAAATACAACGAAGCCCCGTAAATACAGGGCTTCAGTCGTTATTTGGCGGAGAGAGAGGGATTCGAACCCTCGTTAGGTTTAACCCTAAACACACTTTCCAGGCGTGCGCCTTCAGCCACTCAGCCACCTCTCCAAATTTTGTGCTATTTGCGGTGAACGCAAACAACGAAATACTGCCAGGAAATTGCCTAAAGTGTACGTACACGTTGCCTTGAACGAGCGGACAATTCACCTTGAGCGGGCAGACAATTTACCTAAAGCGCGCGTATAGTAGGTAAAGCGGGCGTCTTAATCAAGACGTTGCGCGAAAAAACACGCTAACTGCTGAATAATTACCCGCCTTTACCTTATTATGCGTTACAGGCCGCCTTTCGCTTTCAATTCTTCAGAGAAATTCAGCATACGGTCGAGTGGGATTAAAGCGCCCTCACGCAGGCTGTCGTCAACGAAGATCTCATGGCCTTCATAGGTTACACCTAACGATGCTTTTATTGCCTCAAGGCCGTTCATGGCCATCCATGGGCAATGGGCACAGCTCTTACAGGTTGCACCATTTCCACCTGTAGGTGCTTCGATAAACGTTTTGTTTGGCGTGAGTTGCTGCATTTTATAAAAAATGCCTTTATCAGTAGCCACAATGAAGGTGTCGTTACTCATGGTTTGTGACGCTTTTATCAGCTGGCTGGTTGAGCCTACTGCGTCTGCCATGTCTACCACACTAGCGGGTGATTCAGGGTGAACCAATACTGCCGCGTTAGGATACAGCGCTTTCATGTCAGCCAGCTTCTGTGCTGAGAACTCATCATGAACAATACATTCGCCCTGCCACATCAGCATTTCTGCGCCAGTTTGCTTGGCAATGTATGAACCTAAGTGACGGTCTGGCCCCCAGATAATTTTTTTACCTTGGCTATCTAGGTGTTCTACTATTTCAAGTGCAATACTTGAAGTAACTACCCAATCAGCACGGGCTTTCACTGCCGCAGATGTATTGGCGTATACCACAACAGTATGATCTGGGTGTGCATCACAAAACGCGCTGAATTCTTCTATCGGGCAACCGATATCTAGCGAACAGGTGGCTTCCAGTGTGGGCATTAGCACGGTTTTTTCTGGGCTAAGAATTTTTGCGGTTTCACCCATGAAGCGAACGCCTGCAACAATAAGGGTTTGTTCTGCTGCATCACGACCAAAACGGGCCATTTCTAATGAGTCAGCGACACAACCACCGGTTTCTTCCGCTAGTGCCTGAATTTCAGGATCGGTATAGTAATGCGCCACAAGCACGGCATTTCGCTGTTTAAGCAAAGATTTAATCTCAGCTTTAAGCGCTGCTCTACGGGCATCTGATAATGGCTGTGGTTTAGCGGGAAAAGGATACTCTACCTGTTCCACTCGAAAGGCTACTGACATTGACCTACATCTCGGTTGTGACAAGGGCGTGGATTATACCCAACTGTCATAAAAAATACATACTACTTAGTTAAGGATGATTGCACGATTTTCAACCATACCATCCTAAAAAATTGAATTACAGATAGAATAAATTGCAGTAAGGAATTTACGCGAACCGGCATTTAGGTTTTTGGCAATTGTTAGCAGTAGCTAGCCTGACAATGCTGAGTAGTTTACTGTGAATAATGTGCGCTGTAGCGGCCTTAACTTAGCACCGAAAATGGTAGAAGGCGTATTGATATTGACGTTTTGGTATTTGAGGCTTGGTAGAAAGCACTTTACGAAATGATGGTGGGTCGTGCTGGATTCGAACCAGCGACCAATTGATTAAAAGTCAACTGCTC
>NZ_CAXBMP010000051.1:0-16825 GCF_963976965.1 uncultured Alteromonas sp.
ACTGTAGGTGCTGGTGTTGTAGCTAAGATTCTTTAATCTAAGCAAACCAAAGCATAAAAGAAAGGCGCTCATTTGAGCGCCTTTTTTGTGTCTGTAGGTTTAGTCGCCAGTAGAAGCCCATGTGAAACACGGCGTGAATCCATCCATGGAGCCTCCGCAGCAGCATCCATGCTGCTGAGGGTTTCACATGGGCTTCTACTGCCGCCTCTGACAACACAGCAGGCTGTTTATGGTAGGGTAAGGAAACTGCGTAAACCCATTCATGGGGCCTTCGCTACAGCATCCATGCTGTAGAGAGTTTCCGAGGCGCACAAAGCTCTCAAAACTCTATTTCACAATGAGAAGTTTGATATGAAGCCTAAGGTGTAGTCAAAAGCTGACTCATTTTAGTTATATCACTCTGAACCCATCCCTTATCTCTAGGTCTATTGCCATGTGATTTCACCAACAAAAGTAAATTTTGTTGTACTTTTCTTTAAATATCATCGACCGGTTTAACTGCAATGGGTTACTAGGGTAGCTATCTTCTATAAAAACATCGGTAATTGTCATAGAGAAAAGGTAACAAACGTTATAATGTAACAATAGTGTGTAATGATAGATGCAGGCAGTATTTGGTTTAATCGGGTACACGTAAATCAGGTGCGTAAGTATTAGTACAAAGAGTGATAATAATGATTAATAGAAGGCAGTTTTTTAAAGGGGCGGGTACCTTGGCATTTGCTGGGTTGGCATCAAGTGCGTTGGGTAAAGCGAATGCGGGTGTGTTAACGCCAACCACCAAAGGCTATGGGCCGCTTGTGCCTGATCCTAAGAAACTTCTCGATTTACCTCAGGGTTTTAGTTACCAGGTTATCTCTGAACTGGGTGATGCCATGAGCGATGGATTAAATGTGCCCGATAGAGCTGACGGCATGGGATGTTTCTCGCTAGGTAACAATAAGGTTGCCTTAGTACGTAATCACGAGTTACAGGCCGCTCACCTATCTATCCAGCCTGAATCTATTCAAACTCATACTACTGAGCTTGCTTATGATCATTTTGAAAATGGTGTCGCGCTGCCAGGAGGCACCACCACGCTGGTTTATAATCTCGATACCAAGGTTGTTGAAAAAGAGTTTGTTAGCTTAGTCGGTACTATTCGCAACTGTGCTGGCGGTATTACGCCTTGGGGAACGTGGTTAACATGCGAAGAATCGGTCGATAAACCTAACGGTGTTATTTCGAAAGAGCATGGCTATATCTTTGAAGTACCTGCTGATGCTGAGACGTTAGTAGAGGCTAAACCGCTTAAGGCTATGGGGCGGTTTAATCATGAAGCGGCTTGTGTCGACCCAGAAACGGGTATTGTTTATTTAACGGAAGACAGAGGCGATAGTTTGTTTTATCGCTTTATTCCTAGTGTTAAAGGCCAGCTGGATAAAGGCGGTAAGTTACAGGCTTTACGCATAAAAGGTGTGCCTCAGTTCGACTCTCGTAACTGGGATAAGGCGCGTATGAATCTAGGGGAATGGTTAAATGTAGATTGGGTCGATTTACATACGCCAGAAAGCCCTAATGATGACTTGCGTGTTCAAGGTTATAAGGCGGGCGCAACGTTGTTTGCTCGAGGTGAAGGGCTGCATTGGGGCAACAACGAGCTGTATTTTTGTTGCACCAATGGCGGAGCTAAGCAATTAGGTCAGATAATGCGTTATCAGCCACAAGGCGCTAAAGCCGACTCTGCTTCAAACTCTCAGGCTTCAGGTGGCAGATTACAATTATTCGTTGAAAGTGATGACGCTAACTTATTTAACTTCGGCGATAACCTGACTGTTAGCCCTAATGGCCATTTGATTGTATGCGAAGATCAGTACACTGAAATTGTAGATAATCACCTTCGCGGGGTTACACCAGAGGGGGATATTTATAACGTTGCCAAACTACACGCGCAAACCGAACTTGCTGGCGCGTGCTTCACTAACGACGGTAGTGTATTGTTCGTGAATATGTACTCTCCCAGTAAGACCTTGGCCATTACAGGCCCCTGGATGGCGCTTTAACTAGCCCCATGTTCAAGTAACTGATTATCGGTAATGTGCTTTATGTATGTGAAGTACATTACCTTTCTGTCTATCTTCCTACCTTTGCTTCTGCCTTAAACCCCTTTGTGTATTCTCTTATCTCCCATCGTTGTCACTCTGAAATAAGTATCAAAGATACTAACCTATTGGTGTTGAGTTAAAAATTGACTTGTTGATTAAACTATCGAACAAATCGCAAATTTTCCCAAGATCACCCAGTCTAAAATGCCAATCGAAAACCTCAATCATTTTTCTATTCTTTAGTCACATCTATAAATTCAATTAACTTAATCAGTTTATGTCATTTTAATAGTTTTCGTAGAACGGTAATAATCCTCGCATCTAACAAGGAGAGCTGTTGTGAGCACAATTCTAAGAAAACTTACACCGCACAAACTCGTTGCTAAACCAGCACAATCGGTTTGCAACTATGCAAATAACTATTATGGCGACCAAGTTTGTGTCGCTCAGAAAACCCCGACCAATAAAACTCGTTTTTCAGGAGCAGCATAAAATGAAGCGATTGTTTACCCGAAGTATAATAAGTTGTGTAACCGTAGGTATGTTAAGCATGGGCTTAAGTGCTCAAGCGGATACCCTTACTCGTCAAAATGGCGCACCAGTTGGAGACAACCAAAACTCGCAAACTGCTGGTCCTTGGGGCCCTGTGCTTTTACAAGATTCTCACTTAATTGAAAAGCTAGCGGCTTTCGACCGTGAGCGTATTCCAGAGCGAGTAGTTCACGCCCGTGGTGTTGGTATCCATGGTTACTATGAAAACTACGAAGACTTATCTGAAGATACAGTTGCTGCACCTTTCCAAGGTGAAGGTAAAAAGACCGAAGTATTCGTGCGCTTTTCATCAGTAGTACACGGACACCTTTCGCCTGAAACACTTCGTGATCCTCGTGGTTTCGCTGTGAAGTTTTACACTGAGCAAGGAAACTGGGATTTAGTCGGTAACAACTTCCCTGTGTTCTTTATCCGTGATGCAATTAAATTCCCAGATATGGTTCACGCATTTAAACCGTCTCCGGTAACTAACAAGCAAGATGCTAAGCGTGTATTCGACTTCTTCTCGCATGTTCCAGAGTCTACGCACACTCTAACCATGCTGTTTTCTGACTATGGTACGCCAGCAAGCTACCTAAATATGGATGGTTCAGGTGTTCACGCTTTCAAATTTGTTGATGATGAAGGCAACGTTAAATACGTGAAATTTACGTGGAAAGCGAACCAACCTATTAAGAACTTCACTGCTGAAGAAGCAATGAAACAGCAAGGTATGGATTTCCAGCCACACACCACTGACGTTTACACTCGCATTGGTGAGAAAGGCGAAACCGCTTCATGGGATTTGTATTTGCAAGAACTTGAGCCAGAGCAGTTAGATGATTTTGACTTCAACCCGTTAGATACCACAAAGATCTGGCCTGAGAAGTTAGTTGCTTCACGCAAAATTGGTCGCATGGTGTTAAACCGTGTACCTGACAACTTTTTTGAAGAAACTGAGCAAGCTGCATTTGCACCAAGTAATCTAATTCCAGGTATCGAGCCATCAGAAGACAGAATGCTACAAGGTCGTTTGTTCTCTTATGCTGATACCCAGCGCTACCGTTTAGGTGTTAACGCTTACCGTATTCCGGTAAACGCGCCTAAAAATGTTGAGATTAACAACCACGAGCAACATGGCCAGCTTCGTACTACATCAACTAACCGTGATGTTAACTATCAGCCTAGCCGTCGCTTAGATTTGAATGAAGATCCAGCATACCGTTACTCAAGCAAGCCGCTTGCAGGTATGACACAGCAAATTCCTTTCTACAAGGAACAGAACTTCAAACAAGCGGGTGAGTTCTACCGCAACCTTGATAAACAAGGTCGTAAGAACTTAATCAACAACATGGGTGGTGCATTAGCATCGGTACCTGAAGAAGAGATTCGCGTTATCATCAGTGCATTCATGTACAACGCTGATAAAGAATACGGTACCGGCGTTGCTAAGCTAGCTAAGGTTTCTATCTCGCAAGTACGTGCAGAAGCAAAAGCACTAATGGACGAGCAAGCAGCCCGCGCTGCTAAAGCGAAGAAAGTAGCGGAAAGCTTAACTGCCCTTATGCAATAAGTAACACCACTATCAACTCGCCCTACCTATTTAGGTAGGGCAGTTATAGTTATCAAAGACTTCGTTTGAACCACCTGTTTTACCTTGTAGCTTTTTTCATATCAACTACTCATATTTATCATTATTAAAGACGACATAGGAGACCCACAATGCACATCGTTAAACGCACACTTTTGGTTTTTACTTTAATGCTTAGCGTGAGTCTATGTCATGCGCAATCCAGTATTGATGAGCTGAAAGCGCACTATTTTGATGCCGCGCGTGAGGGCAACGTTGAATTGCTTCAAGCCTTTTATCAGGCCGGTCTTGATGGAAACGTAGCTGATGAAAAAGGTTATACCGCACTTATTCTAGCGGCTTACCATGGTCACAACGATGCGGTTAATTATTTACTTGGCAAGGAAAATATCAATGCCTGCCAGGAAGATAACAAAGGTAACACCGCACTAATGGGGGCTATTTTCAAAGGGCATTTGAGTGTGGCTAGAAAACTGATGTTTGCACAATGCAATATCGATGAAACTAACTCTCAAGGTCAAACGGCACTTATGTTCGCTAGTTTGTTCGATAGGCAGTCTTTAGTGAATGAGTTAATTGAGCAAGGCGCTAACCCGCAGCACAAAGACTTGGCAGGTAACTCAGTGGCCGATATTGCCTTATCGCAAGGCAATTATAAATTGGCGAAAACGCTGAACGAGTCAAACGTTAATCGGTGATACCTCTCGGTTTACATTATCAATGATAGAAATGGGGCGCTCGCCCCTTTTTCCATTAACACCTCAAAAACGTTTAGCTAAAATATTGAGTCTCCACTATAGATTGTCATTTTATTTAATTACTCTTATGCCTATTGAGCTAGATAGAGTGAATTGGTCTATCTTCAAGTAGTATGTCTAGTTCCCAGCGCGCAGTGTAAATGAAATACCTAAGGGGATCTCATGAATGAAGTTTGACTCTATAAAATCTAGGCTTGTACTAATGACACTGATTTGTGTTGTTGGAATGGGCATGCTGGTGGTCAGTCAGCATTATTTTACGCAGCGGCTCATTGAATTGAATCAGCAAAGGAATTTGTTGCTTCGCATGGGGCAAGATTTATTGCAAATGCGGCGCCACGAGAAAGACTTTTTGATGCGCCATCAGCAGGAGTACTTTCAGTTATTTATCGAGCGTTCTGAGAGTTTTAGCACTCGGCTTAATCAGCTTACGCCTTTAATTAGCGATTATGATATGCCCATGTCGCAGTTAGGGAATTTAGCCGAAGGCTTGGATGAATACCAACAACTTTTCCAGCAAGTCGTTGCGCTACAAACCAAGATAGGGCTTACCCCAACATCTGGCTTGCTAGGGCAAATGATTAATACTGAGGGGGAATTGCTCAGTCAGTCGTATTTTGATGTTGGGTCTAATACGCTCATTCAACTTGACGGCGCAAGGCTGGCCATTCGCGATTTTCAACTAACCCACAATAACTATTTCGCCACTCTTGCGGTTCAAAGTATAGAGCTACTGGCACAAGCGCGGAACGCGGGTAAATCTGAACAGGTAGACGAACTACTTAGCGTGTATAAAGAAGCCGTGGGGGCGCTTGCTATAGCCAATCAAACACTAGGTCTTACTCATAATGAGGGTTTGATCGGGCGTTTTCGGCGACAAGCTCACAATGTGGAACAACAGCTCACATTAATTGACAACGCTTTACAGCCTATTATTGAAAACCAAGAGCAAAAAGTAAAAATATACAGTATTAGTATTGCGGTGCTCACCTCAGTGCTTTTAATTTTAATTCTAGTAAAGAGCTTTGCCACGTTTCACCGGGCCTTCTCTAATTTCGTTATGTTCTTCTATCGGTGTAAGCGCCAATATCAGCGGATGGATCCGAGGAAACTCGGTTTTGCTGAGTTCAAATCGTTGGCTGAACTTGCCAATGAAATGGTAGAGTCTCGTCAAGCAATTGAAGAACGACTCGCTGTTGTGGAAGCAGAATTAGCACAAAAGCAGAGAAAACCAGAGACAAGTTGAAGGTAGGTGAACGTAGATATGCAATTTAACAAATTAGGCGGTAGCGACTTATCGGTATCGGATATTTGCCTTGGCACCATGACATGGGGCATTCAAAATACTCAGCAAGACGCCGATGAGCAACTCGCCATGGCAATTGAGCATGGTGTGAACTTCATCGATACCGCCGAAATGTACCCTGTACCGCCGAACGATAAAACTTATGGCGATACCGAACGGATTTTAGGTAACTGGCTGGCAAGAAATCAATCATCACGTGACTCGCTTGTTATAATGACAAAAGTTGCCGGAAGTGGCTTGAGTTATATAAGAGAAGGCGGGCCTATTACCGCCAGCGCCGTTGAGACGGCACTGAATGACTCGCTTAGCCGTTTAAATACCGACTACGTTGATGTCTACCAGTTACATTGGCCAAACCGCGTTACCCCGCATTTTGGAAAGCATTGGCCTGATCGCACAAACCCTACAAAAATCGATAAACAGCAAGAAATCGATGGCATGCGAGATATTTTAACCGGTATCAAAAAAGCGCTCGATGCTGGAAAAATTCGCCATTGGGGGCTATCTGATGACACCCCTTGGGGTATCCACACGTTTTTGACGCTGTGCAAAGAAATGAATATTCCTTTACCGGTCTCCATTCAAAACGAATTCAGTTTGCTGCATTTAAAAGATTGGCCGTACCTTATTGAAATGTGCGCGCTTGAGAACATTGCCTATCTACCGTGGTCGCCGCTTGCTACAGGTATGCTAAGTGGTAAGTACATGAACGGAGATAGACCCAAAGATTCTAGATGGACACTGGTTCAGCGCCAAGGGTTATTCAGAGACAAAGAGCCCGCTCGTGAAGCCACTGCTCGTTATGTTGAAATTGCCAAGCGAGCAAAGATTACTCCGTCGCAATTGGCTTTAGCATGGTGTAAACAAGTGCCAGGTGTTACTTCTACCATTATTGGCGCTACTACCACCAATCAGTTAGCTGAAAACTTATCTGCGTTTTCACTTAACCTTGATGAAAGCACACTGAAGCAAATAGGCGAGGTGGTTCGCCGTCACCCGTTAGGATATTAGGTATTAGCTATAAAAGGTGCAAACGTTAGAGCAAGAGTTTTTGATGTTGAGGGCCAAGTCATAACGACTTGGTGCCAACCTTAAACACAGACTGTCTTGCCCGAGAATTGCAGTAAGGTTTTAAATTGCGGTGATTTTATACTCTAGACTTTGGTCATTTATCTGTCACAACTTCGTCATAGTATGAATCCACTGTTATTTATTGACTGTCATTTTCTATGTCTCTATCAGATTCGCCTCTTGTTTGTGAAACCGAAACCCAGCATGGTAACTGGCGCCGTTGGCTACTGCTTATCGGCCTAGTGTATTTAATGTTGTTGGCCGTTAGCATGATAGGAAGCGGCTTCAAACTTGCCGCAGGCGATCAAGCTAAAACGCTGTTCACTTTTGCTAGTAACCCCATTATGGGGTTAATTATTGGCATGGTAGCTACCGCGCTCATTCAATCTTCAAGTACGGTGACTTCCATTATTGTTGGTATGGTAGCGGGTGGTTTACCTATCACCATTGCCGTGCCCATGATGATGGGAGCTAACATTGGCACCAGTATCACGAATACACTAGTTAGCCTTGGGCATGTCGCCAGAAAAGATGAATTTCAACGAGCATTTAACGCCGCCACTATTCACGATTTCTTTAACGTGATGTCAGTGTTTATATTCCTGCCTCTTGAAATGGCGTTTGGCATTCTAGAGCATACCAGCGCCTTTGTAGTGTCTATGCTAAATGCAGGTGGCACGATGGGGGTTGATGGTTTTAACCCTATTAAGGCGCTAACCCAACCTGCGCTTAATATCGTAACAGGCATGGTAAGCGGTTTACCTTCGGTATATCCGGGTATCGCCAAAATCATCCTTGGTATTGGACTTATTGTTACTTCAATTACTTACATGGGGAAAATTATGAAATCTCTCATGGTGGGTAAGGCAAAAGATATTTTGCACAAAAGTATCGGGAAGGGCCCTATTTCGGGAATTTCATCAGGTGCGCTAATGACAGTGTTAGTGCAGTCTTCCTCTACCACCACCTCGCTGGTGGTTCCTTTAGTAGGTAGTGGAATTTTAAAGGCAAAAGATATCTATCCGTTTACCCTTGGCGCGAATATTGGCACTTGTATTACTGCGCTAATCGCAGCACTGGGTGTGGTGGGGGTGAATGCAGGGGTTGCGTTACAAATTGCCATGGTACACCTACTGTATAACGTTTTTAGTGTGGTGCTAATTTACGGTACGCCTATGTTACGCGACATTCCGTTAGATTTGTCTTACAAGCTGTCGGTCATTGTGGCCGAGAAAAAGTTTTACGGGGTCGCTTATATTGGCGGGTTATTTTTCTGTATGCCGCTAGGTATTATTTTTATATCAGTGTAGGTATTTCCACCGCTGTTATAGCAGTAAGCTAAGGCAGGTACTTACTTTGCACCTGCCTTATGTCGTTTTAAAGTTTATAGCCTCAAAATGTGGAGTGCTAGAACGTTGTTATGTCGGCGCTACTTTGCCCAAATACAAACATATTGCGCTTCCCACATTGCGCCATATGGTTGCTAGAGGCATAAGGCGTACCGGACTGTGTTACGTCACTTTCCCATCCTTGTCCATTTTTAATATACGCTTTTAGTTCGAACCAACCGTTTACGGTTTTACTGCAATCCATTTGAACATCTAGCATCCAATAATGGTCTCCCCAAACGTTCAACGGGGTCTCTCCAAAGCCATCATTAGCCACGGTTTTCAAGTCGCCCCACGTTGCGGGCCAATTATTTGTAGTCCAATCAAGTGCGCTGCCTTGTGCTTCACTACTCTGGCTAGCTTCAACGCCGTACCAATCAAGGTAATTGTCGTTGGCTTTCCACGGTGCCGTTGTGGTATTGCGCATATTATTGTGGATGATGGGAATGGCACACGCGTAGTTACTCGTTGTACAAGAGCGTCCTAAATTAGATGCCGCATAAGCGTGATCTATTCCGCCTCGAATAAACATGTCTTGCCCACTTTCGGTGCTGGCTTGGACGAAAATAATAGTGCGCTGCCAATCTGCATCGGTTTCATCTGTAGTTAGCATTGCCCCTTGATGAATGGCAATGGCTTCCCATGAAGCAATGTTTACGGCAACAGATCCATTGGCCTCAACAGAAACTACATCTCCGCTACATTGGGTTTTGGCGGCATTAATGTTACCTGTTAATACATTGCAATATTGGCCTGGTGCCATGGAGGTGGTTAGCGTGGTACTCATGACATAGCTTTCTTTATTGATTGCTACAAACCCACTGTTAGCTCGACCGAAGGCGATTTGGTTGCCGCCATTGCTCCACCAGTCGGTTACAGCGAAATTATCTGAAGTGTGGTCTCTAAAATCAACGCCGCCTGAAATATACGACCAACGATGTTCACATTTCCAGTTATCACCAAAACATTCAAGTGTTCCATTGTTGTGCACGGACACTGAAGGGGCGCCTGCATCGGTGTCGCCGTGGAAGTCGTAACTTGACATAACTTTGGGGTAACCATATGGCCATGCCAGCATGAAGACATTCGCTAGGTCATACAAACGTCCATCTTCAAAGGTGATTACATTGCCGCCTCCACCATGGCCTCGTTGATTATCATGGTTATCAACAAAAACAACGGCTTTATAGCTAGGCATAAAACCCCAAGCTTCCCCGAAGTTACTTAGCCAAGCAAGTGAGCCATTACGAAATACGTTGCCAATTTCAACTGAGTATTTAAATTCTGTGACTAGGCCATTTGAGAAATATTCATCAGCGCCAATGGCCTCACCGCCTTGATCTATAACTTCTTGAAACACAAGTGGGGAGCCGTTGACCTGATTGATTATGCTGGATATATCTAGCGCTGGCATATGTTTGGAGGCATCTAGTCTAAAACCTGCTACCCCAATATTTACCAGATCATTAAGGTAGTTTGCTAGGGTACTTTGTACGTAACTAGACTCGGTTTTCAAATCGGCTAAACCGACTAGTTCACAGTTTTGAACTTGCCATCGGTCACCATAATCATCAACCGAGCAAGTGTCATGGAAATCTTGCGGCGAATATATTGGATAATTTTTATTCCCAAAAGTACTCCCGTTTGTACCCGTGCCTGACCCAGCGGCCATATGGTTAATTACTGCATCTACGTAGATACCTACACCCACAGCGTTGCAACGCTGCACCATATTGATAAAGTCTGCACGAGATCCACCGCGACTTTCTAAATCGTAGCTAACAGGCTGGTAGCGTGCCCACCACTGAGGAACAGTAATATGCTCATTTGGCGGAGAAACCTGCACGGCGGCAAAACCATTTTGGCTTAAATAGGTTTCACATTCAGTTGCTATATCCTGCCAATCCCATTCGAATAAGTGCACAAATGTGGAGGGCTGCGAATGCGCAATGGGGGAGGCTATACCACAGCCTAGTAGGGTGGCGACTGCACTGGAAGCCAACAATTTACGGTTAATCATTATAGTGTCCTAGTGGTGTTATTTAACGACATGGAGAAAACTTATTAGACACTAGGATGTAAATTAAATGTAAACAATGTGAATACGTATGCAGGTAGATAAGAATAAAAAGGGCGCCGAAAAAGGCGCCCGTAGTCATTACTGCTAAGTGTCAGATTAGAAAGCGTATTTCGCAGAAACCTGTAGACGGTTCATATCACCTTCCAAACCTTCTTCAATTTCGCGATGTGCAAACGCGTACTCTGCACCAAAGGTAAGGGCTTTGGTAGGCGAATACAGTAAGTTAGCACGTGCGCTGTAGCTGCTTTCTGTCACGCTAAGGCCGGTAAGAGTAGTGTCGTTATCAATATCTAATGCTGAAAACATGAAGCTGCTTCGCATTCTGTCGTTCCAAAGGTGACGATAGGCAATAGCGTAACCCGTTGAATCGATAGCCTCTAAATCGCCATCGGCGGTGATGACTGCGCCATTTGCGGCATTCAATGCGGAATATCTACCCATCCCTTGACCTGTATTCACCATAAAGCGAATATCATCGCCGCTCGACAACTTGTATTTTCCTGACAAGGCGACACCATAACTGGTTTCATCGGCGTCAATACCACTGCCATCATCATATGAAAGTTGACGTACCAGACCTGCTATTTTCACGTAGCCCCAGTCTTGTTTAGCGGTGTAGGCGGCGACAAAGTCAGGAACGGCGTTATCGTCAGCCACAATTCGGCTACCACCACCGTTGGGTGTTACCGTAGTTTCAGGATTCTCTAACGCCAATTGTAAACCGCCGTTGGTGTATCGCACCATGACTTGTCTACCGAATGTAATGCCGTCTGTCGTACCAATGAAATCAAGAGATTCTGGTAGGGAACCCACATCCATAAATGTGGTCCATGTTTGACCCACTAACCATTCTTTATACTGAATGTAGGCGTGGCGAACACGGGGTGTATAAGAGTTACTAATACGTTCATCACCACCGCTAGTGACGATAAAATCTAGTTCTAATACTCCTTTGATTTCGTCACCTTCCGCTGTTGGCGTGTTGGTGCTAAATCTAAAACGAGATTGACGAATATGTGCATCAAATTGGGTGCCTTCATCGCCGCCTGAAACCGGCGTTAGCGAGGGAATGTAAAAATCTCGACCAATACTACCGGAACCTAGCGTGCCCTCAGAGTAGTTGCTCACCATCGCGTCGGCTTTTATGTAGCCGGTGAATTTAACGCTGGTATCGCCTAAGTCAGCGGCGCTAACGAGTGTTACGTTAGACGCTGCAAGTGCTAACGATACGGCTAGCACTGAGTTTTTTATTATGGCTTTCATTATATTTGCCCTAAAGTGTGGTTAAATAAATGTAAATTCAAAGTTAACTTCTATAGATTTGCCGACCTTGGTGCAAATTGAAATAAGCTAATGGTCGCATACGACTATAGTCGTAATTGGTGAGTAGTCGAATTCCTAGGACTAAAGTCCCTAAACCGTAAGACCAAAGTCGCATTTTTACTTTATAGTCTAATCATTACAGTGTTTAGTATATGAAAGCATTTCACATTATTGATATTGGAGGCAATTTTTTATGACTGCCAGTAAGATTTTTTCTGTTCCTGACGCGATTAAAAGTAACACCCATTTAACGGATGCTCAGTACGCTGAGATGTATGCTAATTCTGTAGCACACCCTGAAGCATTTTGGGCTGAACATGCAAACTTACTTGAATGGTTTAAAAAGCCGACCAAAGTGAAAAACACCCATTTTGGTGACAATGATGTTTCCATAAAATGGTTTGAAGACGGCGAATTAAATGCCAGTTACAACTGTATCGACCGCCACCTAGCAGACAACGCAGATAAAGTGGCTATTCACTGGGAAGGTGACTCCCCTGAAGACAGTCAAGATATTACTTTTCAAGAAGTGCACGACGAAGTCTGTAAATTGGCTAACGCACTTAAATCCCTTGGCGTAACTAAAGGCGACAGAGTCGCTATCTATATGCCTATGGTCCCCGATGCTGCATACGCTATGTTGGCGTGCGCCCGTATTGGTGCTATTCACTCTGTTATTTTTGGGGGCTTCTCGCCGAACGCGATTGCCGATCGTATTAATGATAGCGATGCCAAGGTGGTTATTACGGCAGATGAAGGCCGCCGAGCGGGTCGCTCTGTACCTCTGAAAGCTAATGTAGATAAGGCCTTGTCGAAAGGTGCTTGCCCATCCATTACTCATGTCATCGTTAAGAAAGTAACAGGTGAAGATGTAGCGTGGAACGAAAGTCACGATGTATGGTGGGATGAGCTTGTGGCTGAGTGCGCCACAACGTGTGAGCCTGAAGTGATGAACGCGGAAGACCCGCTGTTTATCCTGTATACATCGGGTTCAACTGGCACGCCCAAGGGCGTAGTACATACTACCGGTGGTTACTTGCTTTATACCGCCATGACCTTTAAATACGCCTTTGACTATCAAGAAAATGATATTTACTGGTGTACTGCCGATGTAGGCTGGATCACAGGACACAGCTACATGGTCTACGGCCCTATGATCAACGGCGCTTCTCAGGTGTTTTTTGAGGGCGTACCTACTTATCCTGACGTGCGTCGTATTGCGCAAGTAGTAGAAAAATACAAAGTAAACAGCCTTTACACGGCACCAACGGCTATTCGTGCATTGATGGCGCATGGTGATAAGCCAGCAGAAGGTTGCGACTTATCTTCGTTACGTTTACTCGGTACAGTGGGTGAACCGATTAATCCTGAAGCGTGGGAATGGTACCACCGTGTAATTGGTCAAAGCCGTTGTCCTATCATGGATACGTGGTGGCAGACTGAAACTGGCGGCCATATGATAACGCCATTACCTGGTGCTACAGCACTTAAGCCTGGTTCTGCTACGCGGCCATTCTTTGGTATTCAACCTGCGCTTTTCGATGCTGAAGGCAACGAACTTGAAGGCGCAGCCGAAGGTAACCTTGTGATTAAGGATAGCTGGCCAAGCCAAGCTAGAACTGTATATGGCGACCATCAACGCTTTATCAGTACCTACTTTAGTGCTTACAAAGGTGTATACTTTACCGGTGATGGCGCAAGACGTGATGAAGATGGTTATTACTGGATTACAGGGCGCGTCGATGATGTGTTAAATGTATCCGGTCACCGTTTAGGTACTGCTGAAATTGAGAGCGCACTAGTGGCGCATCCAAAAGTAGCTGAAGCGGCTGTAGTGGGCTTCCCTCATGATATTAAAGGGCAGGGCATTTACGTCTACGTTACTCCAATTGACGGTGTTGCCGTTGATGATGCGCTAACCACAGAGCTTAAAAACTGGGTGAGACAAGAGCTTAGCCCCATTGCGACACCTGATAAAATACAATGGTCGGCTGGCTTACCTAAAACCCGTTCAGGTAAAATTATGCGCCGTATTTTGCGTAAAATTGCGGCGAACGAACATGAGCAACTTGGTGATATATCTACATTGGCGGATCCGTCAGTTGTTGATACACTCATTGAGGAGCGATTAAATAAATCATAAAGGATAATGCAATGACAACCCTGTTAATTGCCGATGATCATCCGTTGTATCGGGATGCCTTAAGAGGCGCTTTGTCATTGTCTTTACCAGCGCTGACGCTATCAGAAGCTGGTGATTTAACATCGACAGTCGATATTCTCAATCGCGAGGATATCGACCTGTTGCTGCTTGATTTACATATGCCGGGCAGCAACGACCTTTTCGGGTTAATTCACATTCGTAAACTGTTTCCTGACGTACCTGTAGCTGTAGTGTCTGGCACGGAAGATACCCAACTTATATCAAAAATCATGAGTGCCGGGGCGCTGGGATTTATCCCTAAAACTGCCAGCTCTGGTGATATTGCTAATGCGGTACAAGCTATTTTAGATGGGGATGTATGGCTACCACCTAATTTAAGCGATAGTGTCGATGAGATTGATGAGGAGTTTTCTAAGCTTGCAGATAATGTAGCCTCACTAACACCGTCTCAATACAAAGTACTGTGCTTTATGCGAGATGGGTTACTTAACAAGCAAATTGGTTATAATTTGGATATTGCCGAAGCTACGGTAAAAGCCCACGTTACTGCTATTTTTAAAAAGCTTGGCATAAATAATCGTACTCAAGCGGTATT
Source organism: uncultured Alteromonas sp. (assembly GCF_963976965.1). Lineage (NCBI taxonomy): Bacteria > Pseudomonadati > Pseudomonadota > Gammaproteobacteria > Alteromonadales > Alteromonadaceae > Alteromonas > uncultured Alteromonas sp. The sequence goes on from NZ_CAXBMP010000051.1 coordinate 14,892, forward strand.
AATTGCATCTCAACTAGAGCTAGAGCCGCCCGCTACAAGTGATCATTAGTCTTTTCTAGCGGCACTTCAATCGGTTCAATAAGCAAATCGGATTCATAATAAGTAAGGTAATGCTTAAGCGCAGCCTTACTTTGTTCGCTTAACAAAGGGTTCTCAATTTCAATCTCAGTACGTCCACGCATCAGCGTCATGCTGTCCTGATAAACAGGCTGCGCCTTTAAGAATGCCTGAAATTCTCCAGATTCCAGCAAGACAGTAAGCCCTTCACTGATTCGGTTAGCCAAGGCCTCCTGATCTGATGCAACAAAGTAAAACAGAGGACTCTCATAAGACACCACCAGGTGTGGCTCAATTTTCAATGTGCTCTCAGGTTGCTTGTCCAATTCATGTTGTATTTCCATTACACTGCGCGGAAACATATCGGCAAAACCTTCAGCCACAATTCGAAAAGAGGCTTGATAAGTAGTTTCAAGCACGGGAATTTCATTGTGACGAAAAATACGAGTATCAGGCCAGTCATAACCCTGTACCGCGCGCATTGATTTTAGACTTTCAAGCGATAGCGGTGCATCGAAGCGATTATCACCGGCGCGAATAAGCATGATGCGCTTACCAAAAAATCCGCCCATGATAGGAATGCGTATTGCGCGATGTTGTTTTTCTCTGTCGATAGAAGACACACTCCATGTGATATCTAACATGTCGTGTTCTAGGCTTCTTAATTGGCGCTCTTGCGCAATTTCCTGTTTACTGACTTGTAACTCAAAGGTGCCATACTTATCTTCTGTCACTTCCATTACTTTTGACAGCAGGGTTTTGGCGTATGCGTAAACGGGATCTCGACCAGGATGCACATTAGGAAGACGCAGCACTTTATGAGGCAATGCTGCTTTAGTGTTCTTTTCTAGGCTAGGTGAGTCAGTGACCTCGCCAGCTAAACCTAGTGAAGTGAATAAGCCACTTAGTAGTATAAAAGCTGACGAGAGTAATATTCGACTGATCATATGTCCTATCATTGTATCGACTATCAATCCTTCCCTGTAAGTAAAAAGTCGTGCTCAGGATCAACCAAAAAATGGCCGCTCATGGCCTCTCTGCCAAGTAACATAAGATACGTCATTTCAGAGCGGTCGGTTAGGGTTAATTGAATATCCCATTGCACACTATCCATTATTATAGGCGTTACTATCACATAACGCTTCTCTCTTGTGGCCGTTGAGCTTTTGACACGCTTTTTTGCTTCAACTTTTACTTCTCTTCTAACCACTCTATCAACATTATGAATATCAGGATGAATATCGAAGCGAATCCATAATTCATCGTCTACCTCAAACTCTTCAATATTATCTACATGCAATGAAGAGGTTGCTGCGCCGGTATCAACCCGAACATTTAAATCAGTGATGGTAAATGCGGGAAGGTCACATAATTCCACCGCACCCACTATTTTTTTATTTTTCATGTGTTCGCCTTCAATCAAGTATTATCCGTTTCACCTGGTAGCAGGTTGTCTTGCAATAACTCTACATGCTCTGCCACTGTATCGGGTTGTGAGAAATAGGCAATGTGATAGACCGCTTCTCCTTCTTGCGTCAGAGGTATGTTTTGTTTACCTACCACTACCCCCTCAGCGGGGCTTTCAATACTGGCCAAATATCCACCGAACGGATCAGCTATGGTCGCCAGTTTATCCCCTTTGTTCACGTGATCGCCCAACTGGGCTAAATGAGTAACAAAGCCACTTTCTGTAGCGCGTATCCAGCCACTCTGACGGGCAATAAATCGCTCAATACTGTGCCCCTTACTACGACTCTTATTCAACATGCCCAAATGGCGCATAGTATTAATGATACCGCGAAGCCCTGCGCGAATGGAGAATTCATCGTACCTTAAGGCCTGACCTGCTTCGTAAAGCAAAATTTTAACACCACTTT
>NZ_CAXBMP010000052.1:0-15226 GCF_963976965.1 uncultured Alteromonas sp.
ATATGAATCGTCGTTGTGTGACACTCTTAATGAGTGCCCACACAGATTGTCTTGTTATAAATTGTTAAAGAACATAGTGCAGAATCTCGACGCTTTTTGTCGTGACTTCTGCGCAAGGAGGACCAACATTACTCTCAGTTGATTCATTTTCCTTGCTAGCGGACAACCTTGGTTGTCGCAATTCACTAGAAGCCATTGCTTCTTCGTGACTCACCCTGTTCGAGTGAGGTGCGCATTATACGCTTGAAGCTTTCAGTGTCAACACTTTTTGAAAATTTATTTTCTGAAGCGTTTTCTTTAAAACCCCGTCATACTTGGCCTTAAAGGTAAGTAGTGACTTGCTTTGTCAGTGTAAGTTATTTCACTTTCCTGTCGAAGCGGATGCGCATTCTAGAGATTTCTGAGCCTGCGTCAACCCTTGTTTTAAGAAAAGTGTAATAAACTGAACCATTCGGTTAATTTTCACTCAGATGAGATAATAAGTAGACAATATGGACTAATTACTAATAGGATGGGACTATAATTCCTATAAAGTAGTAGTCCGTTAGTGGTAATAGACTACGCAATAAATATAAGGTGGATATATGTTTCGTATTACTTCATTGCTTTCATCGGCAGTGCTGGTACTTGCAGTAAGTACACCAGCGATAGGTATGAGCGCAAAGGATGGAACTGTTTCACCGGAAGAAGCTACCTCTAATCAATCTAATTATTTTCAAACCTCGTTCTTAAAACGTCAGGTTGATCAAAACATGTCTGTTGGACGTGCTATTAGTTCTATAGCAAGTCATTACCCTCAAGATGTAGTCTCTATTGTTGATATCGCATTAGATACATATCCTGATCAGTATCGTGAAATTATCTTTGCTGCTATATCGTCTCAGCCTTCTTCTACTGAAGAAATAGTACAGTTGGCTATAGAGAAAGAAGTAAGTTCATGCCCTAACATCGTTCAGTTGGCGATAATGGCAGAACCTACTTATGTCGACTTCGTTGTTCATGCTGCTGCTGTTGCAACGCCTGAAGAACTGAGCGAGATTGTTCGCGTTGCCGTGCTAACGCAACCTGATGCAGCAGACAGTATTGTTCAGACTTTGTCTCAAGAACACCCAAACAAAATTGTCGATATCATGACGAGCGCACTTAATGCAGTGCCTTTTGTTGGTGAATATGTAGTAGATGCACTGTTAGCTGTATTTCCGAACGATGCAAAAACCGTAGTAGAAACGGCCGTTAGAGAGTCGTCTCAGCAACGTGAGCAAGTTATTCGTATATTAGCCACTGCCCAACATGCGGGTGTTCAAGACGATAAGCTAAAAGAATATGCTTTGGCTGCCGGGTTATCTGAAGAAGACTTTGATTCAGCTATCAATAACTAATTCAGCAAAACTAAACAATCTTTCAATCTTACGTAAATAATACGTAAAGATAAGACCCTTCGTCACTTTTGTAAGTCAGAGTAGGTAATTCCATATTTACTCTGACTAACGATAAGCCATGACGCAAAACAATGACGACTTCTCCCCATCTAAACAACCCATCGTTTGTTTAACCAGCCTATCTCATTCTGGGTCTACGGTATTCTCAATGGCATTAGCGTGTCATGAGAACCTCATATCGCTTGGAGAAATATATCAAGTTTTACGGATGGGCCCGACCTATTGGCTAAACAAGCAAGCACATCTTTGCAGTTGCGGCGCCCCCGCTGATAAGTGCGAATTTTGGCAACCTGTATTATCACAAATGCGAAGCCTAGATATCTTAAACCCCGCAAAGCCAAATTATTATCCAGATGCTTACGCTACTTTGCTCTCTCAATTTTCTACATTATATGGTAACGACTATCAACCCATAGATACCTCTAAGGGTGTAAAACATCTAACGTTGCTGGCAGGTTCTAAGACTATTGATGTTAGAGCGCTATTTTTGATCAGAGATGTTCGCTCTTACGCAAGCTCGCAGGCAAGATTAGCCCGGTCGCAGCCTCGCAAAGGATTAAAGAAGGTAAAGGGCCACTATTGGTATCAGATGATGCGATGGCTAAGTGACAATAAGAAAAGAGAATCTCTCTTAAACGAACTCGCTTTGCCCTTCGAAGTGGTAGGTTACGAACCGTTTTGTTTCAACCCCAGTGAAACTCTAGACAACGTTTACGACTTTTTAGCGTTGCCAAAAACACCACGTAACGAAAACCTAGGGAAATCGACACATCATGTGTTATTCGGCAACCCAATGCGAAATTGTGAAACACGTAAAGCGGAAATACGATATGACGACCGGTGGTTTAGTGAAACCAACTACATGTTAGCAGCCGCACTTATACCTACCTTAATGCAATATAACCAAGCGCGAGTATATGCCTCAGGTCAATAAGCGCCCTCGTCTAGTTGCAAGCCATCTTTAAAGGTAAAATAGAACATTAAGATTAAACAGGTTTTGGCCACCTACTGAACTAGTGATTAACCGTGTGCAATGCAGCAACGACACGATAAAGCATAAGCTCAGCATTCAACAAATCGACATTGGTTTCTATCGCTTTCATTTGCGCCTTTATCTCATTGGATGCCCTAGCGTTTAGCGTAAACATATCACTGTCGCCCGCGTCGAAACGTTGAAGCTCCATACTTGATAGTACCTTGGCGAGTTCTGCATTTTGTTGCTGTAAACTAGCGATCTCTTTTGCTTGCACCCAATACTCATAAGCTTTTTCGAATGCTTGCTCGATGGATTGCTTGCTAGATACATACTTGTGTTCGAGCTCTCGTCCCTTCGACACAAGTTTAACTTGCTCAGCTTTTGCCTTTCTATTACCTAGCGGATAGGAAAACGCCAAGGCCACTTTGCTCTCTGTACCGTCAAGTGAATTAGGTCCGCTCCCGATATCTCGTGCCAAAGACGCCTTCAGGTCAAGTTTCGGCAGCAACGCATTTTTAGCCAAGACTTGCTTGTTCTGAACCACCGTTTTACTCATGCGCAATAACGCTAACTGAGGATGTTGAGTAATTTGTTTGCGTAGCTGACTTATTTGCGAAGTACTTACGCTAAAAGGCCAATGAATATCTTCCGATAATTTAGTTTCTGTTATCGGAATCATTTCACCTTGAGTATCGCGCCAATAGTAAGACAACGTTCGGGCATGTGCGTTGCGTTTTTGCTTCAACTTAGCCACTAATAAACGCTGTTCTAAAATATTCGCTTTAAACTCGGTAAGCGTGGCCCGTGCTAGATCGCCTTTTTCAACCCGAGTAGATAGTGCACGTTCACGTTCAGCAGCGCGGCTCAATAATGATTCCACCGATATCACCTGCAACGCGCTCTCATACCATAACAAATACTCGGTTAACCCTTTGTGTAAAAAGCTATTCAGCAAGTCTTGCGCTTCAGACTGCCATTGCTGTGCAGCTAACCTTGCATTTCTTACCCCTACTCTTCGTTTATCGACTTCTCGGTTCTTTAATAACGAAAGTGAAATTCCTACGCTGGCCTCCCCGCCAGAGAGGGTTTCATATTCTTGTTCGTAAACAGGAAAGTCACCATCAGACACACGGTACTCTGTATAAACTGAAGCGTTCAACGACTGAAGCGGCTTTATCGCGCGTTGCTGTAGTGCCAAACCATCGTAATAACCACTTACTCTGCTAGATGTTTGTTGCTCGATAAAAGGGTCGAACTCGCTAAGCGCAATATCGATATCTGCACCGCTTTGAATTTCACCTTCAGCAATGGCCTGAGTATAAGGATGGTGATACTGCATTGACTCGATAAGCTCAGTTACCGTTGGCAGAGCTGCGGCGACTGCGCAGCTCATCACAGAAACGGTCAATGCAAAGGCAAACGTAACAACATGTAGTTTTCTCATGCTATCCCTTACCAACTCGACGTTTTAGTTTGAGATGATTCGGGATCAGCGGTTTGCTGGGGAGGAAAGTTATTCAGTTGTCGCCACAGTTCATAGCCCAACTTCACTTCCTCTAACAATACCCACGCTTTAACGCGGCTTCCTAACCGCGTAGCGCTTTCTTTAGGCCATGGTACGTCATCTGCATCAGGCATTATCCACACCTGAAACGTACCAGCGGTACTTGCCACCGGCTCAACGTAAACCACCTCGCCACCGAATGTGCCTATAGAACTACCCGGCCACCCGCTAAATTGAAACACTGGCCAGCCTTCAAACTGTAAACGCGCCTTGGCGCCCTTTTTAACTAGTGGCGCATCTAGCCCTGTTACCGTTATACGTATACTACGTTTGGCGTTCAAAGGGATAAACTGCCCTAACACCGCCCCTGCTTTTACAAATGTTGAGACTCCACCAGAGTAAAGCCTAATAATAGTGCCATCTACTGGCGCCACTTTTGTTTGAATAGACTGACGCGATAAACTCATGCTTACATCATTGATGGCAGATAGAGAGCTTGCCGCCTTAGCTTTTAACTCCTGCACCTTTATTTGCGCTGCTTCTACATCTTTGCGAGACACTAGCCCCTGCTCTTGTAACCCCATTTGACGTGCTAAATTATTTTCAGCGTTAGCTACTGCTGTTTCATTAGCTTGATGCCCAGCTTTTGCCGCCGCTAGTTGAGATTGCAATTTCTCTAATCGGCCAGCGTCGGTATCAATTAATGTGACGATAGGGTCGCCCGCCTTTACTTGCATACCTTCTCGCACATGCCATTGCTTTATTTGCCCATCAACTAAAGCACTAATCGCTTGCGTTCTATCGACGGGATCTAAAGAGTCGACCATTCCTGTGCCGTAGGCCGTTTGCATCCATGGTGTAAACCACAGAATAAGCGAAGCACACACCACCATCGCTAACACCAATCCACACACCACTTTATGAAGCTTCGGAACATGTAGTGAAGATAAAGAACTGACATTATCTAAAAATCGCTTTTCTGCACTATTCATCATTTGCTCCTTCCTGCGACACGTTTTGGCTAAGAACGCTTTCTTTTGCAGGTTCAGCTGCCACTACCTCGGCACTGTCTTTTAGATAAATAACACCGTCCAAACAATGAGCTTCAGGTGTGTTGGTAAAATAAAGTACCGTACAACTAAGTTCAGACAAACGGTTTAACAATCGTAGGCGCAGTGCTAGCGGAATAGCGTCGAAATGTTGATTAATGATAAGCACTTTGGGCTCTTCAATAATAACTGCGGCCAGCTTTAACACTAGGAATTCTAGCGGCTGCAATGGCGCCCCTAATACCGACACTTTAGAATCAACCCCGTTAGGCAGCGCATCAATAACGGTATCTAATTCAACAGCCGCCAAAGCAGCTCTAATTTCAGCAAAGCTCGCTCTTGGGTTTGCCAATCGTAAATACTCTTCGATGGAACATTCAACGATAAGAGAGCGGTCTAGCGTATTAATTGCTTGGCGTAATTCATAGGTATCGAAATCATACAAGCTTAAGTCACCAAGCAGTAGCTCACCTTTTTGCGGCTTTTCATAGCGCTTCATTAGCCCAATAAGTTGCTTTTGAACCCAACTCTTATTCGTAGTAATGAAGTACTTACCACCCGCTTCAATTTGCAAATCTATTAAACAGGTATCGCTACCATGGGTGAGGTGTAACTTATTAAAAATTAACTGCGAAGAGTTTGGCACCCGATCTGCTTTTTCATTAACGACTTCTTGCGGAATAACCAGGGCAGAACCTATCTTTTCAGCGGCGCCATACAATTCATAGTAAAGCTTTAAATATTGCGTAAAACGCGACAGCCCAAAGAATACCGCAGACATTATTAATTCTGCAGCCACCAACTGACCGATAGATAGCTGGCCTTGTACCACCAGCACACCGCCAATACCTAACAACGCCGCACTGGCAAATGCATAGAGCAACAAAAACATTGCCACTTGGGCAAACGTATAGTGAAAGTGGCTTTTGTGTTTGGTGATGTAATTATTAATAAAGTTATCGGTACTTCTACCCGCATATTCAACATGGTCAGCCGATTTAAAAAATTCATGGGCCGCAGCAATGTCGTTTAGCCATTTGGCCGAATCGTACTTTGCATGAGACAGCTCGATAGCAGAGCGTTTGGCCCCCGTACCCCATATTTTCCATATGGCATACATCACTAATATAAGCACTAAGTTAAACGCAAATAACATGGGGTGATAAAATGATACTAGCGTAAAGCCCACCAGCATTTGCAATACCAACGCGAACCCATCCACCATAAGTGAAGGCACATTCTTCTGAAAGGTCATAATGTCGAAGTAACGCTGAGTAATATTGGTATTTTGTCTGCCTTCAAAAAAACGATGCTCCGCCATAATGGTTTTTAAACTGATCATAGCGGTAAGGCGTGCATAAACTTTGCGTTCGTAATATTCCATAATGCGCATTCGAAGCGCACTAAAAATACCCGATACGAAGAGTGTTAGAAACAGCACAATAGCAAGTATGACAACCGAGCGAACAGAGCCAATATTAGCAATACTATTAATCAATGTTTGTACCGCAATAGGCACAGCTAATGTCATTAAACTAATAGCAACACCATAAGCTATGGCAACCCAGAAAAAACCTGACTCTGGCTTCAAAATAGCAAACAAGGTTTTCCTCGTTGCGTGTAAATTAATGACTTTTCCCATAATTCCTTCAATAGCGCCGAGTGATACTTCGCATTTTATCTAGTGTAATTCAAATAAAAGAATACTAAACCTGTTATATTCTTATTAGTTCATCGTAAAAACCTTACTTATGCATCACCTCAACTATCATCATCTCTACTACTTCTATTTAGTGGCTCGCGAAGGCAGCATTGCGCAAGCCGCTAAATTACTTCACGTTACTCCTCAAACCGTTAGTGGGCAACTAAGTACTTTTGAAAATCAAATTGGTTACCCGCTTTTCGATAGGGTTAATAAACGCCTATATTTGAATGATAAAGGAAAAGTAAGCTTTCAATATGCCAGTGAGATCTTTCATAAAGGCCATCAGCTAGCAGAAATACTAAACGCCGGTGATGAAGTAAATACTAAAGAATTTGTGATTGGTATTACTAATGGTATACCTAAAGTGCTTTTTTATGACTTCGTCCATGACACTATGCGCAATTTTGCTAACGTTAAATATGTTATTAAAGAAGATAGCTTCGATGGATTACTTAAAGAACTCGCAATTAATGCAATTGATTTCATTGTGGCCGATAGGGGGATTGCTCCGGGCTCACAGGTGAATGCTAACAGTCACTTTCTTGGAGAAAGCGCGCTAAGCTTTTTTGCCAAAGCGCCCCTTTCCAACAGTCAGACATTCCCTGATTGTTTAAATCATATGCCATTACTGATTCAGGGTAATACATCCGGTATTCACCACGCGTTAATGAGTTGGCTAGAAACAGAGCAACTCTACCCAAAGATAGTAGCAGAGTTTGATGATACCGCACTGCTAAAGCTATTTGGTAGCGAGGACTTTGGCGTGTTTTGTGCGCCGTCGGCCATATCAAATCATGTGGAAGCACAATATGGTGTGTATTGTATTGGGCAGGCTCACTCGCTGAATGAAAGGTACTATGCGATTACGGGGAAAAGTCGAGTAGATTTTACTATTACTGAATCTATTATTAATGCGGCACGAATTATCTTAGGTTACTCACAAAAGCTTATAGATGCTTAGTTGGAATGAACTTTGCGATTTTCAATACAAAAGAAAGCCGAGCATGTGCTCGGCTTGAGTCATAGTTCCGATAACAACAATACGTTATTGATCAAGCTCTAGTGATGAAACTGAGCTGTTGTTTTGTGAGTCTAGGCTATTAAGACCATTAATTTCCGTATTTCCCCAAATCTCTGGGTAAGCTTCCTCTAGGTTTAGTGGCATATAGAAGTTAAGTCTTGGAACTGTACCAATTGGTTCGTCGCTGTACCCGTCGCTATAGTTGATAGTACCTACTTGATATTCAATGGTAGCCATTAACCCTGAATCTGTTACACCAAGTAGTTCCCACTTAAAACGACGCTGAAAGACAAAAGCACTGTTCTCTCTAAGACCATCTAGCGTTAAAAGGTCCCCCTCTTGCTGCCACTGAAAGTTATAGAGCGCACTGTCATCCACAAAACGAGAAACAGGTAAATCTGGCTCAGAATAATCTATCTCGGCAAAAACCCTACCGGCAGTACCATCACTATCAAAGTAGTAACTCCACAAATCTTCCGCTAGTGGTAAATCATTAACAAAAAGCGAAGCGCTCAAGGTAGAAGCCCAAACCATTGGTGGCGTAGACGTTACATCAAAACTCTCAGGTAAACTGAAGTCGATACTATGCATATCAGCCGCATACTTTATTACGTTTCCGGCCTCTTCATATTCATACACAGCAATAAAGTAGTCATTCTGCTTTTTGAACGGTGTTATGGTAAATGATTTACCATTTACAGATAAGCTAATTGTACCGCTGTCGAAAGACCAACTGCCCTGAGTACCAAACAAACGAGAATTGACTGTGTTGTCATCGTTAAAAGTAAGGTAATCGCTTACCATACCTTCTAGAGTAATCGGGTTACCTTCAGGGTCGTTTAAGCTGTACTCAAACTCACTGTTGTAAGCGACTACCCAAGGCGATGCCAACACATCTTCACGAGAAAGCGAAATGGCTTCAGAAGTATCGCTGTAAATAGAGGTATAAGTTTGAGAATACTCTGTAACAAACTTAGGCGCTCCATAACTCTCATCAACCGCTGGCGTTATCGTTAGCTCTATAACTTGTGATACGTAGGCAATCGCATTGCCACCATTTTCGTACACTAATTCGAAACTCTCAGAAACTGGGCTTTTTTCTATTCTCCATTGTGCAGAGTAACCTTCTTCATCTGCTGCAAGAATTTGCAATACTGTTTCTTCATCGAAGTATTCAAGGTAGTTCGATGGGCTTGGCGGAAATTCAAGGCTTGGTGTTGCATCGGTGTTCACCACTACAAGTACCCCATCATCTACCGACCAACTAACACTATCTGAAAAAATGTTGTAGTAGTTTTCGGCTGACGATTTGCTTCCTGTTCCATCGTCATTGAATGTATAAACCGCCGAACCTTTAGTCGCTAGGTACGCTCCTGCGTTATAGGTTGCAAAGGTTTTGCCTGCTATCGATGATTCACTGTAGCTTTGTTGAAGCGTGTCATCTTCTAATGTTTCAACACGGGCTGTGTTAATTGCATCGGCGTACGCATCGGCATAAGTACCGTCTTCGTTTATCAGCCCTAAATCATTTAAATAGGCACGAATGGTAGTGAGAATGTTTTCTTCACTGTCGGCAAAGAATGAAACCGTATCCGTACCATCAGGTAACGAAAAATCTTCATTGTCAGCAAGTACCTTTATAAAGCTTGCAAGGCCTAACACTTTCTCAAAATCGGCTTCAGCGACGTATACGTCAAAGCTTGCTTCCCCGCCATCGTTTACATACTCAGTGTACATAATAGAAAGCGCGGTGCTTACATGGGTAATTTTACTTTCTAAGAGCAGTGCATCTGAAAGCTCGTTAGTATCGTTCTCACTTGCAAGCGCTCTTAAATCTAAGAAATTACCCACCCGCGACACCAAACTTACGTGGCTTTGATCACCCACCCCGTTAGCGTTAAGCACTAAGTAACCAGGGTTTTCATTTGCAAGAATTGGAAGTGAATATCTGCCATTGCTATCAATAGTTGCAGTCGCTAGAACGTCACCATTATTGTTAGTAGCAGTAACCTCTCCATTATTTAAAGGCGCATCGGTCGCAATACCAGTGATTGTGACAGACTGCTGGTTAGTGATCGTAACCGTTGAATTTGATGACAATTCACCATCGGTAACTTCATACGAAAAGCTCACATCGCCCATTGCTTGCGCTGAAGGCGTATAAACCAATGTATTGTTTGTAATAGTGACTTCGCCGATATCAGGCGTGCCGACTGCAGAAATAGTAAGCGCATCACCATTTGGATCGCTGTCATTCGCTAACACGTCAACAGTAACTGCTGAATCGTTCAACGTGGATGCAGCATCAGCAGTTAGAAGGGGAGCTTGGTTTTTTTCGTCTGAACCACCGCCGCAGGCAGAAAGAAAAGTTGCACTAACAACAAGCGCAATAATGCTATGTTTCATTACTCAACGTCCTTATCAATTTTTATAGTTTTTATAACAATACCATTTAATTTCCAACGCATAATAGCTTATGAAAATTCGAAATGCATTACTAAGTAAATGGAATGTAAATGAATGGCACTGATAGAGATATAGGTAAGAAGCGTAAGGTACTGTTTAAATTGGAAATAAAAAACCAGCTTAACAGCTGGTTTTTTTCATGTTCGAAAGCTAATTAGTGTTAGTCAGCGCCGAATAAATCGCGGCTGTATACTTTATCTAATACGTCTTCAATGTCTTCTGTTACGCGGTTAGCAACAATTACGGGGCAAGGTCGTGTAGGTTTTACTAGTATTGAATCTGCTATTCAGGCCGCGAAGCATATACTTGATAAGGCTAAGTAGACTGAAAATGATGGCATCCTAAAGCTAAAGTCTGCGATGTAAGTTACTCTACCATTTCAATCTTCTAACAACTTAGTATACTTGTGAAAAATACTCAAAACCAAGGAAAGCTCAATGAAGCCAGTTATTCTCGCTGGAGGCACTGGAAGCCGGTTATGGCCTAAGTCTCGCGCAGCACTCCCTAAGCAATTTCTATCACTTACCTCTGATAAGACAATGATTCAGGAAACCGTTACACGGCTAAACGGCTTAAGTCATGACGCTCCTATTATTATTTGCAACGAAGCTCACCGCTTTCTTGTCGCAGAACAAATGCGCCAGATAGATATTGAAGACAGCGATATTATCTTAGAGCCAGTGGGACGAAACACTGCTCCCGCTATTGCGCTTGCTGCACTTAACGCTACGGAAAATGGTGAGGACCCTGTACTGTTGGTACTTGCTGCCGATCACCTCATAAAAGATTCAAAAACCTTTCAGGCCAAAATTAAAGATGCTGAAAAACTCGCTTTAGAAGGCAAGCTTGTTACTTTCGGTATAGTACCTACCGAAGCACATACTGGATACGGATACATCAAATCTGGTGACAGTGTTAACTTGGGATTTAAAGTTCGCCAGTTTGTGGAAAAGCCAGATTTACCTACCGCAAAGCAATATATTGATTCTGGAGAATATTTCTGGAATAGCGGTATGTTTATGTTTAAAGCAAGTACATACCTTACAGAACTTAAAAAGTACAACCCCGAAATTTTAGCTATATGTAAGAAAGCCACATCAGAGACTCAACGCGATTTAGACTTCATTAGAATTCAAGAAGATATTTTTAAAACATGCCCTGACGACTCAATCGATTACGCTGTAATGGAAAAAACCGAGAGTGCAGTAATGGTTACATTAGACGCCGGTTGGTCTGATGTAGGAAGTTGGTCATCTTTATGGGAAACAGGTGAGAAAGATGAAAACGGCAACGTTGTGGTTGGCGATACCTTATTGGAAAACACCAAAAACAGCTATGTAAACTCAGAGCACAGATTTGTTTCCGTTATTGGATTGGAAAATGTTGTGGTGGTAGAAACAAAAGATGCCGTGATGGTAGCGAATAAGAACGACTCACAACACATCAAAAACGTAGTTAATCATCTTAAGTCAAATAAACGCCCTGAGTTTGAATTTCACCGAGAAGTATTCAGACCTTGGGGAAGTTACGACTCAATAGACAATGGTGGCCGCTTTAAAGTTAAACGTATTACGGTAAAACCAGGTGAAAAGCTTTCGGTTCAAATGCATCATCACAGAGCTGAGCATTGGGTTGTAGTGTCTGGCACGGCCAATGTCACGGTAGATGATAATGTGAATTTATTAACTGAAAACCAATCAGTCTACATTCCAATCGGCGCAGTGCATTCGTTAGAAAATCCTGGAAAGATCCCCCTTGAACTTATCGAAGTTCAATCAGGCGCATATTTAGATGAAGACGATATTGTTCGCTTTTCGGATAGATATGGCCGAAGCCCAAAATAAGCAAAGAGTCATTCAAGTGACTTGAGTTAAAAATAAAAAACCAGCTATATAGCTGGTTTTTTTTCGTGTTCGAAAGCTAATTAGTGTTAGTCAGCGCCGAATAAATCGCGGCTGTACACTTTATCTAACACGTCTTCAATGTCTTCTGTTACGCGGTTAGCAACAATTACATCAGAAATAGACTTAAACTCTTCTAAATCTTTAATTACACGCGAATGGAAGAAGTCGTCTTCGGTAATTACTGGCTCGTAAACCACTACCTCAATACCCTTCGCTTTAATACGCTTCATGATGCCTTGAATGGCACTCGCTCTGAAGTTATCAGAACCAGACTTCATAATTAAGCGGAAGATACCCACAACTTTAGGCTGACGACTTACAATAGAATCGGCGATGAAGTCTTTACGGGTGCGGTTGGCATCAACAATAGCCTGAATCATGTTATTAGGCACTTCACTGTAGTTTGCCAACAACTGCTTAGTGTCTTTAGGTAAGCAGTAACCACCATAACCAAAGCTTGGGTTGTTATAGTGATCGCCAATACGTGGGTCTAATCCAACACCTTCAATGATTTGTTTTGAATTCAAACCACTACGCTCTGCATAGCTATCTAGTTCGTTGAAGTAAGCAACACGCATAGCTAAGTAAGTGTTAGCGAAAAGCTTGATAGCTTCAGCTTCGGTGCTATGAGTGAAAAGTACATTAATGTCTTCTTTAATAGCACCCTGCTCTAGCAAGCCTGCAAATGTTTTTGCACGCTCACTTAGCTCACCCACAATAATACGACTTGGGTACAAGTTGTCGTAAAGGGCTTTACCTTCACGTAAGAACTCTGGTGAGAAAATAATATTTTCAGTGCCGTGACGCTCTTTTGCTTCAACAGTAAAACCTACTGGAACGGTAGACTTAACCACCATTACCGCATTAGGGTTTACTCGCATAACCTCTTTAATTACCGCATCTACTGAACTGGTATTAAAGTAATTGGTTTGTGCATCGTAGTCTGTAGGCGTTGCGATAATGACAAACTCGGCATCTTTATAAGCAAGTTCAGTATCTAACGTTGCTTTAAGGTTAAGCTGCTTGTTATTTAGATAGTCTGTAATTTCTTTATCTTCAATAGGAGACTTTTTGTCGTTCAGAAGATCCACTTTCGCTGGTACTACATCAACCGCAATAACTTCGTTGTGCTGTGCCAATAAAACTGCGTTCGATAAACCTACATAGCCTGTGCCTGCAACGGCTATTTTCATGCTTTGTGGTGTGCTTTCCATAATTTCGTTTTCTCCGTAACTAGAAGCAATGACTATAAATTATCAATATGAAGCTAATAAAACACTCTGCTCTTCTTTTGTCTTAAGCGCAAAGTTTTCGCGTTTCAGCGTTAAATTAGGGTTATATGCAGGGTCATGTTTAATAACATGAGACCACTTTGTTTGTAGATATTCAAGCTCGCGATTAAACCGAGCCGCCTTTTCAGGCGAAATATCTAAACCGCGACTGACCGACTCATGATGATATAGCTCAGCCTCGGCACAATACAAGTTTCTAACCCCCAACTCTCTTACCCGTAAACAGAAGTCGACATCGTTAAAGGCCACCGCGAGATTTTCTTCGTCTAGGCCACCCACTGCACCAAAATGGCTACGCTTTACTAACAGACATGCCGCAGTAACCGCACTGTAATTTTGTGTTGCAGCAAGTCGTTTCAAATACCCAGGATGATAGCGTGGGAAATATTTATGAGCGTGACCTGCTCCACCGCCGTAGCCGAGAACTACGCCAGCATGCTGTATACGGCCATCTGAATAAAGTAATTTAGCCCCTACGCAACCTATATCTTCACGCATCACATGGCCAGCCATATAAGTTAGCCAGTCAGGGCTAATAACTTCAATATCATTATTTATTAACCCTACTACTTCTCCTTTAGCATGTTTTACGCCAAAGTTGTTTATCGCTGAGTAATTAAAAGGTCCAGGGTAGTTTAAAACGCGAACTTCTGGGAGTTCTGCTAATGTTTCAAAATAACGAATGCTCGCGTCTTCATCGGAACCATTATCAATGAGAAGAATTTCATAATTTTTGTAGATGGTTTTTTCACGGATGGAATCTATACACGCCTTTACTAACTCTTTGCCATTTTTAGTGGGGATTATTAAAGATACCAATGGCTCGTTAAGTGTTTTCCACAGCACGCAGTTAACTTTTTGATGTTTTGAAAAGCTCGACACCGCACTACCCTGTGAATTCAAATCATCAGAGATTGAAAGCAATTCGTTTTGCTCACGTTTGACCGAATTTTCTGAATGCACCAAGGTATATGGAATATGCGAGATAGTAACCGTTGATTGCTTTTGCCAAGCAGTGGTAACTAATTGAGCAATAGTACTAACATTGTTCACGGCTAATACATCTGATATCTCTGGCGAAATCAGCACGCCCGTATTTATATAAGCAGTCGAGAGTTGCAGATCTGGATTCCAATCAGGTAGAAACTTAGGGCTTGTTAATACCCCTTTCTGATTCTTTTCATCGGTATCGCAATAAGCAATATCGGTTTGTTTTGCCACTGCAATAAATTCATTTAGTGCAAACTTCGAAAGCGTGTCGCCGGATTTTATGAATAGAGTAGAATGAGATGAATCGCATGCCCCGAGGGCTTCAGATAGAGACGCTACGCTTTCAACATCTTCGTATTGCGAAGCCGTCACTTTACCAACTACGAACACTTTCTTAATTTGACTTAAATAGCGTTGCAAATCTTTTTGTGTGGTGGCTAGAAAGTCAGTTCCTACTACTACCACATTAATTTTTTCTTTATTACTTTCAGAAAGGTTCTCGTATTTATCGCTTAAAGCCCTATCCTGAAGCTTTAAGTAATGCTTATACATTGCCATGCGCTTCTTTTTACTAGGGAAACCATAGAAGAGTCCTGAGCGCTGTAGAGAACGGCTATATAACTCAGTGAGTTGAGCATTTTGTTTAAGCTTTTGTTTCACTGACAAAGGCAAAAGCCCTACCGCACCTTTCACGGTAAGCATTGCAAACTTCTTCATACTGCGTAGGTACCCCGGATAAACAGAAAAAGGCCGCTAATAAAGCGGCCTTCAAGTTTAACATGACTAAAAAACTAACTGCCAGCACCTAAGCGTTCGCCTTGATAGCTACCATCTAGTACCGCTTTCCACCAACCTTCGTTGTTTAAGTACCATTCAACGG
>NZ_CAXBMP010000053.1:0-14368 GCF_963976965.1 uncultured Alteromonas sp.
TGAATATCATGGGCGTTAGCGGTCTCATATCTGCAATGAAGACATGAGAGTTGTGGCGACACTTATCCAAAAATGTTAGTGCCCTCAGAATTACTATATCGTTCTATTTGAAGCAGCAATCATAAATATGAGTTTTCACACGGCCTGTACGTATTGCAGACATTGACGGTGTCAAATAGAAATGACAGCTTTGAGGCGAGAAGTGGAGGTTAATTCACTCTAATACTCTTCAGGACGATGGTAAGCCAGATTGATTCTTAATCGTGATAGATAAACCCTAATTCACCTATCGAATCTCTAACTGCTACCATGTCCTCTTTAGCGAGTAAGTCATGATCCAATGCTAAGACCAGCCTCTTTTTGGCACGAGTTAGAGCTACGTAAACCCGTTTCCATTCTTTATTAAAACGATTTGCTTTGCCAATACCATTTTGGGTTAGGTATTTCAGGGTGTTAGAGCTGAGTATGATCATACAAGTATCGGCATCCAATCCCTTAATAGAGTCAATACTTTGAACTTTGAATTGAACGTCATCTTTTGTGCAAGAGTTGCACAGCTCATGTAATTGGGCGAAGTGCTGTCTTTTAAGGGTTAATGAATACCGAACAATGAGCTTTTGTATGGCTCGCTTATTATCCTCATTGACAACAGTGTCCATAAAGTCAGAAAAAGCGGCTTTAACAAACAGAGTTTTGTCTTTCTTGTGGTTAGACTCACGAATCATTTCCTCAATCTCTCGTGGGAATGCGTGTTTGTGTTTAGACGAAGTTGTATAACGACCATTCTTTTGGTCGATACAAACAAGTTGTTTTGCATCTATGTAATTCGTTAGTAGCTCGTCATATCGTTCGTCCACCGATTCTATGTACATGAGTTCACCAACTACTTCTGATAGAGATTCTTGCTGTTGGTCTTCATAACAGAAGCTGTTTGATACAGCTAAAATCTCTTTTGGTACTCGTCTGCTTTGATTGTTGATTGGTAAGATATTTGCGTGCTCTTTCGGAGCTATTTTTTTAACGAAAGTCTCAAGTGCTTGGGGGTACTTGATTGCTTGTTTTGGATCTCCAATCATGTATACGTCAATATTGTTGCTGCCCATTACCTCAAAAAAGCGGAGAGCATCGACATCTAAGTCTTGGACTTCGTCGATGAATATCTTGTCAAAGCAACTTTCTAGAATAGCTAGTAGCCTCTGGACTTTTGCTTTCTTAGCTTTGTTGTTGTGCTTGCTGACGGTTTCATCAACAATCTGTTTAGCAATGTTGTATACATTATCTGTATGAATAACATTTATTTTTCTAAGTCGTGCAAAAAGGCTATTTTTGTACTGAGGAGGAGGCAAAATCATTATTGATGTGTCGTTGTAGACATCACCGAGAGTGAATAACGAAAACGGGTAGATGATTTCGTTCAACAAAAAGCTATGGACAGTCTGTATACAAAGGTTCGACGGAATAAAACCATGTCGTTTTATTATCTCTTGCTCTATCTTCGCTGTTGCTGAGTTTGTGTATGTCAGTGCGAATGTCTTTTTGTGACTAGCGCAAGCTTTGATATGCTCTATCAACGATACAGCTAAACCATAAGTTTTACCCGCACCAGCTCCAGCGATTTGGACTTCGATCATGATAGAGCCTCAACCACCTCTGCGATATGAGATGGTAATTTAATTCCCAGAGGGTTATGTTCATCAATCATCGCATCACAGACATCCAGCATTCTTGCTGTTTTACCGTTAATCATGTGTTCAGACACTTCTTCAAGGTCGCCATCCATTTCGAATAAACCATTTAGCAAGGCTAGGTTTTCTTCTGCTTCTACTAAATCAATTTCAAGTGTGTAATTTGTCGTTGTTCTTACAGTGACATTATTGTGTGCTGCGTCATATGCATCGTGTCTGGCTTTAGCTGCATCTGAATTGTCATAATCACGGATAACACCAATCTTCTTGTTCTGGTTATCTTTGTTCAAGGTGAGCCATATATCTAAGAAAGTGGCGTAACCACGTTGACCAATCGGAATAACATCAATGTCGTTGAGGGTTGTTTGTTTAGACAAATAAGTGTTGATAAGCATTTCTTCAGTCGGCCCCTCTACGAGAATGACTTTATTTGCGAACAGCAGCTTTAGTATGTCGAAATTAGGTCTCTTTCTTAGGTAGTCAACTAGCTTTGTTGGAGTATCGGACAAACTAATTGCTTTCTCGCCAGTAAACGCCAAAACATTAGAGATCTTCAGTTTGTTGATAATCGATGGGTTATGAGTAGAAATGATAGTTTGTACAAGCGAACCACTGTTGCTTCCGCTTTTCTCGATAAAGTCTCTTACTAAACGAAGGTTATTAACGCTTAAGTGCGCTTCTGGCTCCTCTATACAGCACAAGTTGAATGTATCACCACATGACTTGTAGTAAGCAAAGAGGATAAGTATGTAGATAAGATTTCGTTGTCCCAAGCCTTTTTGGTACAGAAATTCATCACCATATTTCAAAGTGATGTTCGATAAGATGTTCTTCAAGTTAGGCAGGTTAGGAGTGCACTCAAGCTGTTTGATAATACTGTCGTAGTTCTCAAAATCTTCATTAGTTCCAATAACTTTGTCGAATGTATCAGTATTTTCAATAGCACTAAAAAACTCAGAGTAGGCTGAGTTGATCTGACCTTTGTCGTCATCGCTTAGTGTGTTCATAAGCAGCTTTGTGAAAATGCTATTGGACTTCATTGAACTGCTTTCAGAGAAGTCATCTCGCTCTGCATTGATTCTATGAACACTAACGTGTCTTAAGTCACTGTATGCGATAGGCTTTTCGTTGTTCACAGATACGATTTGGTAGTCGTAAAGCTCCACAGGTAGAGTAAACCAGTTAATCTCGTGTAACTCTTTACCAGCGAGTGATTTCTTCATGACCTCAAGCAAGTCTTTGTCGTCTTTAGGCTTAAAGTCGTATCTGATTTTGTAAGTTTCTTCATCACCATCAGCCACAATCCACTTGGCTAATAAAGCTGTTTCGTAAGCATCTTTAGGATCAGCGAACTCTACAGTTACTGATACTTTAGGAATCCTATTAAGCAGATTCTCTGCAGTGTCTTCATTAACAATAGACGTCAGAAAATCAATTACGGCATCTTTATTGATGTCAGAAACACTCAAACGTTTATGTTTGAAGTCTATTTGGTTCCCACTCAACGCTAACGAAAGTGCAGTGAAAAAGTTCGTCTTGCCAGTATCGTTTTCACCAATGATAAGTGTTAGCTGATTAAGCTTGGCTTCGAAAGAGCGATAGCTACGGTAGTTGTTAATCGTTACCTTTTTGATATACATAAAAATTTCCATATAAAAACATATAAGCGCGATTACCGCTAATGTATCACAGGAAATAGTATTAAAATAAACCACTTCGTGTAAATTGCTTCGACTACTTGAGCAAATACATAGAGGCGCATCCTACACTGGTGCATAATATAGATAATTAACGACCGCTCCTTGTCTATTTGAGTCAGTGACTCCGTAGGGCCGAAGCGAACGTATTGCAGACATACAATGCTTTCCCATGAAAACACTAAGCAGTTTTTTTATGGAAAGGAGTGTTACTATGAAGTATCAGCTATAAGCTGCTACATTGCGAGGAAGCTATGAAGAAGGAATTTCCTACAAAAGAAAAATTATTGAAATGGCTCAAAAAGGCCACATCAGCAGTTTTATTGAGTATATCTTTAATAGGAGGTGTAAACGAGGTTTATTTCCAAGCTTCATCAGCTCGCGCTCTAAGTGAAATATCTCAATTATCCCCTGAATATGTCCGTGAGGGAACTTACGTTGTCGAGTATGAAGAAAGCGAGGAAGACAACGATAGTGAAGAGCTGGATTATACGAGCATGGCTACTGCATTTACCTTTCAAGCTCGCTTAGCTAATCATCCAGATAAGATAATTGGCGGTCTAGATAGTTTGAGAGATAGTCTCTCCGATTATGAGTACACTGCAAAAGTTGAATTGGAAGAATCCGGTTATGTCGGCCATTTGCTTATCGTTATACCTGAAAGTCCCGAAGAACTTGAAACTTTAAAAGAAACACTGCATGCCTTGTCCATTGCCTATACATTTCCTGATGGCACGGGAACTATAAATCTAAACAATATAAAAATGGGTCGCGGGATTTGGGCATAACACGTAACGAGCCAATCAATGTCGCATTCGGCTGGACGCGCTACAGCGAGCGGCTTTTTGAGCCGTTGAACGTAGGTTGTTTGTCTTTTGATGCCAGCTAATGCAGGCTGTAGGTCAACTGTGTACGTGAAGTGGAAGTCAGCGGATTCAAAACTAAATAGCTTCTGTGTGAGCGAGAAACGTCTTATCGCTTTCTCTATTTTATGGAGCAAGCGGCTTCACCTCTTTGCTTTTTAACAAAGAGAAGCAATAAAGCAATAGCCGATGCTAAGAAGTAAAATCCAACTGGCAGCCCCTAAAAACAAAGCAGAGCCTCTCAGCACAACAGGCGGAAATCCTTCCAGCGAATATAATTTTAATTTTCTTGTTTCGCTTTCTCGAAATCAGGCGAGATGTAAAAAGAAAATAAGAGTGTGATAATGCTTCGCGATAACACTATATGTAGAATTACGCCAATAATGGTAAACAAATCAGGACTTTTCTGACAAAACCTGCATAGACTTTAAAAGGAATAACAAATGTCTCAGCACATATTGATTGAACATGCCAAACGAAAGCCATACACCTCTTCACCTGAAATGCCTGAAGGAGCCGTTTTTGATGCTACTAAGGGTTACTGGGTATCAGATGATAAGCCACTAATTTCTTCAACTTCTAAATACGGTGCATTAACAACTAAAAAGTGTGATCAAGAAACTGGCGAGGATCAAAAGGGCGAATGAAAGTAGATGTCCTCGTTATATCAAGTATTTATGACTTTTCTACAGACCTCGTAGTTCAGGAATTGGAAAAGCGTAAGGTCAGCTATTTTAGACTGAATAAAGAAAATTTTTCAGACTATAGAGTAACAATAGATATGCAAAATAAGCTGTTGGAAATATTAGTTGATGAAAATAGCTATATCGTATCTGAAACAACTAAATCAGTTTATTACAGGCAGCCAATATTCCTTCGAAATACGCCTAGTCAGGCGTTAAGTATTGATGAACAGCTTATACGTAGTCAATGGATGGGGTTTTTAAGAAGTTTGACGATCTTCGATAAAGCCAAATGGCTAAATCCACCTGAATCAACATATTTAGGTGAAACCAAAGCATACCAACTCAGTATTGCTAGAGAAATCGGATTTAATATTCCATCAACATTAATAGGTAATAACGCTGCTCGTTTTAAAGAGCTTGGATCGAAGCTAATTATCAAGTCTTTAGATACAATTTTGTTAAAAGAAGATAATGATTGTCTGTTTACCTATTCTACAGTTAAAAACTCCGATGATCTTAATGACGGTAATGTAGCAGCAGCACCATTCACAGCCCAAGAGTATATTAAACCTAAGATCGATGTAAGAGTTACCGTAATAGGGAAAGTAATCCATGCTGTGAAAATTACTAAGGCCGGGGTTGGAATAGAAGAAGACTGGCGCACAGTTGATCGAGAAAAGATAGAATATACTGATATAATGCTGCCCAATGAAATAGAGCAGTATTGCTTTGATTTACTTTCCCGTCTCAAGCTGCATTTTGGAGCTATAGACTTAATAATTCGAAATGATGAATATATATTTATTGAGATTAACCCAACGGGCGAGTGGGGTTGGCTAACTTCGAATGAAAGAAAATTCGACAAATATATAGCTGATTGGTTACAGGAGTCTAAATGAAAGCTTTTTTATCTAGATTGCTGGAAGAAATTTTTCCATTTATATATTTTATCAAAAATAAAGCTAATACGCTGAAAAAAGTAGCTAACATATCAGAAATTGAACAAAAGTCAGAGCAATATGCGGATTTATCTCGTGGAGAGTTAAATAATAGGCTTGAAGAAGAGCATGAACGAGCTAAAAAAATCGATGATAAAACATCAAAGTTTACTTTAGGACTTAGTGTAAGTTTAACTGTGTTAGCGGCTGCGAGTGGTTCATTTGTAAAGTTTGTTTCTGCGGGAAGTTATGCTCCATTTATAACGTTACTCTGTGGTTTCGCTTCCATATACATGCTTTTAGCAGGGATTACAGCTTTAGGTTCATTAAAAACTTTACCTACATACGGGTACGGTACTCATCACTTAATAAACCTAAACCAATATGGAGTTAGCTACTTGCGGCAAGCTCTATATGCTCAGGAATTGATGAATCTTATTAGGCAATTACGGAATGAGTCAGCTTACCAACTCTTAAGGAATGGCTTCTTTACATTGTTAATTGCATTAAGTTTGTCTTTTGTCATATTAACCGTAAAGCAGCAAAGTAATCCTGTCAAAAAGGCCGAAGAGCAGCCAGTTATTGGTCAACCAAAGCAAACACCGAAACAAGTAAAAGAGAAGATTGATAACCAAGAAGAAGTAAACTACAAGGTAAGTGTAAGCCCTGATAAAAAATTTCTTCTAAACCCAGAATCTGAAAATTCAGAAGCGACTGAGAAAACTAGTGATAGCAAAGACCCTGCTACTACTAACAAACAATTATAATTAACATCTAAACATATTGATTTTAGAATGAATTGTAAATTAAATCAACGTCTCGCCTTTGGTGACCGACTCAGCAAATTTTACCAATAATTGACCTTTTGAATGTCCGCTATTTGTCTATAGTTGACCATCGGTAGTACTCTGGTCTGATTAATGCTCAAAGAGGAAGTAAAAACCATCAAATATAATATGTTGCACGAGAAAAAAAGAATATTTACCTACTTCTGCTTCTATAGTCCCGCTGAAAAATACACTAAACAAACGTTCCATGCTCAAGTTTTCCTATTAGATCCTTAACCATCTGGGTGCCGACACTTGACGAAACTAGATCGATAGGCCTTTTGTAAGCAAGCCCTTTTACGTTAGATCTCAGCCAACGTAAAGCATCTTTCTGATCACCATTGAAATAATCAATAACGATGGTAAGTATATTAACTATGCGATATAGCTTGTCGCTTTCACACTGAGTGAAATTTCTATTTTCAGCTTGTTGTAGCGCTGATGGAGATATAGCTAAACTATCAATAAGCTCATTCTGTTGAATATCCGTCTCGCTAAGAATGTTTGAGAACACTGAGTAAGGTAGACCCTTACCAATTGCTTCGTGGAGGGACAATTCGTCTGTAGGTATCCCTACCTTTTCCATCAATATTCGATCGTTGCGCATTAGTCACCATAGTCAATTTTTACTATTTGATGTTAAGCGGCCAGTTCATTCTGTTTAGTTGAACCCAAGAATAATAATGGTCATTAATGCGAATAAAAGCAAGTAAGAAGAATTTGTTGGCGATCATATAGAGTAAAATAATAGTGTAAATATAACGACCATTTACTTTACACGCCTTTCATACCTTCAATATCAAACAAATTTTCTTGTTTTAATGTAAATAAACCCGTAAATTAAACTATGTAAATTAAACGTACGTTTTTTGGTGGGATTGCAGTGAAATTGGGATATGCAAGAGTCAGCACAGATGAACAATCTGACAATGCTCAATTAGATGCATTAAACGGCGCTGGATGCAAGCGCATATATAGCGAGAAGTTTAGTGGCAAGTCAAAACAACGCCCCGAGCTTGAACGTTTGATCGACTCGCTAAGAGCTGGAGATACCGTCGTAGTGCAGCGTCTCGACCGACTCGGCCGTAGTCTAAAAGATCTGATTGAATTGTTAGATGGCTTTAAATCGCAGCAGGTGAGCTTTATTAGCCTCAATGAGAATATCGACACCACGACTGCGGTTGGTGAGTTAGCGTTTCATATGATTGGCTCTATCGCGCAATTTGAGCGCCGCTTGATATCAGAAAGAACCAAGGCGGGTTTAGATGCAGCGCGAGCCAGAGGTCGTAAAGGCGGGCGACGAGTAAAACTAACGCCCTCAGATATAAAAAAGGCTCAAGCAATGTTGCTTGACCCTACCGTTACAAAAAGTGAAGTTGCTGCGCATTTTGGTGTTAGCCGACCAACATTAAATAAATCATTGAGCACAGCACCTCCACCACAAGAGCGCTCACTATTTGAAAAGTGAGCTGAACGACTTTTAAACGGTTAAGTTTTAGGGCAAGGTTGCTTAGCTTTAGAAATTAATAGCAATAACAATTATTTGGATTAGAAATATAGATGTTTGAACAAACTTTTAAAAATATTGACGACATACTTCACAAGGACGCGGGCTGTTCAAGCGAATTAGACTATACAGAACAAACTTCCTGGATGCTGTTTTTAAAGTATTTGGATGACTTAGAGTTTGCTAAGTCGCAAGAAGCTGAGCTGATGGAGCAGGAATACAGCTACATCATTGACGAAGCGCACCGCTGGAGCAAGTGGGCAGCGCCTAAAAAAACCGATGGCAGTTTTGATCACGATAACGCTTTAACCGGTGATGATTTAATGGAATATGTCGACGGCGAATTATTCCCCTACCTCAAAGGCTTTAAGCAACGCGCAGAAAGCCCCAACACCATTGAATACAAAATAGGTGAAATATTTGGTGAGATAAAAAACAAAATTCAAAGTGGTTATTCGCTGCGTGACGCGCTTGAAAAAGTAGACGAATTGCAATTTCGCTCGCAAGAAGCAAAGCACGAATTATCGCACCTGTATGAAGTAAAAATTAAAAACATGGGTAACGCAGGACGTAACGGTGGCGAATATTACACCCCGCGCCCTTTGATTCGCGCCATGATAGACGTGATAAAACCGCAAATAGGTGAAACCATTTACGACCCAGCCGCAGGCTCAGCCGGCTTTTTATGTGAAACTTTTGATTATTTACGCCAAGGCGGTGCTGAAAAACGCCAACTTAAATCTAGTGATTTAACGGTATTGCAAGAAAGCACTTTTTACGCCAAAGAGAAAAAGTCATTGGCTTATGTAATTGCCATCATGAACATGATTTTACATGGTATTGAAGCGCCCAATGTTGTCCACACAAATACCTTAGCTGAAAACCTGCAAGACATTACGCCTAATAAGCAACGTGACATTATTTTGGCTAATCCGCCTTTTGGTGGAAAAGAGCGCCCCGAGGTCCAGCAAAACTTCCCAATTAAAACCGGTGAAACAGCCTTTCTGTTTTTACAGCATTTTATCAAATCACTTAAACCTGGAGGTCGCGCTGCCGTCGTTATTAAAAACACCTTTTTATCCAATACTGATAATGCAGCCGTTGCCCTGCGTAAAGAGCTGCTCGAAAACTGTAACCTACATACCATTTTGGATTGTCCAGGTGGCACTTTTATTGGTGCGGGTGTTAAAACCGTGGTCCTGTTTTTTACAAAAGGCGAGCCAACACAAAGCACTTGGTTTTATCAGCTCAATGTCGGCCGTAACATGGGTAAAACCAACCCGCTGAATGACAATGACTTAAAAGAGTTTATAGAGTTACAAGAAGATTATGCTGATTCAAACAATTCATGGTCAGTTGCCATAAATGAATTGGATAGCAGTACTTGGGATTTGTCGGTCAAAAATCCTAATGCAAAGGAAGAAGCGCCTTTGCGTGAACCTAAAGCTATTATTGCAGAAATTATTGCATTGGATAAAGAAAGTGAGACTATTCTGGATAGTATTCAGGAGTTGTTATAGTGGGTTATCTTTTCAATAGTTGGAATTGCAAAACACTTGAAGAATTGATTGACGATAAAACTATCGGTTTGGTTAAGGGAGCAAGAGAGCAAGATAATAATTTCGCATATGATTACGTTAAAATGCATAACATATCAAATCAAAATAGCTGGAACCCTTTTAAAATAGCTAAAGTGAATGCGACGGAATCTGAGATTGAAAAATTTAGGTTACGGGATGACGACCTTTTATTCAATACTAGGAATAGCTTCGAGCTTGTAGGGAAAAGTTGTTTGTTCAAATCGACTTCAAACAATCCGGTTCTTTTTAACAACAATATAATGAGAATACGCTTCGGCCCAGATATCGACCAAAGGTTCGCGGCATATGCATTCTGTTCTCCAGATGTATTGAGGCAACTTGAAGAGATGAAGCAGGGTACAACCAATGTTTCAGCCATATACTTCAAGACTTTAAAAACACTAAAGATTAGATTTCCTCCCATCGCTGAGCAATTATACATTGTCGCCATTCTCGACCAAGTCTTTGCCGATATTGAAAAAGCTCGCGCTACCGCAGAGACAAACCTGAAAAATGCCCATGAGTTGTTTGATAGCTATTTGCGACAAGTGTTTAGTCAGCGTGGTGAGGGTTGGAAGAACAAAAAATGGGCTGAGATTTTAGAAATAAAAAATGGGAAAAATCAAAGAGCAGTAGAAAGTTCAGCAGGTAAATATCCAATTATAGGCAGTGCCGGTAAAGTTATGGCATATGCAGATGATTATATTTGCGATGAAGGCACTACAATCATTGGAAGGAAGGGGACAATAAACAATCCTATTTTCATAGATACGAAGTTTTGGAATGTCGATACTGCTTTTGGACTGCAAGCTTCAGATCGCCTTGACAAAAAATTCTTGTACTATTTCTGTTTAAACTATGATTTCACTACGAGGGATAAGGGTTCTGGCCGGCCAAGTTTAGTTAAATCCGACTTGTTAACGGTGGAAATGCCAGTCCCTGAGATTAATGAGCAAAGAAGATTAGTTTCAGAAATTGAACGTCTCAACAGTTTGTTAGCTGAAGTATTTAGTATTTATGAAAAGAAGTTAGACTGCCTCGATGAACTCAAGAAATCTATCTTAAATAAAGCCTTTACTGGCGAATTAACCAAAAGCAAAGGAATTGCCGCGTGACACTTACTCCTAAGAATAAAGCGAACCGCAACGAAGCCGATACCCGTGCCGATTTAATTGATCCCCAATTAATCAGTGACGGTTGGGGCGAAGTAGACAAAAGCTTTATTCGACGGGAAGTGATTTGCCCTGGACGTATACTCACCGGAGGTAAACGCAGTCAACCTGTAAACAGTGATTATGTGTTGGTGTACAAAGGTCGCAAATTAGCAGCGGTAGAAGCAAAAAAAGAAGCTTTAAGCTATACCGAGGGGGTACGCCAAGCTAAAGATTATGCCGAGCGCCTACAATGCCGATTAGCCTATGCCACCAATGGCCATGACATTTACCAGATTGATATGCTCACCGGTGATGAAAAGTTAGTTGAGCGATACCTATCGCCTGAGGAACTTTGGACACTTACTTTTGCTGAGCAAGACAAAGCCGCTCCTGATTTTAAAAAAATTTGGCGTGAACGTTTCGCCGCCGTTCCTTTCGAGGTAAAGGGCGACTGGCAACCTCGTTATTATCAAGAAAACGCCATTAACAATGCGCTTGAAGCCATTGCCGAGGGTAAACAAAAAGTCTTACTTACTTTGGCCACTGGCACAGGTAAAACCTGTATTGCCTTTCAAACCGCGTGGAAGCTATTCCAAAGCCGCTGGAGTTTAACTGCGCAAAAAAGTCCAGAACTAGCCAAACGCCGCCCGCGCATTTTGTTTTTAGCTGACCGCAACATATTAGCGAATCAGGCATTTAACGATTTTGGCCCTTTTGGTGAAGACGCGTTAGTGCGGATTAACCCTAATGAAATACGCAAAAAAGGTGCTGTGCCGAAAAACGCTAGTGTGTTTTTCACTATTTTCCAAACTTTCATGAGCGGCCCCAAAGACGGTGACGGCAATGAAACTCCATACTTCGGTGATTACCCGCCCGACTTCTTCGACTTAATAATCATAGATGAGTGTCACCGTGGCGGCGCGAACGATGAAGGTAACTGGCGCAGAATTCTCACGCATTTTTCACCTGCGGTTCAGTTAGGCTTAACTGCCACGCCAAAGCGCACAGATAACGTAGACACCTATAATTACTTTGGCGAACCAGTTTACAGCTACACCCTTAAGCAAGGCATCAACGATGGTTTTTTAACTCCGTTTAAGGTTTATCCAACTGTGGGTACGATGGACGAGTACGTATATACCCCAGGCGATGGAGTAGTGGTGCGCGGCGAGCCTGAGCCTGGCAGAGTTTACACAGAGGGCGACTTCAATCGTATTATTACTATCCCAGAACGTGAACAAAAGCGTGTTCATTATTGGATGGATCTATTTAAACCCAATGAGAAAACTATCGTCTTTTGTGCCACCCAAGAGCACGCTGGCATGGTACGCGACTTTATCAATCAGTATGCTAGACAAAAAGGTTGGACAACCAACACCAACTACTGTGTTCGAGTAACTGCCAATGACGGTGCAGCTGGTGAAAACGACCTAAAAACATTTCAAGATAACGAAAAGACTATCCCCACCATTCTCACTACATCACGTAAGCTTTCTACCGGTGTCGATGCCCGCAATGTGCGCAATATTGTTCTAATGCGCCTATGCAACAACATGATTGAGTTTAAACAGATAGTCGGCCGTGGCACCCGTATGTATGAAGGCAAAGATTACTTCACTATCTATGATTTTGTAAAAGCTCACCACAACTTTGCCGACCCCGAATGGGACGGTGAGCCATTGCCACCAGAAAACATCTGTGAGGTCTGCGGTGACTCGCCCTGTAGCTGTGTAAAAGTGCCTTGTGAAGTGTGCGGCTTTAGTCCTTGTACTTGCCCCAAAGAGCCTTGCACTGACTGTGGAAGTGAGCCTTGTGTATGTGAACAACCGCCTTGTGGCTTATGTGGTGCTTCTCCCTGTGAATGCGAGCCTGTTGAATGTCCAGACTGCAACAACACACCATGTATATGCGATAAATCGGAAAAAATTACGATTAAACTCAGTGACGGTAAAACCCGTCAAATCAAACATATCTCGTCAGTTATGTACTGGTTTGGCGATAAGCCAATCACAGCTAAGGAATTTGTAGAGCGGCT
Source organism: uncultured Alteromonas sp. (assembly GCF_963976965.1). Taxonomy (NCBI): domain Bacteria; kingdom Pseudomonadati; phylum Pseudomonadota; class Gammaproteobacteria; order Alteromonadales; family Alteromonadaceae; genus Alteromonas; species uncultured Alteromonas sp. Next base: position 12,973 of record NZ_CAXBMP010000053.1, read on the forward strand.
CTTTTCAGATCTGCCACAGTTCTTCAAAGACGAAGATCAACTCCGCGACATCTGGAGTGACCCAACAACGCGGGAACAGTTACTAGAAAGCCTTGCTGAGGCCGGTTACGACGAAGATAAGCTCGAAGGGTTGAAAGAGCTAATAGATGCCGAGCAAAGCGACGTATACGACGTACTGCGATACGTTGCATATGCAAGAGAAGCTATTAGCCGTGAAAATCGCGTAAGCACAACGAGGCCAAAAATCAACACCGCCTTTGGGAATTACAAACAACAAGAATTTATCGCATTCGTTTTAGAAAAATATATCGAAGATGGCGTAAGCGAATTAGCCACCAGTAAAATGCGCAGCTTAATAGAATTAAAATACCACACCATTGGCGACGCTGTACAAGAGTTCGGTACTACCGCTGCGATTCGAGAGACTTTTGTTGGTTTTCAGAAATACTTGTACAAGTAATTTAAACTTTCAAGAACCTGTATGAATTAATGTGTTTAATCCCTGTTTCACATCTCCTGTAAATAGCTGTTTTGATAGTTTTAGCTGGAAACTATTTTTCGCAACTCCTGAAGAAAATACAGCGATGTAGTCGCTACTTTTACTCTTAATCGCCATTGCCATTAACTCTCAGATAACTTACATGAGATAACCTTTCAGTCTACGTTAAATCTGATCTCTATAGTTCCAGTCCGATTAAGAGTCAGTTCATATAACAAATCACGCAAAGCCTCCTATTTCGATGGCGTCTAAGTAAGCCATCAAAGCCTCGTAGTGACCGCCTTCAACTGCTTGGCTAGGCGTACAACCAAATGAAGCGATCCTCTCTGACTCATACCAAGCTAACGCATTATGTGAGTCACCAGCCCATTCTTGAACACGTTTTAGTATGCGCTGTTTTTGTTCTTTCTTTGAAGGCATGCTATCTCCATATCAAATTTTAAATATAACTGGCCTCGAACTTTATCTTGTTGAGGCAATAAAGTTCTCATACAGGTTTTTGAAACAATCAGAACATATCTCTTCCACATTAGCGCACCAAGATAAATAGCCTTCTCTTCTATCCAAGGTTCACGCAGGGGGTATTAGCAATGCATTGATTGCTGCGTTGGCAAGTTTTATCATTTTTGTCTGCTACCCGCTGAGGATATTAGATTTGAGCAATTTAGCCTTTTTGTCCTCCGCATTTTTAGATTCTGTACAGGACATTTGGCCAACCGCAGTCGCGACCTCTACTCCAAACAATAACTCAACTGCCTCTATAGTTACCGTGGGGAGATGACCAGTATTTTCGGCCATCAACCAGCTCAAATCACTCTAATTGCCATAGAGCTTACTTCCTCAAGGTGAATGGATATAGGCCGCTTCACGCCTATTCTAACCCCAAAGGTGAAAACA
>NZ_CAXBMP010000054.1:0-12907 GCF_963976965.1 uncultured Alteromonas sp.
CAAAATAACAATAGAATTTTGAATGCTTCGCCCGCGCATAAAGTTAACCGACTTATACTGAATATTGGCTTTTTCCATGATGTAATTCATAGAGCCTTTCACATTTTCGTCGTGCTTATGTAGCACCTCTAATGAGTCTGTGATGGCCGCCAACCACGGCAACATTTTCTCTTCTTCCGTGCCCGGCAAGAAGCCTATCGATTCGGCTATTTCTGGCGTGCTACGTGTCACGATTATCTTATCGTACATGTTACGCTCTACCACCATTTCAAGGGCGGCGGCTAGGGCCAAGAGGGTTTTACCACTCCCTGCAGGGCCAGTAAGGATCACCAAGTCGATGTGTGGGTCAAGCAACGCATGAAGCGCCATAGCTTGGCCAATGTTTTTTGGTGTAATTCCCCATGCATGGCGGCCCATTAAGCGCTCATAGCCTAAATCGAGCACTTCAAGAGAGTCGCCGTTAATCGCCTCAACGAGTCCAGCAAAATCGTTGCTTTCATCAAGTAGAAACTCATTGATGTAAGCTTCTGGCAGCATGGCTTTGGGAATGGTGTGAATGGTATCACGACCTTCAGTACGACTGTCTACGCTTTTAACCTTGTCCCAGAAATTGCCTTCAAACCGATGGAAGCCCCGAGATAAGTATTTAATATCACTGATAAGTTGGTCGGTGCGGTAATCCTCTACATGAGCAAGACCTGCCCCTTTAGCTTTAAGGCGCATGTTGAGATCTTTGGTGACCAACACCACTTGTTGCGGTGCATTCGCTTTTTGCAAATGCAGGGCCACATTAATGATGCGGTTGTCGTTCTCATTACTGGTGAACACTTGCTGCGATTGTGCCATGCCCAAATCAGTATAAATAGACAACGAACCTGTGGGTGCTGTTTCACCTGCGCCCATTCCCACCATAGATACACCGGCCACCATATTGTCAGGTGACGCATCGTGCAATAAGTCTTCCATTGCACGAATAGATACTCGCGCATCTCGGGCAACGTCTTTCTTACTGTCTTTGATGTAATCTAGTTCTTCAAGCACTGTCATTGGTACAACGACATCGTGTTCTTTAAAGGAGAGAAATGCGTGAGGTTCGTGCAGCAGAATATTGGTATCGAGGACGTATATTTTTGTATCAGTGGAATTTTTTCTTGGCATCCTTTACTCCGGTAAATAAGGCCAGGCACACACAACAAATTAGCGTGCTAGGAACAGTTCCGCTGAAGGAGAAGAAGTTGTCGCTCGAACAGGACTTCCACTCCTTGTCGCGTCGACCGAAAAGTGGCAGTTACCTAAACACCGCCACTTCACACGCTTGCCCAACAAACAATCACAAGCGCTAAATCCACCATAATCCAGATTTTCATTATTAGCACTGTTTTTCTGATAAATTTTTTTTCTTCTGTTTCTGCCTTCCTCCTCCAACCACATTTTCCTACCCAAGATTAAAACGCACAAATGGGCTAGTATTAATGACTTATTAATACACAATGCGTACAATACCGCCCCCGCAAAAAAGGTTGGTGATTTATGAGTTCAGGAAATCCGTTTTCCATTGGTCAGCGTTGGTTAAGTAATACTGAAACCGAATTAGGTTTAGGCGCTGTTATTAGTGTTGATTTTCGCTCAGTTGAGGTGTTTTTCCCTGCCACGGGTGAAGCACGAATGTATACAAAACAAGATGCACCACTTACTCGTTTAGTCTTTGATATTGGCGAAACAATAAAGAGCCAAGACGGCTGGCAAATGACGATTTCTGAAATTGAAGAAAGTCAGGGCGTTTGCATTTATTTCGGTATCCGCGAAGACACCAAAGCACAGGTTCGCCTATCTGAAACCTTGCTTGATCACCATATTCGATTAAACCAACCTGAAAAGCGCTTGTTCAGCGAGCAACTTGACCACCCTAAGTGGTTCGACTTACGCCTTAATGCGCTGAACCACCAATACGATTATTTACGCTCAAGCACCTTGGGCTTAGCGGGTGCACGTATCTCGCTCATTCCCCACCAGCTACATATTGCCTCTGAAGTGGGTGGACGCCACGCACCACGTGTTTTACTTGCCGATGAAGTTGGCTTAGGTAAAACCATTGAAGCCGCGCTTATTATTCATCAGCAACTGCGCACGGGGCGCGCTCAGCGAGTATTAATATTAGTGCCCGATTCATTGGTACATCAGTGGTTAGTTGAAATGCTGCGCAGAATTAATCTGCCTTTCGCTATTTTTGATGAAAGTCGATGCGAAGCTTTAGATGATGATGGAGAAACCAACCCATTTGATAACGACCAGTTAGTGCTATGTAGCATAGACTTTTTAAGTCAGAGCGAAAAACGTCAACAACAAATTCAAGCGGCGTCGTGGGATTTAATGGTGGTTGATGAGGCCCATCACCTTGCGTGGTCTGCCGATGCCCCTTCTGCTGAATACACTTTGGTGGAAGCGTTGGCTAATGAAACCCCAGGGGTATTGCTATTAACCGCAACACCAGATCAACTTGGCCATGAAAGCCACTTTGCCCGCTTGCGATTACTCGACCCTGCCCGCTTCCATAGTTACGAAGCGTTTTTAACAGAAGAGTCGCGTTACAGTCAGCTTGCTGACGCGGTAGCCCCGTTACTTTCAGACACCACACCGGACGAAAAGCAGCGCACTAAGCTAACCGACTTCGCCCCGGATGTGATGGAAAATGCAGGTAATTTAGCACAACCTGAAGCACGCCGAGAACTAGTACATCAGCTTATTGATTGCCACGGTACTGGTAGAATGCTGTTTAGAAACCGCAGAGCCAATATTGAAGGCTTTCCTGACCGCGTATTGCTTGGCTACCAACTTGAACTGCCAGAGGTATATGAAAGTGCGGTAACCGGTGGTGATTTAACCCATGCGTTATACCCTGAACGTATGCCAAGCGTGGTGAATAGCTGGATGGATGAAGATCCTCGGGTAGGCTGGTTACTTGATTTTATGCAATCAGTAAAACCAGAAAAGATATTACTGATTTGTGCCAGTGCGCGCACCGCACAAGAACTTGGTGAAGTCATTCGCACTCAAACCGGTGTACGTCATAGCGTATTCCACGAAGGCATGACCATTGTAGAACGAGACAAAGCCGCCCATTATTTTTCTGATGAAGAAGATGGCGCGCAAATATTGCTGTGTAGCGAAATTGGCAGTGAAGGGCGTAACTTCCAATTTGCTCATCACTTGGTGTTATTCGATTTACCCGTCACTCCCGACTTACTTGAACAACGAATTGGTCGCTTAGATCGTATCGGTCAAACTCAAACCGTTGAAATTCACGTGCCTTATTTGAAAAACACCGCTCAGCATGTGTTGGTGGATTGGTATCATGAAGGGCTTAATGCGTTCGAGAAAACCTGCCCTACCGGCTCAGGTGTGTTTGACGACGTAAAAACCTTGTTGATTGGTGCGTGTTTGCATCCTCACGATCTCCATACTCGTGATGAACTTATCAACTTAAGTACCACGTTAAATAGTCAGTTAGTGGCACAGTTGGAAGCCGGCCGTGACCGTTTATTAGAACTTAATGCCTCTGGTGAAGGCCGCGTTGAACAGTTGCTTGAAGACATCATATTGCTTGATAACTCGCAAGATTTGTCACGTTTTATGGGCCGTTTGTTCGATGCTATTGGGGTTCAACAAGAAGAAAAGGGCAGCGATTGCTTTATTCTAATGCCAACCGAATCTATGGTTAGCCAATTACCGGGGCTTGATCCTGAAGGCATGACGGTAACCTATAAACGCCGCGTTGCTACCACCTTAGAAAATGTGCAATTCTTAAGTTGGGATCACCCTCTTGTACATACCGCTATCGATTTAGTGCTTAGTGATGTGCACGGTAAGAGCAGCATTGGCTTTATCGCCGATCCTGACCTCCCTAAGGGCGCTTACTGGTTAGAGGCCTTGTTCGTGTTAGACGCCAATGCCCCCAAAGCCCTTCAGCTTGGCCGCTTCTTACCTCAAACGCCACTGCGTATTTGTTTAGATGCACAAGGTAACCAAGTAGATTTAACCTTCGAGATAAAGCGTAAAGTAAACCGCAAAATTTCGCATCAGTTAATAAAAGCGCTTCAACAGCCACTTACCTTAGCGATTGAGAGCAGCCGTAAACTGGCGCATCAACAAGCGAATCAAAAGCTACACGATGCACTGCAAGACATGCATAAAACCCTAAACAGTGAAATCCAGCGTTTAGTCGATTTGCAGAAGCGTAACCCGTCAGTACGTGACAGTGAAATTGAGTTTATTGAAAATCAAATGAACGCATTGGACAAAGTAATACAAGGCGCTGATGTGCAATTTGATGCCCTTCGTCTAGTGGTGAATAACCCTTAATGGCTAATCCAGCGTTTGTTTATAACCCGCCCGTACAGCCCTATTTAACCATTCTCTACCAAGATGATGACATCTTGGTAGCGAATAAGCCCAGCGGCCTGTTAAGTGTGCCAGGTAAAGCAGAAGAACATAAAGACTCACTCATTAGCAGAGTTAATACTGTGTTTCCTACGGCGACAGTAGTCCATAGGCTAGATATGGCCACATCGGGCATTATGGTGATGGCCCTTAACAAAGAAAGCCATCGGCATATTTCAAAGCAATTTGAACTACGCAAAACCAAGAAGCGCTATTTCGCTCGTGTTTTTGGCAACGTGAAAAGCAACCAAGGGGAAGTGAACTTACCCCTTATTTGTGATTGGCCTAACCGTCCTAAGCAAATGGTGGATTTTGAGCGAGGCAAAAAAGCCCTTACCCATTATGAAGTAGTAGACGTTATACCAAAAGCATCACCTCAACCCGTTAATTCAGCCGCCAGCGCTAGTTCTTGTGCTAGCCCCAGCACTACGAGTGAGCTAAGCGAAACGTTAGTGGCCTTGTACCCCGTTACTGGGCGCTCCCACCAACTACGTGTGCACATGCTTGAGTTAGGTCACCCTATCTTAGGTGATAGGTTGTATGCTCATGCTGAAGCGCTGAGTATGGCCGAACGTTTGCAGTTGCATGCAGAAAGCTTGAGCTTTGCGCATCCTGCCTCGGAAGACTGGTTAACCTTTCAAACGCCTATCCCGTTTACTGCTTATGCCCATTACTCCCCCGCCCCACTATCTATAGATTGAGACTTTGGGGCGCTTCTTAGCTACCTGTTTCAGCTTTTATCATTTAAGCGGTTGATTAACCAAGTGCTAAAAAATACTATTGGTTCGAACTGAAGTTTTCAAAGCTTTAGCCGATAATAAAACTGTTGAGTGCTTTATTGGTACGCCATGTTACGTTTATTTCGCTTTCTCGTGGTGGGTTGCAGCTTTAGCTTTATGTTTTTGATGGGATATTTTGCGCCTGGTGCGCAAGCCCAAAGCTTGTATGAGGATATTACCCACGCTTTTTTACCCGATGACATTACTTATGTAATGGCTGGGGAAATCCGCGTGCCTATATTTGAGAGCCCCTCAGCATTACCTATTTCACGCGGCGCCGCCATTATTTTAGCTGATGCCTCGCCTAGCGGTCTTTCCATAGGGGATGCACGTCACTTAGCCAGTTTACTGAATGAAAAAGGTTGGCATGCTGTGGTTAGCCCAGTTTCATTCACGCTAGAAGAAGAGCCTGACCTTCCCGTTGATGAAGCCATTCACCCGAAAAGTGACAGTCGACTTCAGCGACAAAGTTACGTATCGTCCAGTCAGCATTTAACCATCTTAATCAATGCGCTTAATACGCACCTTGAAAGTCATCAAGGGTTTAGAATGAACATTGCTTATGGTATGCAGGCTGCACAATTGCTGGATTTAGGTTCTAAAGGCATTATTCCCTCACCAGACACTTTAGTCGCCATCACCCCCTTTTGGCCGAATGCCGACATTAATCGCGGTGTACCTGAATTTATTGCCGGAACAGAATTTCCGGTATTAGATTTATCTATTAACGACACCAATACATGGGCGTCGCAAACAGAAACGAAACGAAAACAACTTGCCATCACCTCCCTCAAACTCCACTACAGACAACAGTCACTCTCAACCCATAATTCAACCTTTGGTCTAATGGACAATGAAAATAGCGCTAAAATTCAGTTAATTGCTGGCAGCGTTCTTGGATGGACTCAACATTTAGGCTGGTAATTAGAATCTAAACCAACTAGTCTAATTTACAGCTCAAAACAGATAATCTATCTCATGTGCCTTATGTTTCACAAGGTATCACTGAGTGTTCTGAACTATAATTCATTTTAATCTTTAATAACGGCGGCTGTGTGTCTATGACTGTTCAAACATTCGTAAACAAAAAGGCCAAGCAGCTGTGTTTTTATCTGAGGTCATTTTGGCAAGGAGAGCTTCCTATCGAGGAGATAGAGCTATTCTTTTGGGATAGCATGGAAGAGTGGGGCCAGATAGAATACACATTTACCCAACCTTATACTTATAAGGAGCGGGTGTTTTGGCATTTGCTTCATCAAGTCCATTTTTGGCAAGAAGATAAGTTACGTTCAGATAAATACCTCGTCGATGAGTTAATGAATTGTGTATTGTTCCTAGAAGGCAAAGGGCACTGCCCCATCGACTGTGTAGGTATCCGCCCCTAGCGGCTTTCTTTATTCGTTAATTTATCAGTGATTCAACCCTTTATTGCTCGTTTTCATTGAAACTCAAGCGTGATCATGGCTCAATACGAATGGATCACGCTTTGGCCATGGAACGCAATTGTTAGACTCTCTCAAAACTTATCACGACCGACGTTACCTCAGTATTTTTCTATTTGGCATTACCAGTGGTTTTCCATGGATTATGATTGGTTCAGTGCTATCTGCTTGGTTAAAAGATGAAGGCCTATCTCGGTCAGCCATTGGCTTGTTTGGTGCTATCTTTGCGGTCTATTCATTCAATTTTCTTTGGTCTCCTTTAATTGACCGCGTAAAACCTCGCTTTCTTGGCCAGCGTCGAGGCTGGATTTTCATCATGCAAGGTGGCATAGCCCTGTGTTGTGCGTTGATGACACAGTTATCGGCCAATAGTCACTTATTTTATTTGGCATTGGTGGGTTTGCTCATCGCCATTTTTTCTTCTACTCAAGACATTGCGATAGATGGTTATCGAATTGATGTTATTGAAGAAAATGACAATGACGGTTTATCTGCTGCCTCTTCCGTTGCCACCGCAGGATGGTGGACGGGTTATGGTGGACTTGGGGCCATCCCGTTTTTTATTGCAGACAACAGCAGCTGGTATTGGCCTGATATTTACGGTTTACTCGCCCTTTTTATGCTTGTGCTTATGGTCACTACTGTGTTTGCTAAAGAGCCAGACATAGATCGGGACCTATTGCGTAGCCAAGCAACGGGGAACCCAGCACACAGCAATACAGGCGCAACGCCTTCTAAAATAGCGCTTTGGTTTAAACAAACCTTAGTGGCCCCCTTTTCTGAGTTTTTCTCACGCAATGGCGTAAAACTCGCTTTGTCGTTTTTACTGTTTATATTCTTGTTTAAAATTGGGGAAGCTTTCTTAGGAAGAATGAGTATCGTTTTTTACAAAGAAATTGGTTTTTCAAATAGCGATATCGGCACTTACTCAAAGCTGCTCAACTGGTGGGTAACCATTATCTTTTCTCTGATAGGTGGGTTGGTCAATATTCGCTATGGTATTTACAAGGGCCTAATGACTGCCGGCATTGCTATGGCGGCTTCCAACCTTATGTTCTCGCTTATTGCCACTACCGGGCCTGATGTTACCCTTCTGGCCGCTGCGGTCATTATCGACGGCTTTACGGCTGCTTGGAGCACCGTGGCCATGGTCGCTTTTATTTCCCTGTTGTGTAATCGCGCTTTCAGTGCCACCCAATACGCCCTTATGGCATCGCTAAGTGTAGCGGGAAGAACCTTAGTAGCATCCAGTAGTGGTTTCGTGGTTGATTTCCTTGACGGTAATTGGAGCCAGTTCTTTGTTATTACAGCACTTATGGTTATTCCCAGCTTGCTGTTCTTACACAATATTCGACATAAGATCACTCATTTAGAAAAATCTAAAACTTCTGAGTAATAAGGTTGCAATAACTCATTTCCCATCTAAAGTTAAACTACTGTGCATATAAGCAATAATGAGGAATGAGTTCGTAAAAGGATGGCCTAAATTAGCCATACGATAAGCTTTCACTTGGCTTCAATGTAGCCGATTAAAACGTAGTAGTAGTGGGTTTGGCGAAAGCCCTATGGCTAAGTGGAAAGCTAGTAACGTCTAAGAGAAAATCAAGAAAAGACCAATAGTAGGCGTAGTAGCATGGAGTCGCTATGAGCAAGAATGAAGTACCGTTTAACGAAGCAACGCATTGGAATTTATACATCGCTACAGGGTTTGCCGTAGTTATATTGTGTTTTTTCGCCTACCTATACCACTTTTTACACACCCACTATACGTTGTCGCAATCGCTAAGTGCGAGCAACTCACTGCATCATGCACTCATTGAAATAGAAAACCATATTGAGACACTTACTAAGCCACAACCTTCAGATGAAATAGCCACTATTCAGAGGGAATTAATGCCCCTTGTCGTTGAAGCAAAGTATCACTTTCAACATGCTTTTTTAATTGACGATGCGCATTTCGATGACTTTAATACCCAAGCACTCAGTTTAGATGCCTATATCAGCGAACAACAAATGAGCACTTCACTTTCACTTCCCGAGCAGGTGAAAGTCACTTTTTATTTGCTCCGTACTATTGTTGGTTTACCCCCTAGTGAAGTAGCGGGTTATCTATCCCCCCCGCTTCAGCTTTCGCCACTCATTAGAGATATTCGGCTTCAAGAACAAATCACCTTGAATCGGTTGAGTCACAGTGCTCAGAACCTCAAGGTAAGCTTGTTCGTGATTACCGCCTTGTTAGCACTTTCTCTTATGGCGCTGTGGCTATTTGTTTTCTCAAAAATCAACCAAAATAGAACTCGCCTACTTAAGAAAGAAGCGCATATCTCTTCGAAATATCGAGAATCTGAAGCCTTACTTGAGAATGAAAAGCGCGACTTCCTAAACTTAATGAGCCACGAGTTTAGAGGACCAATTAGTGCCATCATTACTGCACTAGAACTTATTCCTAACATGAAACAGCAGCAAGGAAAGCTTATTCAACAAGCTGAGCAATCATGCTATCGGCTATTGAATTTAACCAACAACTTGCTGGATATCTTGTCGATTGGCAGCGAACAAGATAAACACATCGGTCGTGTTGACCTCATCAGCTTGCTCGACGAATGCATTGCCCCTTACTCCGTTCAGGTTAGAGGGAAAAAAGTCGAATTCACGATGCATTGCAACCATAGCGTACCGCACTTTATTGAAGGGGATGCCACAAACTTATCTAAAGTCATCCGCAACACGTTAGACAATGCCGTTAAGTTTACACCCAATGGCATTATCCACGTAGATGTCACAACTTTGGTGAAAAACAAAAAAATATTTTTAGTCATAAAAGTTAAAGACTCAGGACTAGGTATTGCAGATGACATAAAACCTAAAATTTTTGAACGCTTTTTCCGTGGCGAACAGCCGCTAGATCATCGGTTTCCCGGTGCTGGCATTGGGCTCACCGTGGTACAAAAAAGCATTAATCAACTCGGTGGCAGCCTTTCCTTTACTAGCCAAGAAGGCATTGGCACTGAGTTTGTTGCCACTATTCCCATTACGCCTTTACCTGATATCGAAACATCCAAAACGAACACTAGCAATGCGCGCTTCGCTATCGTTGATGATTTAGAAATTTCTCGACTGCATATTCAAAACATTATTACGGGCGAAGGATTTTCCGCGCGTTGTTTTGCTTCAGGTTCAGACCTACTAAGTCTGCATGATGAGTTACTTCAATACACCGCCATTTTCGCTGACCTTTACATGCCGGGTATCGATGGCTTAGAGCTTACTCGAACACTTCATGCTATTTACGGAAAGCGTACGCCACCTATTGTGGTGTTGTCGGCGACACCAGATATTGCCAATGTTATTGCAAACAGTAAGCTTGAAATATGGCAATCTTTTGTTAAGCCAGTTGATAAAAACCGTATTGTAGATACGCTTCATCACTTAGCACATCCGAATAAATCCGCCTATCAATCGGTGAGTCATGCCAAGATACTGGTGGTAGAAGATGAGCCTATCAATGCACAGATGCTTGAAAATATGCTGATATGCATGGGTCACTCACCTAAGACAGTAACCAATGGTAATGACGCCATCATGCTAGCGAGTGAAGAGTCCTACGACTCTATTTTGTTAGATATTAATTTACCTGATATAAGCGGTTTAGAAGTGGCAAAAATTATTAAAGAGAAGAAGCCGAACATTCCTATAATTGCTATTACGGCTAACGCACATAAAGACGATAGAAAGGCCTCTGAGCTTGCAGGTATTCGCTACCACTTGGTCAAGCCTGTAACCTTTCAAGAATTGAAAAATACGCTTGGATTGACGCTGCTAAAGTTATAGAGCGTAGACGCAGAGTTGGTGTGTAATAAGCGCACCACCAACTCTGTTTTATACTACCGAAAACGACGATGTAAATAGCAGCGTTACGCTCCGGCCAGCGCGCTAATACAGTATTTGTTTCGACCACTTTCTTTAGCTTCGTAAAGCGCCTGATCGGCTTTCTCAAGCCAAGCCATAGAGCTTTTACTGTGAGGGTCGAATTCAGCTAAGCCTAAACTCACTGTAAAGGTAATTTCTTCACCATCATGCTCTACCACCAAACGCTCGGCCAAACGACGAATACGCTCAGCGACTATGACGGCTTTTTCAACGGAGGAATCGGTGAGAATAACGGCAAATTCTTCGCCGCCATAACGGCCAGCTAAATCGGTTTCTCGGACACAGCGCTTAATAAGGGCAGAAAGCATTTGAATAACTTTATCGCCAGCTTGGTGACCATAAGTATCGTTCACTTTTTTAAAGTGATCGATATCTAACATCATTGCGGTACTCGCCTTATCTTGGCGCTTCGCTAACTTATAAGATTGCTCAAAACGCTCCTGCCAGTATCGACGATTAAATAGCCCTGTTAAGCCATCAATTCGACTGGCTGTTTTCAGCTCTTCATTCAGCCTTTCCATACCAATTTTGCTGAGTGCTTGGTCTGTTACGTCATAAACTACGATACAGAACCTCTCAACCTCACCGGTTTCAGAAATTAAGGGAAACATGGTCACGTTCTGATACATGTAACTGGCTTGGCAAGTAATGGGCCTATTGCCGCCAAATTTAAATAAATATTGGCGCTGTTCCCAAATAATAAATACAGGACTTTTTAAGTTGAAGACCGGACCTGATTTAAGCCTTAACCATTTTTCATCTATTTCTGAAAAATGGTTAAACAACGAGGTGCCTTTAATATCGTGCGGTGGAATGGAAGAGTGGTTTTCCATGAATTTATTCCACTCCTCTACATTGAAATCTCTATCTAACACGACAATACCTACTTCGATAGAGTCGAGCAGTTCAGCAGGCAAATTTCCGTTTTGGGTGAGTGAAATCATTATGAAGCTTCCTTGTCTACATCCACTAAACGACCATAAATATGGTTCATCGCTTCATCGGGAAACAGCAGTAACAAGTCGAATGCAATATCTCTGGCTTTAATAGCGTAACCAATCTCGATTGCCATGACTTTGCCCCACTTCTTAACATTGTCGTTTAGTAACGCAGCTAGCCCCTGATGACGACCGAGCAATACAGGAAGCGTATGGCTAAACGACACGTTTAATTGTTCAGACAGTCCATTTAGGCATGCGCCGATTAAAATGTTCGACACATCCATTAACGCTTCAAGCTCTAGGCTGCCAGTAGATTGATGGGCATCGTATTTTAATAACTCAACAATGTTTTGTGAGTTAATATCATTGAAAATAACCAGCGCTTCACCGCGAATTCCCGCACTGACAAAACCTTTCGATACTGCCGACACACAGTCGTTGCGATTTATCTCGGCTATGGCCATCGACAGTTCATTACTTTCTAGCAAATTGACATTGGGAATAGGCAGGTCGACAAACTCGCCCATAAGCTGCGCTAGGCTTTCACCGGCTCGCCCCATAGCAATATTCACCATTTCACGGTACGCATCTAGCTTGTCTTCCAATGACGATGCATCGGTGTCTCTTGCAACGGCTTCTCGCTGTACTGCAGTAGAAACACCACTATAAATGCCGTAGGAGGATAAAATATTGGTGAGCTTTTCGTTATCAATTGGTTTACGAATGAAATCGATGGCACCTAAGGCTAGCATTCGTTCTCGCGCTTGCGCTTGTACGTCTCCTGATACCACGATAACCAAGCAAGGTAAGTCTTCCTTACGAATGGCCTCCATGGTTTCATAGCCATCCATAACAGGCATATTCAAGTCAAGAAAGACCACATCACCTTTACCAGCACGGATAACCTCAAGGGCTTCTTGTCCATTACCGGCAAATGAAATCTCAACCTCCCAACTATCTGGGATACTGCGTGCCATTTGGCGTCGTGCAAAACCTGAATCATCACATATAAGAATAGGTGTAGACACAAAACCTCCTTATATTGCGACGGGTGCTTTGATATGGGGATGAGAATGATAGCCTTTAAGCGTAAAGTCCTCAAATGAAAAATCAAAAATGTCTTTCACGCTTTTGTTTAATTCCATAACGGGCGGCGCGAAAGGCTCTCGGCTTAACTGCAGGTCAACTTGCTCTAGATGATTACTATATAAATGCGCATCACCTAAGGTCAGGATGAAATCACCTGGCTCAAGGTCACACACTTGGGCGATCATCATGGTAAGTAAAGCATAGCTAGCAATATTGAAAGGAATACCTAACCCCTTTATGCCCCCACAATTTTGCACACTTAGGCTAGGTGGGTGAGTATAAAGCCAGC
>NZ_CAXBMP010000055.1:0-11456 GCF_963976965.1 uncultured Alteromonas sp.
ACTCTTTACCATGCTGCTCAAAAACCAATCACGAAAGATCAACACGCCTTAGGTTGATACGACTTATATTCGTCCATGAAGGCGGGATACTGGGCAAGCAAGGCTTCACCACTCATTTCCCCCACAACCTCTGAAATGTCATCTGCACTCATAGCATTGGTTGAGACCATCACTATTAATACAGCTAATATTGGCTTTAGCACACTAAACATGAACTTATCTGCAAACACCTTATCTCTCCTTAAAAGCGTATGCCGTATTCAATAATGCATTGACGTAAAACGCAAGCCTGCTTATCTCTAACTTTCCCTTTTCAAGCTTGCCGTCTTAAACTTTTGCTAGAGCCCAAACACAAAAAAAGCGGCATTTCTGCCGCTTTAATTAACAATATTATTAAATGATAATACCAGTTTCAGTACGCTATTTACCGATTACACCGCAAGCCACTCGCTCGCCGCCACCGCCAAGTTTGGCCGGAGAATCTGAGTAATTATCGCCACCGGCATGAATCATAATGGCGCGCCCTTCGATGTCTTCAAGCTCTAATTCTGGTGCGAAAACAGGCTGTGTGGCATTACCATTTTCGTCAACATACAAAGTTGGTAAATCACCTTCATGACCTTCTTCAGACCAAGGTACACTGTGACTACCCGTATTTTCAGGGTCGAAATGCCCACCCGCAGCACCGCCTAACACTTTTTTGCCATCTTTCATCGCTGCTGAACAATCGCCGTTTTCATGTACATGAAAACCGTGAATACCTGGTGTAAGCCCTGATAACTTCGGTGTAAAGACCACACCATCATCATCGTAGCTACTTACCATTACGCTACCGATAGCTTCGCCTGTTTTAAGATTATTCATCATAATCTTTTTCCCTTCATCCTCATGATGACCGGCGAAACTACTTGCGCTCAAGGCTAGTGAGACTGCACCCACCATGGCGGTTAATGTAAGCTTTTTCATAGCGTTCTCCTTCTCTGCTTAAAATTCGTATGACTGAAACCCGTAAACGTGTAATTGTTAGACGAGCGTGCATTACGACTTATTTTTAAGAGGAGCATAATTTGCACCACTAGTGCTTAACTAGCTATAACCACATGAAATATATAAATTAATAGGATTTCGAATATTTAAACATTACCGCTACCTTTGAACAGGTGTAACGATTTAACGGATGATGTGTAATCTTTACGCAAACCAGCGCCTATTCAATGTAGCCTTCGTTAACCCTGTTACCGCTTCTTTCTCGTTGCAACACGAATAACAACGCTTTATTCTCAAGATACAAAAATGATTTAGTGCATCACTATGCATTGGGTTAATAGTAACGATTAACGTGGTGCGCTACTTTGTTAACTAGAGTTTATAATTTGTGTCGCGCTTTATCGGTGCTGTCATTGTTCTTCTGTATCCCCGTGTTAGCTACCACCAGCTGGCATACGCTTCATCAGCCTACGTTTTATACGCCTCTAGCCGAGACCTCACTCATTGACGGCCCTATCCTTTCGGTATTGGAAACTAAAGACGGGTTTATTTGGTTGGTTGATTCCAAAGGATTATGGCGGTGGGATTCCCAGTCATTGAAAGCGGTAACATTTGAAAATAAGCAAAGCGATACGCCTTCGCCGCAAATTCAAGCCACCTTTGCTACAGACAATGGTGAAGTATGGGTAGGCACTCAACAAGGCCTTTACCGTTTACACCAAGAAAAACTTCAACTCATTGCTTATGAAGAAAGTTTACTTTCGAAAGTTTCAATCCTTCACCTTAACGTCACCTCGGTTGCCAAGAATAAAATTTTTGCGTTTACATCAGATAGAGCCTTGTTCATTTTTAATGATACAACGAAAAAACTATTGGGGTTTGAACTGCCTAATAGAGCGAGGATCCACGCACTTCATGTAGATAACAAGCAGCAGTTGTGGGTTGGCTCTGAACAAGGATTGTTTCATTTCCCGCTTGTTCATATCGCCACTAGCGGCATAGAACATTCTCCTCAACTGGTAGAAGTTGGCAGTTATAAGCAACCTCGTATCAGTAGTATTCTTTCGACCGCTTCAGGCTCCCTCGTGGTAGGTACTGCCGACAAAGGCTTGTTTGTCAAAAATGACGATGCACCGTTTCGCCCATTCGCGTTAGGTAACACGACATCGCCTTGGCTTTTCACAATGAGCGAAATCAAACCTGATTTGGTGCTGCTTGGCACTTTTGGCCAAGGCTTAATAGAAGTGAATATTAAGACTCATGAAATCCGCCAGTTTTCGCACAATCCACTGCAACCTGCCTCGCTTGCTGACGACAATGTTTGGTCTACCTTTACCGATAGCAAGGGGCTAGTATGGATTGGCGCTGGGCACAGCCTGAACATTTTTGATGCCAATAACCAATCGATAATTAACATTTTTGGTGGTGCAAATATTGATAAAAGCTTGGGTAACCGAAAGGTACATTCGGTGCAGTCTCATGATGGCGAACTTTTAGTGGGCACGGGTAACGCCGGAATCGAAATACTATCTCCTATAAATGGCAAAACAGGGCAGCTGTGGGAAACATCAGAAAATCCCGTAGAAACCTTACATGCCGCTAAAGATGGAGATGTATATGCTTCAAGCAACTTTGCAACAGTGAAAATTGACTCTGCCACTAAACAAAACTTTCCACTGGCAGTCGGTATACGTAAACCTTCAACATTTACCACTGCTTTTTTATCGACCGAGACGAGTTTGTGGCTAGGCGGCACAGACGGCTTATGGGTGCGACACAAGGGTACAGAAAAACAAATCGAATTTGCTAACAGTATTAACGAGAGACGTATCGCCTCATTGGCCATTGATGAAAGTCGCTTATGGATTGGCACGTGGCAAGGATTGGTAAAGGGCGATATTCACATGGGCCAAACTATCAATTTAGCGACAACCCAAATTACTCACCCCATTTTAAAACAACAATATATATCAAGTTTATTCGTTGACGAAAAAGGTTACCTTTGGGTCGGAACGGGCTCTGCAGGTGTATTTGTTAAACCTCAACAAGCTGATTGGATTCAAATAGAGAGCGCTAATGGCTTACCTGGCAATAATATTGCTGCTATCGCAGGTGAAAATGCAGATCATATTTGGGTGAGTACGACTCGAGGCATTGCGGCAATAAACCGCTATACCTTTGATGTCACCCGCGCAGCTACCGCACCAAGTATGGCCAATGCGCCTTATGCACATTCAGCGGCGACAACGACAGGTGAGAACGACATTGTTTTTGGGGGCGTTAACGGCTTAACCATTATTGACAGTGCTAATTTTACGTTTTCGAGGCCGACTGTTCCCATAGTGCTTACTGATATAACGTTGGTTAATCAGGACGATAGCATTGAATCACTGGGGCTAACTGCGACTGATTTAACCGTTCCTCCGTTAGCAAAACGACTTACTTTCGAATTTGCCGCGCTTGATTATCTTACCCCTGAACATACCCACTATCGCTATCGCGTATTAGGATTGGATGGAAACTGGGTTCAGGCAAATGCTGAGCAACGTTTAGCCGTTATTACTATGCCACAACCTGGCGACTATACTTTGCAAATTGAGTACTCTTACGATGGGATCTTGTGGGAAAAAAATGCATTGCATCGGCAGTTACTTGTTATGCCAGCGTGGTATCAAACCCTGCTAGCAAAATTTGTGGCTATTGTATTTTTATGTATCGCCGTCTACCTAGGTCATTTATTGGGAGTAAGACACCATAGACAACGTCAGGCATTTTTAAAAAAGCTCGTAAACGCGAGAACGGCTGAATTGTTGGCCGCGAATAAACAACTAAAAGAGCAAGCCACTGCGCTGAAAGAGGCTAGCTTGACTGACCCCCTGACCGGGTTACACAACAGACGCTATTTAGCACAACACATTGAGCGCGACATTGCTCTCGTGCAGCGTTATTACGAAAACTGTGCACAAACCTATTCTATTCCCAAAAACCAGCACGATATACTGTTCTTCGTTATCGATTTAGACCACTTTAAAAACATCAACGATACTTATGGACACCAGGCTGGTGATAAGGTTTTAGTAGAAACACAAAATCGCTTAAAGCATATATTTCGTGAAACTGATTACCTTATACGCTGGGGAGGTGAAGAGTTTCTTGTCGTCGTCCATAACACCCCTAGAGAAGATGCCTATGTGATGGCTGAGCGAGTAGTGGATATTGTAGGTTCACGTGCGTTCCAACTTTCAGAAGGTACACAAAGGCATGTTACCTGTTCAATTGGCTATGCGGCTTACCCGCTTTCTCAACAGCATTATGATATTTTTGATTGGCAAACCACAATAGGCTTTGCTGATACTGCGCTTTATGGCGCGAAAAATAATCGCCGCAACACATGGATGGGCTTAACGTCTATTCCATCAAGCACAGACCGAAAGGCACTAGAAAAGGTTGCCAACGCGCCTTCATCTATTTTCACCTACGCGCAAGTTCAACAACCTACGACACTGCAATAATAAAAACACCGAGTTTTATTTTACTGAATATAGAAAGCCGTCAACGAAAAAGCCCCCGCTCGTTGGGCTTTCCAACTGCGGGGGCTTTTATTAAAAACAATTGTCTATGTTACGACTAACTGTTTCTTTCTCGCTTGTCGCCGCGCTTGCCACGCTTTTCTTTCATCGATTCGAACTTTTCTAGCTGTTCGTCGGTTAGAATTTCGCTTACTTTGACACGTACATCGGCCATTTTAAGGAAACGTGCTTTCGCTTTTTCGGCTTTTAGGTTTGCAAGTTCATTTAGGTCTTGCTCGTAATTAGCGTCTGACGGATCGAGTGCCTTAAATTGCGCTCTAAACGAATCTTCGCTGCCTTTCTCTGGGCGGTTTGCTTTGCGCTCCGCTTTAAGTTCGGCCTTCAGTGCTTTTAGCGCATCTTGCTGCTCGTCAGTTAAATCTAGCACTTTCGTCATTTTGTGTATGGGGAAGAAGTCAGGACCTTTACGGTCATCAGAATGTTTACCACCTGCATAAGCAGTCGTGGCGATACATGCACTCAATAAAACACCGGCAATTAATTTTTTCATCTTAATATTCCTACTTGTTTTGGTCATGATGCTGCATGACATGGGGGAAACGTTTTGTTTCATCAACGGAGCTAAGTATGCATAAACGATTCGATAAGTAGGGTTAAGCTAGTGTAAAGTTCGGTAAAGTTGAAAAGTCCTCAAAATAAAACGGTTAATCTCTATTTTATGGAAAATGAAAAATACAAAATCTTACTGGTAGATGACGACGCAGAACTTTGCGCGCTACTCAGTGAATTCCTGCAAACCGACGGCTTTGCAGTTGAAACCTTAAATAGTGGCGATGCCGCCGTTGCCCGCTTATTGCAAAGCGATGAGTTCGATACGGTAGTGTTAGATATTATGATGCCCGGTATGTCAGGCCTAGATGTGTTGCGAAATGTGCGCGCTAAAAAACAGACGCCTATTCTTATGCTTACCGGTCGTGGTGATGACATAGATAGAATTCTTGGCTTAGAAATGGGCGCCGACGATTACCTAGCGAAGCCTTGTAACCCGCGGGAACTTGGCGCGCGTATTCGCGCCATTATACGCCGGACCCAAAATGGCAATGCGCCAACCCAAACGGTTGTGCATGCTGAACTTCACGGCATTGTGCTTGATAGCGGCGCGAGAACGGCGCTTGTCGATAACACTCCCCTGCCTTTAACGGGCGCAGAGTTCAATGCGCTAAGCTTGTTAATGGAACGCGTTGGGCAAACCATCACAAAACAAGAAATGACAGAAGAAGTGCTTAATCGGCCGCTTGAAGCTTATGACCGTGCCATGGATGTACACGTAAGCCGAATACGCCAGAAGCTGACTGCGGTAGGTATAAACGACGTGATTAAGTCGGTTCGTGGTGTGGGTTATCAAATGCTAACCCCACCAGCACAACAGTAAGGTATAGCATGAAGCATTCAGAGGTTTGGCATTCAATAAAACAGACGTTTGGGTTTAAACGCCTGTTTTGGCGAATATTCCTTACATTCTGGGTCGCTAGCTTACTCGTGATGACTGCCACGGGATATGTACTGGTTAGCAAATATACGTCTGACGAATATAGTCAGCGTTACTTTAATGGTGTAATTAGCCAAGCCGAGCGCATTGTATGGCGTTATGAGCAAGACTTAGCTAGCGGGAACGTACCCAAAGGCAAGATAAAAGACTGGATAAGCCATAATGTCAGACATCGTAGCGATCTCATTGCTATGCAGATATCAGATAACACGGGTAGAACCATCTATCACTATCGTATGAACAAGGTGCCTCAAAGGGATCGCACAGTAAAATTAGTATATGGCCTATCTGCACTACCCTATCGCGTTGAAACCCGATTGCCAGAGGCGCCTCGCAACTATAAACAAGTACTTTACCGGTTTCAATCATTGCAGTTCGTTTTTATCTTTATTGCCTCTGCCATTGTCAGTGCGCTATTAAGTTGGGGGATCGTACGCCCTATTAACTTCTTAGGTGCGTTTAGTCGCCGTTATGCCGACCAACAAGAAGTTGCTACGCTGCCTAAAGCCATTCTGACTCGTGGTGATGAACTGGGCGACTTAGCCGCTGATATTAGCTTTATGGTCAATAAAACGCATCAAGCTGCCACCAATCAGCAACAACTGTTGCATGATGTATCTCATGAACTTCGCGCGCCACTGGCTCGTTTGCAAGCATCGGCAGCTATTATCGAGCAGCACACGCCAGATAGTCGTCACGTAAAGCAAATTCATAATGATTGCGTTCGTATGGATGCACTTATTCAACAGATTTTGGATTATTCAAAGTTAGAAAAAGGTAACCCAAGCCCAGAAGCGTGCGATATTAACGCACTGTGTGAACGTATAGCCGATGATATGGCAGTGCATTACCCGGGCATTCCACTAACCCTTAACTGCGAGCCTAATGTGACAATTTCAGGTTATGCAGAAGCCCTTCATCAGGCATTGGAAAATATTATCGGCAATGCTTGTAAATATTCATCTCGCGGTGAATTGGTTGAGGTGAGCACGGAAAAACGGAGTAACACGGCTGTAATTACCGTGCGCGACCATGGTCCTGGTGTTGATAGTGAGGAAATAGAAAAGTTGCTTCAACCTTTCTACCGTGCAGGCAACCAAATGCATACATCAGGATTCGGACTAGGGCTGAGCATTGCGAAAAAAGCCATTGAAAAACATGGTGGAAGATTACAAATGACTCGCCCTGCCGATGGCGGCTTAAGCGTTGACATTGTGCTGCCGATAAATCAGTAATCCACCACGTATTACCCACCACCCAGTCAATATTGAACGTCGAAGCCAGATTCAACCCTGATATAAATCAGTACTGTTTAACCGCCCCCCTACAGCCGAGTAAAAAGCCAGTACAATGCAGCTTGAAAATAAGGCATATAACCTGCTTATTTATGATGACTAGCTAACTTATTCCCCGTGTTTGCCAATGTGAATAGCCTGCGTTAGGTGCTTGAAATACAGGCTCGACAACACCGTGGAAATAATACGTTTCTAATAAATAGCGTGCTTTGTTCGTGCTTTATTAAGGGTAGGATGATGATGACAAAAACAAGGATTGCGTTAATTGGTGGCGGCCCCAGCGCCCTTTCTATTCTTAAAAAAGCATTGCGCTTTTTTGACAAGCAGCTTGATGATGCCGAGAGTGTAAATGGCAGAGCATCGCCTCATTTAACCTTCGATATCTTTGAGCGTAATACCGCCCTGGGCAAAGGCATGCCTTACAGTAAAGATGGCGCGTCGTGGGAACATATTACCAATATTTCATCTGATGAACTGGCTCCGTTTGATGAAACCCTGCTTGAATGGTTGCGTCAGCAAAGCTCCGAGTACCTCGCTAAATATCAAATTGAAAAAACTAAACTGCATGAAAAACACGTGGTGCCCCGGTTGCTCTTTGGGGAATATTTACAGGCCCAATTTTGTGAATTAATTGGCAGATGCCGTGCAGCAGGGATACACGTTAACGTGCATCTTCAGTGCAACGTTTTGGACATTAAACCCACCACTGCAGATGAAAACAGCCCTGAGCGTGTAGACAGCCCTGAGCGTAATAACAGCCTTGAGCGCCAAAAGAGCCCTGAGCCTACAAACACCGACAGTCGCACTGGCACTAACATATTAACTGACACGGGATGGGTAACAGGATTCGATAAGGTGGCGATCTGTACTGGTCATATTTGGCCCAAGACCCACGAAGGTAAAGTAAAAGGGTATTTTGATTCTCCCTACCCGCCCACTAAGTTGCAGCAAAAATATAACCATACAATAGCGCTTAAAGGCAGTTCCCTTACCGCTATTGATGCTATTCGTACGTTAAGCGAAGCTAATGGTGAGTTTTATCAAACTGATAACCAATTAAAATACCGTTTATTCGACAACGTACCAGATTTCAAGATAATCATGCACTCGTTAGAGGGTTTACTGCCGAATATTCGCTTTCACTTAGACGACCCGCTAGTGTCTGATGAAGGCATGCTAAGCGAGCAAGAAATTGCTCAACATAGGGCTGATAACGATGGTTTCTTAAGTTTAGATTTTATTTTTGAGCGAAACTTCAAAGCGGCATTAAATAAACTGGACACTGTTTTTTATCAAAAAATAGCGAACAAAAACATAGAGTCGTTTTGCCAATGGATGCTTGATTCTCGTAAAGCGTATGAGCCCTTCACCTTATTTAAAATTGAGTACCTGCAAGCCGAGCAGTCGATTAAACAACAGAGCACATTGCAATGGAAAGAAGCCCTCGCATTATTAAGCTTCACGATAAACCACCCAGCTAAGTACTTTAGTGCAGAAGATACCCTACGACTACGCAATCACCTTCTGCCTCTTATTGGCCTTATGATTGCGAATATTCCGCAATCGTCCGCGGCCCAGTTACTTGCCCTGCACGATAGCGGCGTACTCGATATCATTGCTGTTGATAGCAGCAGCCGCTTAGAAATTGAAGGTGATGGCGATTTTCAATTTCATTTTAAAGACGAGGACAATAAGCCTACTGTAAACACATATAAAACTTTTATCGATTGCACTGGGCAGAAGTCACTGCCAATAGACGCATTCCCTTTTAAATCTATGTTTGCAGGTGCCGAGCCATTAGTCGCTAAAGTGAGGTTTAAAGATAAGTATCAAGGTAAAAAGCATCTAGTAGAGACCCCTAATAGCGTATGCAAAGGCTCCGACAACGAATACTATTTAGAAACAGGTGGTTTTGCTATTAACGATGACTTTCAACCCATTTTAGCCAACGGTAGTCTTAACGAGCGCTACTTTGTTATGGCTGTGCCGTATATTAGTGGGTTCAATCCAGACTATTCAGGTTTCGATTTTTGTGATCAGGTGGCAGAGCTGATTGTGAATAAGCTTAAGTGAATCAATAAAACTATGCACCACCTATGCTAGAGTGCTTGTATCATTTGGGGATAAAAAATCGTTTTTTAACTGAATACCGTATTAGTGGTAGATGCACTATTAGAACGTGCTTTAAAAGGATATAAAAATGAAAAAGATAATTGCCGTGATGGTCGCGGTAGCCAGCTTAGCCGCGTGCAGCGATAATGAAGTAGGAGATGTGTCGTTAGGCGTATTCACCACAAAGGATATTAAGTTAGACGCCATGCAAGACCCTATCGTAACAGGCGTGACTTGCCATATCTCTAGTATTGAAGCGAATTTAGATGTGTCAGACCCTTCCGATAGCTCTATAGCTTGTCGTCAAACCGGTGAAATTACCGCACAAATGCTAAGAGATATCGACAAATCCGATTCGGGCGACATCATATTCAGAAAATCGAAGAGCATTTTCTTTAAGAACATGAAAGTAAGACGCATATTCGACGCCAAGTCACAAACCTTGATGTATCTTTCGTATTCTACAAAAGAAACATCAGGAAGTTATAAACATAGCTTGTCGACAGTACCTTTATGGGGAACGGCGGCCTACGGTGTGATTACTAACGAAGATTAACCGCCGATTGCTACTCATCAATTGCTGGCCGTCAATTGCTAGCCGTCAAAGATTAGCTAGAGACGTAATTTACGTTTAATTTAGAACTAAAAACCGTGGTACGTGACGAATTCTTCGTTGTCGGCACGTACCGATCTTACCTCGTTAGCAGCAAAGTTTTCATCTGGGTACCCTAGCGCAATACAAATCATAATGGCTTCAGAGTCTGGTATTTGCGCATGTTTATGCACTACATCAGATTGCATTATGCCTTGGCCGTTAATTACGCAACCAAGCCCTAAATCCCAAGCTGCTAATACAATACCGTAAGCTAAAGAGCCTAAACCAAATTGCGTGATACCTGCAGGCTCTAGGGCTTTATCGTAAGTTAATACCAATGACACGGGCGCATCAAACTGCCTAAAACCACGCATCATCCAATCCATACGTTTTTCTTTGTCTTCCCTAGCTATGCCCATTACATCGAATAGCTGCATGGCAACATCACGCTGTCGTTGCTTATGAACGCCGTCATAGTCTTCTTTGTAAGGGAAGTCTCTGACGTACGGCGTACCGGCTAATGTTCTCTCAGTATTACCTTCACGAATTTTATCGAGCACATCACCCGCTACCGCATGAATTTTCCACGTTTGGGTGTTGTAAGACGAAGGAGCCCATTTCGCTGCGTTAATAATGGCATCCACGGTTTCTTTAGTGACAGCTTGTTTGGTAAAACCACGTACACTTTTACGTGATGCAGCAAATTCAGCAAAATTCATACTTACTTCCTATCTCAGTCATTACACTCAATTGTTAAAATAGAGTAAACACAGCTAGATAGGTATGCAATAAGCGCTAACCAGATATTGGATTGTTTGTTTTTATAGATATGTATTCGAGGGAAAAGTCAGGGTGTGTTGCCAATGATTTTAACAACACCCCTACCGAGGTTTTATTAGTATGGATTAACCATCTGAAGTGATAGTGTCAATTATCTCGTCTAGAACAGCTTCCGCTCTACTAGTTTCTACTTGGCACGTACCGGCATTCAAGTGGCCACCACCGCCGTACTTAAGGCATAGTTCACCGACGTTTGTATTTGAAGTGCGGTTGGTGATTGATTTACCAATAGCGAAAACCACGTTTTGCTTTTTAAGGCCCCACATTTTGTGAATTGAGATATTGCAATCGGAATACATCGCATAAATCACAAAACGGTTGGTCGCGTAAATGGTTTCTTCTTCGGTTAAATCGAGCACCACAAGGTTCTTGTGAACGGTTGCACATTTGGCCAATTGCACTTTCGCTAGCTCATTGTGCTCGTGATACAAAGCTACACGCTCGGCAACATCTTCCATTTCCAAAATTTCTTCAATACTGTGATCTTTACATGCATCAATTAATTTCATCATTAACTGATAGTTCGAAATTTTGAAATCACGGAAACG
>NZ_CAXBMP010000056.1:0-9930 GCF_963976965.1 uncultured Alteromonas sp.
TTCTTTTTTATCTCACTGATTTTGCTATATTATTTGTGGGGATACCTCAGACTCTGACCCTGTTATTTTTGTTACTCGTTATAATGAGTAAAAACTTGATAGGGGGCGCCGCCGTAATCGTAGTCTGATAAAACAAGATTAATAACATCGCTTGCTTGAACGTCATAGAGCGTGGTTTCTAACAGTAAATCGTCAGTTTCGCTATCGTAAACATATACATCATAATCACCAGCTTCAATTTCTACATCAAGAGTGCTCAAATAAGAAAATGAGTCAGATTCATCGTATGAGTCAGGCGAACTTCCTTGCTCAATCACCTTCACAGAAATTGAGGTACTGCTTTCGTTGTCAATATTATGAGAAAAAAGCAGTTTCGCGTGGGTTTCAATAATTCTTAAGTCTTCGGTATTGGAATAAGACGTAACCGTGGAGTTTGCATTTCCACTACCTAATAACAGCGCAATTTCATCTGCATGAAAATCTATGCTAGTACTTTCTAATACGGCTTGGCTATCGCTGTCACGAAGATAAATATCAACATTAGTTGCCTCGTCTGGGTCATCAATGGCTATTAAAATAAAGTCAGACAGTTCACCAAAATAAATATCTTCCGCGACTAAATTTGACGTAGTACTTTGAGCCACTGATATAGCACTAGTATTAGTAATATTGTTACTTGCCCGAAGGTAACTGTCTTGCGCTTCATTAGTTAGTTGCCTCGCCCCGCTGCTGTTAAGCTCCACAATGCTGAAAAATGAATCCTCTATTCCCGCACTGTCATAACTAACTAATACGTAAGATAGCGCCTCTCCTTCTTCAATAGTTATGTCGTTTTTCATCGCTAAAATAGTATCGGTGCCTGACTCGGTAAAGACTATTTTATAATCGCCAGCGTCCAACTCAGTGTCTCCACTGACATCGGCTAATGAAAGCGTATAGGAGGCTGACTGATTAGTCAGTGAGCTATCGGCATCAAGAATGTATACATCGACAGAGTCGTCGTAGCTGGCTAAGTTGGCAAATTGCGCCATAGCGTAACCATCGTCAAAATCTGAGTCGTAAACATCGGACACGTCTATTTCTATTTCCAAGCTACTAGGGTAGTCGGTCTCGCCATATAAAATGTAGCTATGTACTTTTTTGTTATCGACTTTAAGTGAATCGTCGTCGATAAAGTTGCTATTTTCCGTATTTGGCAGTATTTGATTAAACTCAATGTCGTAAGAAACATTACTTACATACGAATACGCGGTGGCTTCGGCAAACGACATTTCCCCTTCCGAGTCGTCATCTACCACAAATTCTATATCGGGCGATTGGGGCACTAAATTCACATACTGTGCGTAGCCATTGCCATCTCCGTCTTCATCATCTTCAACATATACGCAACCGGTTAATGATAAGGCACTAATAATGGCCACACTGGTGAAACACCGCTGATAAAAATACATAACATCACTCTTTTCAAATTGTGTTCTAGGAGGCATTTTCGTGGGGATAGTTGCGCAAAGCTGAGTAAATAAGGCGTAAAGAGGATTTCAACATTTGAACGTATAGTAGAAAAAAACCCACCTCGGGAAGTGTGTAGCCATTACTCCTTCACTTTTGGTAAATGATCTGCAAGCAAGTTTGTTTCAGCGTGTGTCGTAGTAAGAAAAAAGTGCGGTCAGATGTGTTGTTCTGTGGCAATATTTATTTAATTCTATGGCCTGCGTTTTGTTGGCCGACTAGATAAGGAAAATCTATGCTGATAAACGCGCGTAAATGTACTGGTGTTGCTCTAGCAGTAACTGTTGTGATTCTAAGTGGTTGTGGAGGCGGTAGCGGAGGTGGCAATACCACCACACCAGTAACTACTACACCACCTGTTAGTAACGAACCCACTTGGGATCCAGGTGTGTATGAATCACAATCTACTTTTATCGCGCAATGTGAATCACCAAGAACAGGGATAGATCCCTTCACAGGCAGCGCTTACCCTGATTCACAAGGCTCCGCGTTAGATGAAAAACTGTGGTTACGTTCATGGACCAACGACACTTATCTTTGGTACGACGAAGTTGATGACAATGACCCCGAGAATTTCTCGGTAATAGCCTACTTCGATCAGTTAAAAACCAACGAATTAACCCCAAGCGGAACAGCTAAAGATAACTTTCACTTTTCTCAAGACACCGCAGAATACAATGAGCTATCGCAATCAGGGGTGTCATCTGGGTATGGATTCGACTGGGAGTTTGTTGCTAACACTTCCCCTCGAGAGCTTGTGGTTCGTTTTACTGAACCTGACTCTCCTGCTGCATTGGCCAATGTACCTCGCGGCGCTTCATTGATTACGGTCAATGGTATCGACTTCGTGAACGACAACACCCAAGCTGGTGTTGATGCCCTTAATGCGGCGCTATTTCCTGAAAGCGCGGGCACTATTACCAATTTCGAATTTGAACTTATTGACGGCAGTTCGCTAGCTGTGGACATCACATCATCCGATGTAAGCGTAACGCCAGTGCAAAACGTTAGCGTGCTAGATACTGAAAATGGCAAAACAGGTTATTTTCAGTTCAATACCTTTATTCGCACAGCCCAAGATGGCCTTATCGATGCGTTTGATTTATTCGTAGATGAGAATGTAACCGAACTGGTTATAGATTTACGTTACAACGGTGGAGGCCTGTTGGCTTTGGCTTCTCAGGTTTCCTATATGGTAGCAGGCCCTAGCCAAACTAATAACGCTATTTTTGAAACCACTCGCTTTAACGATAAGAGCGGTACAACAAACCCGGTAACCGGCGGCACGGTACAAGCAACCCCATTTTATAGTAATGAAATAGACTACAATGCAGGCGTACTAACCAGCACCTTGTTACCTAGTTTGTCGCTTACACGTGTTTACGTGATAACCACGGGTTCAACGTGCTCAGCCAGTGAAGCGGTAATGAACGCATTGCGGGGGGTCGTTGTTGAAGTGGTACAAATAGGCTCTACTACCTGTGGCAAGCCATATGGTTTCTACCCTACCGATAACTGCGGCGAAACCTATTTCACTATTCAGTTCCAAGGTGTGAACAATAAAGGCTTCGGCGATTACGCCGACGGTTTTATGCCGGTAGCATCCCCTAGCTTCGACTTTGAACTACCCGGCTGTGATGTGGAAGACGATTTTACAGCATCACTAGGTGACCCCGAAGAAGCCATGCTTGCAGCGGCCTTAGAATATTCTGCTACCGGCAGCTGCCCTGTGGTTGCTTCCACAGAAGAACTCACTAGGGCTAACGCTTTAGGTAATCAAGAAAGTGCTGCTAGCACAGCGAGTAACCAAACAGGAGAAGCCCTGTTATCTATTGATAATCCGAATACTCGTAGAAATACCTTTATTTTGCACAATAAGGTTAACGAACCTGTTATTGAGGAGCGCGAATAATGGCAGTTGTTAAAACGGTACTAGGTGCACTTGTCATTCCACTTGCTGTAGCAAGTGGCTGCGCAATGACCCCTGTGCCGAATGAAAAAGACTTGGTTGACGCACTCACTGACGACTTGAGTTTTGCCCAGAAACAGATAATAGAAACTAAAATTAGCGACTGGTTTGGTGGCATCAAAATTACCCTTGCCGACGATGTATTTTCTGAGTCTTCGCAAGTTAGTATTGAGCGTAAAGCACACTTGGACGAAAGAAGATTACCTATTGAGGGAAGGCACAATAATCCCGCATTTACGTTTACCTTACTGACCGATGGTGAGCATTGTGTTTTGCGCAATGATCTAACTGGTGATATTGAAAAGCTAAGTGATATTTCTTGCTTAGCACAATAGCAAATTTTAAAAAGGGTCAGAGTGTTTAATTAACTCTGACCCATTATTTATACTTTACGGTTGCAGACTCGCCAGCACCCACCCGCTGGTATTGCGGCTTTACAAAACTCGTATGTACCGAGCCCAATGCTTTTGAAAGCGATAAAGTCACTTCATCTACATGCGCAAATGTGTGTCGAGACTGCAATACTAGTTCAGCGTCGTGTGGAAGTGCTTCGCTATGCGAGGTGTAGCTAACCGTTTCAACAGGTATTTTTTGTTTATTGATCACTAGAGTGGTTGTTTTTTGAAGCGCGCTTTTTACATAGTCAATTTGCTCTTCAGCGGTTAAGTCTTCAGGCATAAGCGCATCAATATCACCGAACAGCCATGCTGGCTCGCTACGAAATGCGCTGAGCAAATGTGTCGCATTAGTACGCACCGTCGGCCACATACGCACCCCCCATTTTTACTCTGCCCCATTTTTACTTTGCCCCATTAATCATGTCTTTAGCTGTATTTTGAATACCTTCTGCTGACTGGCCATTAACGTTTAGCATACCTTCTAAATTTAAGGTACCGCCTTGATTGTTGTAACCTATGAAGGTTGTTTTGTGTGGACCCAGATCTAACTGCCTTAATACTCCCGCCATTACTTCTGCACCTGTGTGTGTAACGATAATACGTAGTGGAGATTTAGGTAAAATACGCTCTATGCTCGCAGGCTCATGGCAATATTCAGCCTCTGTTTTGTCTCGAGGTGCACGAAATCGACCTGGTTCTAGCAGAGCGACAACCGAGCATTTTATCCCCTCCTTCTTCAACGAATTTGCCGCAGAAAGACAAGCCTGCAATTGATACCCGCCTACGGCTATAAGCTGTATATCTGGGCTTGATTGTTCCAGGGCAATAAATAATCCCTCATTCGCGGCATGTTCAGACTCAGCTTTATTCGTAATGACTGGTAATTCTTTTTTTGCCGCCACGATAGCAGCAATTTTGCCATGGGTTTGATATACGTTTTTAAGTATTGAGTTTGAAGTGTTGGCATCAATCGGAAAATACACAGGTGCTACATCAGACATTTCGCAAATCCAGTTTTCAGTAAACTTAGGATCTTGATGAGACTGTTCATTTTTTCCGTTTTCCCACGTATGCGAGGTGGCTATTATAGGCACGCTTATCCAACTTGCCGAACGATTCGATACTTTTAAATTTCGGGAAAAAATGGCTTCTTGCCTCATGGCTCCTAGCATTTTCATTGCGAAAGCTTCGTAGGTTACAACCAAACCTATACCTTGCTTATTAGCCAACACTGCTGACACCACGGCTTCTTCATTTAGTGCGGTAATCACCCCACCTGTTAACGACTCTAACTCTTCGTCTTCTGGTGCACTTACACGGTGCTTAAGCGTTCTGATTGTAGCCATCATTTGATTGCTTTGTATCTCGTCAGGGTTCCCCAATCGAAAGCGCAAAGACTTATTGGTAAGGATCAAGTCGTTAATCCACTGATCAATCTGAGCAAGGCACGATACTGATCCCTCTACTTCTGAATAATTATCATCGGGAAAAGTTAGGCTAACTTGTTTTAATAACCGTAATTCATGATCCTTTTCCTGTACTCGTTCGGTGCTCCGATGATTATTCAAAACCTTAACACTTTCTAATAGCGCTTCTTGAGGAACATGAAGCTTAGCCGTTGCCTCATTAAAAGCTGCTCTTGCCTTATCGTCATCTACTAAGCTATTACCTAACGGGAGACTATGCGCTGCATTTGTCCCTGCTGAAGGTAGACCATAGCCTTTTGCAACCTCAGCAATAATATAGGGTAGTTTGACAGGGTACGAATTCCGCCCAGATTCTGCTTCGTAACCGCGTTTAGCTAACGTCTCCGTAGCATTAATGATTGCAATTGCGTATGCGGCAGGATCGCTACCATCTATAGTGACAGGATCAAAATCGTGTAACTCCAGATGTTGTTTAAAGTAACTGGTGCCCCCTTCTTGTACCATCAAAGTACGCTGATCAATTCTGCGTCCGTTATCAATCATAACAGGCGCGACTAATCCTGTGTCTGAAGCACGCCACCAGCGCGGAGCCCAATCACTTCCTCTTTGCTCTTCAAATGCCCCGTCACTTAAAAAGGTGACCAGCTCTTGCCCCGGAAGCGGCATATGAACGTACTTGAGTGAAGTGAAACCTAAATACCCTCCCTCAGAAATTCCTCCCGCCGTGTGTAAATTTACATGACTTCCCACACGAGACTCTAATTGCCCTTCGGCATTTAGATCATATCGGTAGTAGTCATTACACAGCCGGCTCAGCCCTTTCTCGTTACATGAATAAAGTTGTTCTTTCTCTTCATACTGATTGCCGGTAATTGCATTCACAGCTTCTATTGCCGCCACACAGTGCCCTTGGCCCATAACCCATGAGCGAGTTTTACCGCTTAAAGCATTAGCCAGAAGATACCCTGTATAAGCGGGCGTCATATTCAGTGCCCCCCCCTGTATGGCCCTGCGCTTTTTCTTTAAAATCGTCGATATTTAGTGGGTTGCCTGCCATAGACACACGTTTTGCGTAGGTCATGTGGGCAACCAACCACATGCTGGCACTACAGATTCGATCAGCTGCTTTTAGCAATTCTATTGCGTTTAATAATTCGGATTGTTCACCACATGCAGCGTGATAGTGTTGGGATAAATACTTTTCGACAATATTCATCGTCGAGGAAGTATGTTGGATTTTTCCATACCCCTTAGACCACTCATTGAAAGCGTCATTAACTTTTGCGTTGAATACTGCCGGCATTATCCATTCTCCTTCGTATACGTTTTATATTGGTTAAGCATCACTTTGCATTCGTCACTGGGGGTAACCCAAATCTCAGTTTGGGAACCTGTATCGTGAATTGCACAGCATCCTTCTGCATGCTTGTTTTTCTCTTTAGAGACAGAAATGCCAAGCCCTGCAAAACGTGACAACCCAGATTCCCTCACTTCAGGTTGGTGCTCCCCTAGCCCTCCACCGAAGGCAATTGCGTCTACGCCACCCAAGACCCCCATAAAAGATCCAATTGCTTTGGTCAGTGCATAAGAATATACGTCGCGAGCGAGAACCGCATCGGCATTTTGGCTCTGTTTCAGTGTGCGATAATCTCCGGAAATACCACTCAAACCAGCCAGCCCCGCTTCACTATTAAACATTTTGGATAAGCTTTCTAACGTGTAGTTTCCATGCTCTAGCAAATGCAGAACGATGTTTGGGTCGATAGCACCGCTGCGCGTTGTCATGGGTAAACCGTCGGTTGGGGTATACCCCATAGTGGTATCTATTACGCATCCATCCTGCCAGGCAGCTAATGAACTTCCACCCCCTAAATGAATGGTAATAACACGCTTAAATCGCTTTTGTTTTTGAAGTTGCTCCCATTGAGATTGATGTGCAAGCCCATGGAAACCATATTTCATGACTGGCCACCGTTTGGATAGTTCATCTGGAAGCGGATAAACTCTCGCGTACTCTGGAAGGGTATTAAAAAGAGCAGAATCGGAAAAAACAAAGTGATTGCAATCGGGCCACTTGTGAAGCCCATGTTCAATTAATTCAAGTGAGATTTTGTTATGAAGAGGGGCTAAGGGTAACCAATGTCTAATTTCATTCAGGCAATCCTCATCAACCTTTTGAGGATTACTATCCTTTTTTCCAATGTGAACAACACGGTATAATAGTGTGCTGCAAGGCAAAGCGTCATTTAGGTATGAGGTAAAATGATTAAGGAGCTGTTCTGGTTCACCTTCAATGGACTGATGTTCGAGTCGATTATTTCCCTCCCATAACTGAAGTTCCAGAGAACCACTTCCCGCATTACAAACAAGAATTCTTTCAGAGTTATTTTCCCCACAGAAATCTTTACAACAATCATCGGAGTCTCTAACGGGGTATGAGGATCTATTATCTCGCATAGCTCAATTATGTGCTTTGGGATAATTTTATAAACGAACCGTTCTTCCATATTGATCACTCTAGGAACAAATAAATTACAAAAAAATAGTGGCTGAGAAATAAGGGCCCATAAATCAAAAACTACTTTTGATCTTCCGCTTTTGTATCAGGCACCACTATATATTGAAGTTCAGAATTAGGGGTATGTCGCTAGACGAAACAGTAAAAACGCGCTGCCTCTACAGCGTTTATTCACTTAACCATTATGTAGGGTAAAAGAAACGAGCTAACGAATTTCACCCTCGTTCAAATGTACTCTTACCACATTTAGCTTTACTCTATGTGAAGAAACGTGACAAAAACGAGACTAAAAAATGCAACCTCACGACCATTCACCACTAGATGATTTTAATGAATACCCCGAACACACGATGCTATCGCGAAGCACAGACTTCCTAAAATTAATGCAACGCAGGCACAGTATTCGACATTTCAGCGACCAATGTGTAGACAAAACGATTATAGAAAACTGTATATTAACTGCCGGCTCCGCGCCAAGTGGTGCCAATCATCAACCTTGGCACTTTGCAGCTATTCAATCGGCCGCAGTAAAGCAAAAGGTGCGAGAGCAAGCGGAAGCGCACGAGCGAGGATTTTATGAAGGTCGTGCTGGGCAACAATGGTTAAACGACCTTAAGCCTTTAGGCACAGATTCAAGCAAGCCCTACTTAGAAACAGCTCCTTGGCTTATTGCAGTATTTAGTCAAAAATTTGATGAAGTGGAAAGCGGAGAAAAACGTCAAAATTACTATGTTCATGAATCTGTAGGCATTGCTGTTGGCATGCTTATTACCGCGATACATAATGCAGGCCTAGCAACACTTACCCATACGCCCAAGCCTATGAGCTTTTTGACCGATGTATGTCAGCGGCCCGATAACGAGCGCGCTTATATGCTTATTGTTGCGGGGTATCCGGCACCTAATGCAACCATTCCAGCACATGCTAGGCAGAAAAAGTCACTAAACGACGTAGCCAGCTTTCTTTAATGAAAAGCTGTCAAAGTGTTGTAGGGTAAAGACCTTTAAGTCGGCTTCACTCTGGCCCCGTTTTTTGTTCACCCAAGAAACGGGGGGCAGGTTACCCTGCATACATTTATAGTAATCTAACCACAACACTTCTTGTATTTTTTACCGCTACCGCAAACACAGGGATCGTTACGTGCAGGTACTTTTTCTACCGTTACAGTACCCTTTTTATTCAGTAGCACTGTTAACTCTTGTATAGATTCCACCGCTCCTTCCTTTGTATCAATAGTAATATCTGCATACAAATCTGCGTCCGCCACTAATGCTTTTACTTCTTGTTTTCGAGCTTCATTGGTTACCACTAATTTAAGCGGATATTTTTTACTGCCTGCAATACGGCTGGCATTTCGTTCATAACCGTATGTTAGGGTCGTTTGACGAGCGTCTTTACGACCTTTGAAAAAAAATTTATCTGACATTTGGTGTTCCAAACATTTAAAAGTAGAAGGAGGGTGACATCTTTAAGTCGTCACAAAAATTAGCTAATCAACCGAGGCCTTGGATAAGAAATTTCAAAATGAAGTCATTTTTCTCAATCATTTCATTAAAGAGCTATTAGCTATCTATTTTCAATCCATTTAACTAGAGTAAGTCATAATATCTTTGCCTGAATTAGGGCGTCCATGATGTGGTTTAGTTACTCTAAACCCATGATGAGCGATAAAAAACAGAGGGTAAAATTGACTTTCAGGGGTTGCGTATCCGAGATTCAGATTAACCACGCATGGTGAATTATAGAGAGCTATATGATGATCTGCTTATGTCTAGTCTACTACAAGTGCAAAGCACACACACAACCTACGTAAGATTAACGTAGCATTTAGAACAAAAACGCCGCACTAAAGCGGCGTTATAGTTCCAAATTTACATTCTTTGTTTTCGGGATAGATGAAAATGCGGGCTATAAACGAGGAGCTACAAACGGGGGCCGCTTACTTTTAGCTATAATTGATGCAGCCCCCATTAATGTTTTACTTTTTGTTAGGCACAATCAGGTACTTTTCACCTGTCTTCTTAGCATTGTATAAGGCGACATTTTCAGGCTGCAGTGCTTCTTCAAGGCTTAATTCTTTGGTGTAAGAAGACGCAAAAGTAGTGTTAA
>NZ_CAXBMP010000057.1:0-9803 GCF_963976965.1 uncultured Alteromonas sp.
AGTGCTTCTTCAAGGCTTAATTCTTTGGTGTAAGAAGACGCAAAAGTAGTGTTAATTTCAGAGGCAACTTTCTGATAAAGTGCGCCTACACGCTTTTTATCTAGTTTGCCAAGGAAGCGCATAAGTAACCAGCCGCCAATTCCCCATGTCATACCGAAAGCTCGATTTAGTATAGTTGGAGAGAAATCTAGGCCACCGTATATATACACTTGCTTGTTGCTGTCAGAACCATAGGTGTTGAAGCCTTTGGCATCTTTACTGCCTGACGCTTCCATCATGGTAAGAATGTCGCTTACTAACTCGCCGCCGCCAATAGCATCAAATGCTAACGTAGCGCCTGTTTTATCAATAGCGTGGTAAAGCTCTGCTTTGAAATTCTCGCTAGTAGAATCAAGCACAATTTTAGCGCCTAAGTCTTTAAGAATATCTACCTGTTGCTGACTACGCACAATGTTTACCAAATCAACGCCTTCTTCTAAGCAGATTTTGTTTAGCATTTGGCCCAAGTTAGATGCAGCTGCGGTATGTACTAAAGCTTTATGGCCTTCCATACGCATGGTTTCTACCATACCCAGTGCAGTCAACGGATTTACAAACGAAGACGCCGCTTGCTGCGCCGTTGTGCTTTCCATATGCGGCAAACATGCTTGCGCTGGAACACATGCATATTCGGTGTAAGCTGCGCCAGTTAGAATAGAAACAGTTTTACCCATTAGTGCCTGAGCTTCAGGGCTATCGCCTGCCCCAACAACCGTTCCCGCACCTTCGTTACCAATAGGTAAAGTGTGATCAACGCGCGACTTAATGCGCATCAACATTGATTTATGAACTGGTGCAACCAACGCATTTTTACTGGCATCAAAGGTGGCTTTATCAAGGCTGGCAGGGCCGAACATGGGCCACATATCAGAAGGATTAATTGGTGAAGCTTCCATACGAACTATCACTTCGTGTGGCTTAGGCTCAGATACATCTACCTCTTTGATAGATACCTCTAGTTCGCCTTCTGATTTAATAAGCGTAAAAAGCTGTTTGGATTTATTCATTTTGGTTGTCTCGCTATGTTAATCAAGATCTACGTGTGAGCTAAGCTAACATGGCGTTAACATCAGTAATATTTATATTGGTAATATATATAGGTGCAAATGAGTTATAAAAATAAAAAAAGGATAGAGTACATTTAGGTTTGAGCAACTCTGACCCCATTATTTTCACAAGGCTGATATACTATGCTAGAAAATTAAATAAACACTTACAGAGTACCTTTACTACCAATGATAAATACACAACACCATTTAGCAGGCAATGAGTGAAAATACCTAAACGCCTACAACCTCTCGTCGATGATGGTTTAATTGACGAAGTATTAAGCCGCTTAATGAGTGGTAAAGAAGCCGATGTTTTCGTGGTTCGCTGTGGTGAACATGTTCGTTGCGCAAAGGTTTATAAAGATGCGGTTAAACGTAGCTTTAAAAAAGCGGCACAGTATCAAGAAGGTCGCAAAGTGCGAGGTGGTCGCCAAGCACGTGCTATGGGCAAACGTTCTAGCTACGGACGCCAAATTGAAGAAGAAATTTGGCAAACTGCAGAGGTAGATGCCCTATCACGTTTAAATGAAGCCGGTGTGCGTGTACCAGATACATACTGCTGTATAGATGGCGTGCTGCTAATGGAATTGGTGTCTGATGAACACGGCGATGTAGCGCCGCAGTTAGGTCATGTTAGCTTTAGCAAAGAAGAAGCAATAGCCCAGCATAAACTCATGATGCACAATATTATGCTAATGCTTTGCGCGGGTATTATTCACGGCGACTTGTCTGAGTTTAACGTTCTTGTAGATGACAAAGGCCCTGTCATTATCGATTTACCCCAAGCGGTAAATGCCTCAGCCAACAACAACGCCGAGGCCATGTTTGCTCGCGACGTTAATAATATTCGCCGTTATTACGGCGAGTTTGCTCCCGAGCTATTGAATACTAACTACGCAAAAGAAATGTGGGCGCTATTTGAAGAAGCCAACCTAACGCCTAATTCTGTCCTTACAGGTGAGTTTGAAGATGACAGTGAAGATGCTGATGTAGACGCCATTCTTGAGGAAATACAAGCAGCCGCTGATGAAGAGCAAGAACGGTTAGCACGTATTAATTTTTCGGATGATGATTAGCAGATAAAAATGGGGGAGCAGAGTACTTATAGTTATCGCGTTACCCGCCGTTACTTGACACTTATTTTAACTGCACGAAATTGAAATAATTGAATTAAAATTAAATGCTAGTCGCAAAATTTAGTAGGTGCTAAATTTACGTGGCATTCGCAAAGCAATGTGATTTTATAGGCCTGAATGCCCGTTACGCATTTTAACGGACTGGTAGGTAATCAAAGCCCGATTTACTCGGGCTTTTTTGTGCTCTTTCAATTTAACCTAATTAGTTTTACTTGCTAGGTATCGGGCTGAAGTTTTATTAAACGGCCGCCTTCTTTGTCTTCAAGTACATATATGTTGCCCTTGTTATCTTGTTCCACCTCACGAACCCGTTTACCCCATTCGTAACGTTCCGCCTCTTCCACATTCCACTTTTGACCATCTTGACTGAAAGTAACCCGCACTAACGCTTCTGAAGACAAACCGCCTATGAAGCCATTCCCTTTCCAGTCTTTGTACATGTCACCCTTATAGATAATAAAACCCGCCGGGCTTATGGCAGGTACCCACGCATTTTCTGGCGCTTTATAAATAGGGTAATCTTCGTGGTTCGGTATTTTTACACCGGAATAATGGTCGCCCTGCGAAACGACCGGGTAGCCATAGTTACGCGCTTTTTCAATAACATTGAGCTCATCACCATGACGGGGGCCCATTTCATGGGACCATAAATTGCCCTGTTCGTCGAAATCAATACCCAATGGGTTACGGTGCCCGAGCGTCCATATTTGTTCTGTCACGCTACCGTTGCCATAAAATGGATTATCCTGTGGCACGCTTCCATCTGCATTTAAGCGCAAAATTTTTCCCAAGTTCATCGCCATGTTTTGCGCTGGCGTAAATTTCTGCCTGTCTCCTGACGTAATAAACAAGTAGCCGTCCGGCGAAAACGCCATACGATGTGAATAGTGCCCATTTCCGGTTACTTTCGGTGATTGATGCCAAATAACTTCTCTGTCAGACAAATTTGCACCGCTATCAGAAATATTTAGTGTTGCGCGCTCAATCACTGCCCCACTGTAGGCATCATCTTTGGGATCGCGCACTATGTAGGAAATATAGATGGTGCTATTCGTTTTAAAATCAGGGTGAACAATTACATCACCTAAACCACCTTGCCCTCGCGCTTTAACGTTGGGAGTGCCGGTTACTGCAAAGCGTTTCTGTTGGTTCTTATCAAGCAACCACAGTGTGCCAGCCTTTTCTGTTACTAAACTATGCCCATCAGGTAAAAATACCATTGCCCAAGGGTTTTCGAATGATGTTATAGCTTTTCCGACAAGCATAGTGCCCTTACTGCCTTTCAACTCAACCTGAGTTGGAAAGTCAGACTGAGCCGACGCAACGAAGGAGGTTGCTAGCATAGTAAAAAGAAAAGCTACTTTTTTTCCCGTGATAGGTTTTCGCATAGTCGTTGTTAACCTTGTAAAAGGTTCGCGTAATACTTGTCACACCGCAGTGTGGCACGCAAATGATGATTAATAACGATGTTTACGCGTGTTTATTGGGTACGGCTCACTTGCGCTAACATCGGCTAATTTTGCTTTGTTTCGCAGCCCGCCATCATCCTATCGATAGGATGATGGCGGGTTGTTGTGGTATCTAGCCCAAAGACGCCTAAATTGCCTTGGATCTTCAAACCCACACCGCTGGGCGATTTCTTCTACCTGCAACGGCGAGTGTTGCAAGAGTTGCTGGGCTAAACTTAGTCGTAATTTGTAAATATATTCTTTACTAGTAATACCGGTGCTGTCTTTAAATATTCGCGCAAAGTGGCGTTTACTGCAATGCCCTAAGTCAGCCAGTTCGTCTACACTCCAACTTTTAGCAGGGTCTTGCTGAATCTTGTCTTGAATTGTATGAATTCTTTGCTGTAAATGGTTTCTGTGCTCCAGATACGGTGACAAACTAGGATCTTGCATACCTCGGCGAATAAACAATACCATTTGCCTGGCTATCTTTGCCGATATTTGGGGGCCAACTTGCTGCTGTACCAAATGAAGCGCTAAATCAATTCCAGCGGATACACCAGCGCTGGTATACACATTGCCATCTTGTACAAATAATCGGTTTTCAAGTACTTGCTTAGCGGTAAGTAAAGCAGATAACTCATTGCAGTGCATAAAGTGTGTGGTGCATTTTTTATTATTCAGCAACCCCGCTTTCGCCAACACCAATGCTCCTGCACAAACACTGATCACTTTGGCAAATTGATGTTGTGCTAACCATCCACATACTTTTTGCATCACAGGCGTATCAAGTTTAATTTCATTACCCACCATGCCGGTTACTAATAGCCAAGCATTTGGTTCAACGGTATTTGGCAAAGGGTCAACTGACAAACTCATTCCAAGGGAGTTTTTAAGCGAAGTTTCTGGCCCAACAAAATGCAGCTTAAAATGTTTTCTTCCGTAGCGATTTGCATAAGCAAACACCTCTGATGGCCCTACCACATCTAACATCAAAAGCTCTGGGAACAATACGATGTAGATGGGTATAGTGTCACTGTCGGCATTTGTATTCACGCCAGCATCGAAAGCGTTAGCTTCAAAAGTATTCGCACACTCAGCCATTATAAACTCACCGCCGCAGCTTTACGGCGAAAGCGACCACCAAAGGTATTAAGTAGCAGGCCAAACAATACCAGGATAATACCCAGCCACTGCATGGGCGTAATACTCTCATCAAGTATGAGTGCAGCAGAGCTTAGCCCTACAATAGGAACGCCTAACGACAACGGCGCAATTTGGCCGGCCGGATAACGGGTTAATAGATAACTCCAAAGCCCATAGCCGGTTATGGTGGCCCCAATCGCCAGATACAGTAACGCGCCAAACGACACCCAACTAAACCCACTTAAACTTGTGATAATTTGCTCGGGTCCTTCAATAAAATAACTGCCGATGAAAAATGGAATAGGCGGTACCCATGCACTCCAAACCACTAAGTTAACGTTCGAATTAAAGCCTCGATTGCTAATGCTTCTAGCACTAATATTACCCAAAGCCCAGCTTGCCGCACCTGCCATGGTTAAACCGAACCCTAGGGCTGTGATGCTATGGTCGTCTTTACTTAGTGCAATAAAAGTTAAGCCAAACCCGGCAATAAAAAAGGCCCACACTTGATAATTTTTTATTGATTCTTTTAGAAAAAACATAGCAAAAATCATGGTGAACAAAGCCTGTGCTTGTAGTGCAAGCGATGCTAAACCCGCGGGCATCCCATAGGCCATAGCAGAAAATAAAAACGCAAATTGCAGAAAACTAATGGGCACAGCATAGGCCACCCACCATATAAACGGGGTGTTGGGCCGTTTGAAAAATAAAGCACCTACCGATGCGACTAATAGAAAACGCAAACCGCCCATTAATAAAGGAGGCATACCTTCTAAACCCCAAACAATAGCAACAAAATTCACGCCCCATATCACTATTATAAATATAGCGATCAATAAATCTTTTCCTAACATCCCCTACCCTTTTTTGCTGATATTAATTGATTAGCGTTGATGCGCCGGAATATGTTTTATTGTGTCTACAAACGTAGTGATTTCTTGCTCACTGAGTTGCCCGATAACCTTCTGTTTACTTGCACTGTGATGCTGTAAACCCAAACCCGGACGATATGCTTTTACAGGGCGTATAGGCCTTCGTTGCAAGTCACCCCCGCAGTTAGGGCAAACGCCTTGCAAAACGCCCTTCAAACAATCTTCACAGAACGTACATTCATAAGTACAAATATAGGCCTTTGATGAGTTAGCAGATAACGGCGCATTACAACATTCACAATTAGGTTTGAGTATCA
This sequence comes from uncultured Alteromonas sp., assembly GCF_963976965.1. Lineage (NCBI taxonomy): Bacteria > Pseudomonadati > Pseudomonadota > Gammaproteobacteria > Alteromonadales > Alteromonadaceae > Alteromonas > uncultured Alteromonas sp. The sequence goes on from NZ_CAXBMP010000057.1 coordinate 6,008, forward strand.
ACATAGAGGCATGCCCAGATGGTTGTTAATAAAGATACTAAGCCTGTTTTCACATGGATGATAGGGCAAAAACTCAATCTTAGCGGGTCAAAAAGGACATAAGCAAAAAATGAGGTAGAATCTGGGTGTTTGAGGGTTGTGATGACATAAGGCTAAGGGGAAATTGTGAATTTGGCAGCCCGCCGTGTATACGCCCCATTAACCGCTGTATATGGCTATAATGCCACCTTCAGGCTGTTATTAATCAATCATATGTTGGTGTGGCGTGTCCATGTGCTTAACGCATTCGAACATAAAGGCATCAACTTCGCTTTCTTTGTGATAATCGGCATAGTGTAGCCCAACCTCAGACTCTGCGTTGATATGCCGGATCGCGCCTTTTATTGTGCAACAAATACCAGAACTCGGCAGCGTTAAAACGATTTTCACGTTGCTATCCGGAAGGTTTTGAGGCATTTCGGATAATAATTTAATTCGGATACCGGAATAACTCATATCAACCATATTACCCTCCAAGTTAATGCTATTTTCACTTACAGGGTTACTTATTATGACGTCTGCATGTACACCTTTGAGATTAAATCGCGGGTGTTTTCTTTTATCATTAATCATCTTAGCTATTGTCATAAATTTTTACTAAGCGTAGTACCAGGTTACGTAAAAACCAAGTTTCGTTGCTAATGACAAATGCTGTCAGAGTACTATTCGGCGAATAGTATACTTTTTGGGAGATAATGTACTCCAACCCAATTATTTTAGTATTATGGCGCCAAATTTTATGCGTTGTGGGCTTCCCTCTTATGTCATTTAGCGCTTTAGGCTTATGTACTGAATTATTAAACACCGTAGCCCAAAAGGGCTATACCACGCCATCTCCTATCCAGAAGGAGGCCATTCCCGCGATATTGAACAAACAAGATGTTATCGCGATTGCGCAAACAGGAACCGGTAAAACAGCCAGTTTCTCGTTACCAATTTTGCATCTATTGGCAGATATGCCACGCCCAGAACCCAATTGTGTAAGAGCCCTAATCATAGCCCCAACTCGAGAGCTTGCTGCCCAGGTTGCACAAAACGTAGAGACTTATAGCCAAAACATAGATATTCGTTCTACGGCTGTATTTGGTGGCGTACGGATTGAGCCTCAAAAATATGCGTTAGAGCAAGGTGTCGATATCCTTATTGCAACACCAGGGCGCTTGTTAGATTTATACGAACAAGGCGCAATTAATTTCAACTCTCTTGAAATACTGGTGCTAGACGAAGCCGATCGCATGTTGGACTTAGGTTTTATTGATCATATTCATCACATACAAAAGCTTCTGCCAGAGACACGACAAACTCTTCTATTTTCAGCCACATTTTCCAAAGAAATAAAAACACTCGCTACCACAATGCTTAATACCCCAGTGACTATCGAGTTAGCCAAGGCGAATGATCACATTGAAAAGATTAAACAGGTATTACACCCAGTGGACAAAGAGCGGAAAAGCGAGCTTCTGATCCACCTTATTAAAAACAATGACTGGTCTCAAATATTGGTGTTTACGCGCACCAAACGCGGTGCCGATGCCTTAAGAAATGAACTTGAAGCAATAGGTATTGCTGCCGAATCAATACATGCAAACAGAACGCAGCAAGCACGCACATTGGCGTTAAATGGTTTTAGAGATGGCAGCATTAAAGTATTAATCGGGACAGACCTTGCCGCTAGAGGCATCGATATTCAACAGTTGCCTTGCGTTATTAACGTCGACCTGCCCTATGTAGCCGAAGACTATATTCACAGAATAGGTCGTACAGGCAGAGCATCATCGGAAGGCTTAGCGATTTCGCTATTTAGCGACGACGAAGCGAAGCAGTTGAACGCTATCGAACGCTTTATTGGACGGCAGTTTAAAAAGACATTTGTTTCGGGGTTTGCACCAAAACCAAAGCCTAAACCACCTATTTCTAGTATAGATGAAGACTTATACGGAAACTTCGAAGCTGACAATAAACCAAAAGGTAAAGGCAGATCGAAAGGACGCAGAAAGCGACGCTAAGAAATAATGGGGGCAAACAATGTGGTCAGAGTATTGTTACAAGATAGAGTCTTTTTACAAGAGAATGTACTCTGACATCTTTTTTCACCGCTCAAAAAACACATCAACCAAATCAGCAAGGGTTTCTTCTAACTCTTCTTCAAAGGCATCAATATCGATATTGAAACTGTTCATATATTTGTCGGCATTCGCACGGGATACAGTGATATTTTTCATTTGAAACTCTAGCTCAGGAAGGGATTTGTCGTAACGGGGCTTAATAGCCCAGCGTAAACAGTGTCCGTGGTGATCTTTAAGTTTTTGTTTGGCAAAAACACAGAACTCCTCAATGTAATCTGTACCTTGTGGCCCAAGGCAGCCAGGTTCAACGCGAGACATCACCAACAACTTTTTGTACAGAGGGAGTCGTGTATTCATTATATCTTTGAATGATTTAAAGATTTGATTATCGGCAAAATTTACTAATCTTGCCAGTTTAAGTCGTGAGGCTGCGGACTTTTGAAGAAATAAAGTACTCTGGTTCCATTATTTCTAGTTGCAATCAGTAACGGTAATGGTTGGCTTTTCACCTTGATTTGGATGGCGATAGGTTAATTTACATACATCAGTTGCGGCAATCTCAGCGCTAGAGAGATCACTGGTTTGACGCTCTAACGTGAAGGTAACTTCAGGTGCAGAGCCTGTTAGTTTCCAATCATCTTCTGTGAAATCTAAGGCTTCTTTAAGATTCGTTTGCGTTGCGTAAGGATAGCCGTAACGCACGCGAATACCTGATGCTAGTGTTGTATCCGCACTGCTTTCCACGCCCTCAATCAGCGCTTTAGCGTAAACAATTTCAGAAGACGAGGATAGCGCAGCGCTTAATCCTTCAAGTGCACCCGCTTGGGCATCTTTTTGAATATTCAAAAGCTTTGGGGCCGCGGTAGTCGCAAGTACGCCCAGTACGACTATAACTATAATCAACTCAATTAAAGTAAAGCCATTGGCACGTTGGCATTTATTCATATACAAAAGGCACTACACTAGTATTAATCTGACCTAAGTGTATTACACACAAAGAAAATTTAAAAATAGACGAAAGCCTAAAAATGGGGGCAGAATACTTTTTAGAGATAATAAACTAACTCTTCCCCCTTATTCTATTCTGCTTGAGATGCGTATTCGTTATGCATAAGCCACGCATAAGCGGTAGTGAAGGCAGGCTCTTGGAACTGCTTCAAACCTGTTTCTGCAAAAGGCACTGCAATTGGGTTTCTTCGTATTGACTCTTTAATATCTGTCGAGCTAAATACAACTACATCCAACCCTTCAATTAATTCAATAGCCGCTTCTAATTTGAAGCCAATAGCGCTGCCAGCAAATTTACCTTTGCTTTGACGCTGGCGAATTATCACAGCATCAATTTTGTAGTCGGCAACAAGTTTAGCGAAAGTGCTTTGAAAGCTTTTTAGCCCTTTAGCACTGGTATCGGCCAACGTTAACCGGCGCGTTCGGCAGTCGGGAACATGAAACAAACCATCTATTAGCGACAACAGACACACATTTGCTTCGTTACTTTTTAAATCTACACCACAGACTTTCATATCAATTCCTATTCACATTTATAAATCATTATAACGTGTTTCACTGATGATATTTACCCACACTCAATTTTCTTTGGCTACTCAATATTTTTTTTTCCCAGAAATAGTGTCGAAAAATAGCAGGAAATAGGATCAGCGTGCCTTTATATCAATAAAGTACTCTAACCC
>NZ_CAXBMP010000058.1:0-8495 GCF_963976965.1 uncultured Alteromonas sp.
ATATCCTAGTCCTTCGGAGCTTGATTGAAGTTCGAATGTCATTTTCAGTAAAACAAACAATTCTCTGGCAGTAATATTGAATAATGGGTTAACTACAGGATGTGAAGCACACAGATTTAAATAAAAGAATGGTTTTTCCGAAGTCTTGGCCGAAAATCTAAGTACATTTTTTAATGGCTTATCTTCTTTGGGGCAAAATACAAAGCACGCGCATTTTTTTTGTATAAACTGAAGATAAAACAACCCCAAAAATTGCCCCTTTCCCGTGCCAGTCAGGCCTAAAGTCTGATAGTTTGGATGAGTCGCAACCTTAAAATCTATCAAAATAGGTTTATCAGCAGATGATAGGCCCACACAAATCAGTGACTTCCCCTTTGTTGACTTCAGTACCCTTGCAATAAAGTTTTTACTCTTAGGCCGCTTGGGTAGAAGTTTTACAACATTGTCGAAATCTGGAAAATCGTAATATTCGTTTACGGTTTTAGACACACTTTCTATGAGAGACGAGAACCAAGGCTCTATATAACGCTTAATGCAGAAATAGATAACAAAGGCACCAATGGAACCGATCAACATCCCCAGCGAAGCGTTATTCAGTATTGCTATGCAAAACTCTTTGTAAATGTTCCATGGTTTACCAGTATTGATATAGCTTGAAAGTAAATATTTACTAAACAAGAGGACAATTCCAACACTAGCTAAAAGTGTAGTAAACGATAGTGCTGAAAAGACAAAACGGAGTGCTCTGGTTATGAGGGTCTGGTCTGCCCTTAAAAAAGATTTACCTGCAACAATTAATGAAATCGCAAACAAATAGCCGGACACGAGAAGCGTCACAGTTAACTTGTCAGATGTCGCAATAGATAAGCATTGCCACAATGCATCTCGGGTTAAAGAGTTAATTTCACTGACTTGGAACAGAAGTAATTTGTTTGTCCCGATTGATAGTGGTTTCTGTTGAAATAACGCTTCTAGCATAATTAGAACCTCGATAGTTTTCAAAAATTGCGTACATCACTTAATGTGCTAGTTTTTTTGGCTGATAAGCTTAAAATAGTAATTTTTTCTTGTTTTTATTTTAACTGATTGAAAATTAAGTGTATTTTTATTGTGATGTAACGTTCATTAGCCGCGCATTCAGCGCTCTAGATGAGATCTACATTCTTTTGTGCAGGAGAAGCGCTCCCAAGCGCTGATAGAGAGATTGTCACCCCAGTGACAGACGAAAGGTCTGCAGGCCGCCGTCGGAGGGAGTGAAACGAGCGGCAGACCAACTGTGTTTTAAATGATGCAATCAGCCGAAGGCCGGTCGAAATTCCCGTCAGTTTCGGAGCGTAGCGACTCGACCGTTTCAAACGCAGTTGGTCGGGCGGCACGACCGGCGGCGGCATCGGGTGAATTTTGTTGAAACGGAATGTCCAGTGAAGTGCAGACAAAAGAGGGTGGGAGGTCATAGGCCTCGCGTGTAATTTACCCTCCATCATTGCATGAATCGTTCAGAGAAAAGCGATGATTCTCCATGTATTCATGTTTAATAAATATATTTAAAAAGTAGGTTGATGTGCGTAACGTTCTTATTAAATGGCTTCAACCGTACGAATTCATATTTATTTTTAAGTGGTTAAACCAAGGATTCAAAAAAAGTAATTCAACGCACCGGTTCTGTAGTTTTATGGTTTTATACTCACTACTAAAGTATAGTGAAATTAAGTATTTGTGGTAGTCTCTGCTTTGCAATACACACAGAATAAAAAAGTATTACTGAGTTCTGATTGAACCAGCGTCAAGGTGAAATGGAGTTTCTTAAACATGGCATCCTCTATCCAGCAAAGTAACTTTGGGTTTCTACAAGAGCATGATTCACTTTTAGTGGAAATTGCCTCCTCTGCTGAAAAAGCCTTCTCGAGCGATCCTAACACAACGTTAATGAAGCTTAGGCAACTGGGTGAGGCGCTGGCACAACACATTGCAGCATTGGTTGGAATTGAGTTTGACGATAAGACTTCCCAGGCTGATTTAATCTACAAAATAAACCGTGAGTTACAGCTAGAGCCGGTAGTCAGAGAGTTATTCCATACTCTTAGAATGGAAGGTAACAAAGCAATCCATACGTTTAGAACTCAGCACAAAGAAGCCATGAATGGTTTAGTGGTTGCACGTAAACTAGCCATATGGTTTCACCAGTCTTTCGGAAAATCAGGGGTTCAATTTAAACCTGGCCCTTTTATTCCACCTACAGACCCCAGCGAACAGTTACGTCAGTTACAGTCTGAAATTGCAAAGTTAAAAAGTGATTTAGAACAAGCCAATGTTGACTTGGATTCCAGTAATCAACTTCATGCGCTCGTAGCTAAAGAAAAAGCAGAGTATGAAGTATTGGCAATGGCAATGGACGAGGAATCTCGATCTTTGGCGAAGCAAGCGTCTGAACATGAAGATGCCTTACAAGCACAACGTAAGGATTACGAAACAAAAATAAAGGCACTTCAAGCTCAGCTAGCGGCGGCTGATGAGAAAACGCAAACTGCCCAACGCAGTCAGATAAACAAAAATACACAGGCGGCAACGCAACACATTGTGTTGGATGAAGCGCTAACCCGCATTTTAATCGATCAGCAACTGTTAGAAGCGGGTTGGACAGCCGATAGCGAAGCGCTTACTTATAAAAGTGGGGCTCGACCAGAAAAAGGCAGGAATATTGCTATTGCTGAATGGCCTACTGAACATAATGGCGAAAAAGGTAGAGCAGACTATGTACTGTTTTACGGTTTAACGCCCATGGCCGTGGTTGAGGCGAAGAAAGAAAACACCAACGTTGCAGGAAAAATTTCGCAAGCGGAACGATATAGCAAGGGTTTTAGTGTTTCACCCCCTATGCTGGGCGCATGGGAATTAGCAGGTTTAACAATTGCCTGGCCTAATGAGCAAGAAAGCCATTATAAAATCCCGTTTGTCTACTCCTGCAATGGTCGCCCATATGTTCCTCAGCTGGCTGAACAGTCTGGAACCTGGTTTCGTGATGTGCGCGAACCTGCCAATACTAAGCGTGCACTCCCTAAGTTTCATACGCCGGAAGGCTTAATCGACAAACTCAAACGCAGTAAAGAAGAGGCTGAGAAAAAACTAAAAACTGAGCCATTCGGCTATTTAAAAGTTCGCGATTATCAGCAAAAAGCCATTATTGCGGTGGAAAATACGCTAGCGAAAGAAGTACGCACGGCGCTGTTAGCTATGGCTACCGGTACGGGTAAGACGCGCACCATCATTGGTTTGATGTACCGGTTTCTAAAGGCTGAGCGATTTAAGCGTATTCTATTTTTGGTAGATCGCACCGCACTTGGTCAGCAAGCCATTGATGTTTTTAATGAAGCACCACTAGAACAAAACCATACCTTATCTAAAATCTATAATGTTGCAGAGCTGGGAGATATGGCTGCTGAGGCTGAAACGCGTGTGCAGGTAGCAACTGTACAGGCCATGGTAAAGCGCATATTTATGAGCGATAACCCGCCACCGTTAGACCAGTTTGATTGTATTATTATTGATGAAGCCCACAGAGGGTATACGCTCGACCAGGAAATGACCGAAGGCGAAATCGCTACGCGGGATGCGAGTCAGTATCTTTCCAGTTACCGCCGGGTGCTCGACTATTTTGATGCCGTCAAAATTGGCTTAACGGCAACGCCAGCAAAACACACCAGCGAAATTTTCGGCACACCTGTTTATACCTATTCATACAGGGAAGCGGTAGCGGATGACTGGCTAATAGATCACGAACCACCTATTCGATACGAAACATTACTCACGCAAAACGGGATTAAATTTGCCAAAGGTGCCGAAGTTAGTGCCATTAACACCCAAACTGGTGAAGTACAAAGTGCAGAGCTAGACGATGAACTTAATTTTGAAGTGGAAGCTTTTAATCGCAAAGTAATTAATGAAAACTTCAACAAAGTGATTTGTCAGCAACTGGTTCAAGAACTCGATCCGTTCGGGGATGAAAAAACTCTGATTTTCTGCGCAACCGATTTGCATGCCGATATGGTAAAGCGACTTTTAGACGAAGCGTTTAAAGACCTTTATAACGGTGAATATAACCAAGCGGCAGTGGCTAAAATGACCGGGCAAAGCGACAAAGTAGAACAGCTCATTCGACAGTATAAAAACGAACGCTATCCAAATATTGCTATTACTGTAGACCTACTGACCACCGGTATCGATGTTCCCAAAATTTGTAACCTCGTTTTTATGCGGCGGGTTAAATCACGGATTTTGTATGAGCAAATGATTGGCCGTGCTACCCGCCGCTGTGATGACATTGGTAAAACGGTATTTCGAATTTACGACCCGGTGGATATTTATGCCGCGTTGGCCGATGTTAATACCATGAAGCCATTGGTTAAAGATCCCAATATTACGTTGGAACAATTGGTACACGAAATCACTAATCCGCAACAATTGGAACGCGCGTTGAATGCACCCGGTGATGCGCCTGAGCAAAGCCATGCTGATGTGGTGTTAAGTCAACTCAGTCAAAAAGTGATGCGCGTAATGCGAAAGGCCGATAAAAAAGCCGAGAGCAAACCAGTACTTAAACAAAAACTTGATGAATTATAGGGTTTATGGGGCGTCGAGCCCAAAAGCCTGCATAAACACTTACACGAGCTTGGGCCTAAGCTAGCTGCGGCTTTTATTACAAAACATAGCGGTTTGATAAATCAGTTGGCAGAAGTGAATGAGTTACTCGGCAGTGAACGCCAGCCTATAATTTCTGAACATCATGATGAGATAAGAGAACGCACCCAAAGCTACGGTGTACATCAAAAGCCAGAAGATTATCTGGACAGCTTTAACCAGTTTATAAAAGAGCAGCTTAACCAAAGTGCAGCTCTTGCGGTAGTGGTAAATAAACCTCGAGATCTGACTCGCGACCAACTAAAAGAAATTAAACTATTACTTGATGGTGCAGGATACTCAGAGGCTAAACTACAAAGCGCTGTACGCAACCAAACTAACCATGATATTGCAGCAAGCATCATTGGCCATATTCGCCGCGCAGCATTCGGCGAGCCATTGGTACCCTTTGAAAAACGTGTTGCACAGGCTATGTTGCGAATATTTGAAAGTCATAACTGGTTACCTGCACAGCGCAAATGGCTTGATCGCCTGGCAAAACAACTGGTTCACGAAGTCATTGTTGATAGAGAATTCGTAAACAGCCGATTTGCAGAGCAGGGCGGAGCAAAGCAGCTGGATAAAGTACTGGGTAACCAGCTGGATACAATACTGGATGGACTGAGTGATACAATTTGGCCTTCCCAAAGTGCATAAACTTTATATGTATAAGTAAACAGAAAAACTATACATGTTATAAAGTACATGTATAATTTTTTGCAAAATCTATACATATACAGTTCTAAATGTATAAAAAGGACATAATATTAATCATGACTGCATCTATCCCATTGTTACCACTTGATAATATAGAGCAGTGGGAAACCCGCGCAGTACTCAAAAAAGTGGCTGAAGCTCACCGATATCTGGCCGAATTAAAGGGTGTTGCCGCCAGCATTCCCAATGAAGCAATACTAATCAATACGCTTGCCTTACAGGAAGCAAAAGACAGCTCGGAAGTGGAAAACATTGTAACCACGCATGACGAGCTTTATAAAGCTAACTTATTTGAAGAAGCCATTACTAGCCCTGCAACCAAAGAAGTGCAGGATTACGCAGTAGCATTAAAGCTGGGCTTTCAAGCAGCACGGCAAAGTAAACTCATTCGCTTAAGTGACATCCTTGCCATCCAGCAAAACCTGGAGCACAACAACGCAGGCTTGCGAAAGCTACCCGGTACAGATTTAAAAAATGCTCGTACGGGGGAAGTAGTGTACACCCCGCCACAACATGCAGACGAAATAACGGCGCTAATGGATAACTTGGTGCAATTTATTAATAACGATGAGTTATGCGATGCAGACCCGCTGGTAAAAATGGCCATCATCCATCATCAGTTTGAAAGCATTCACCCATTCTACGATGGCAATGGCCGCACAGGGCGGATCCTGAATATTTTGTACTTGGTGGTTAAAGACTTGCTTAACCTGCCAGTACTGTATTTAAGCCGTTTTATTATTCAGCACAAAGCAGATTACTATAATAATTTGCAGGCCGTGCGTGATACCGGTAACTGGGAACCCTGGATAGCCTTTATGCTTGGTGGCGTTATCGACACAGCGCAAAACACAATTTCACTCATTACCGAAATGAAAAGCCTGATGGCTAATGTGAAACACGGTATTCGTGAACAATTGCCCAAAATCTATAGCCAGGACTTACTCAACAACTTGTTTCATCACCCCTATACCAAAATCGATTTTATCATCGAAGAGCTAGGGGTAACGCGAATAACCGCTACTAAATATTTAGAGCAACTAGTAGAACACGGCTTTTTAACCAAACAAAAAATTGGCCGCGCCAACTACTACATTAATGAGCCGTTGTGCAAAGTACTGATAGCACACAGTTAAGAACCAAATTATTAATTAAGAGACACACATGACAAATAACGATATCGTTCAAAAACTCTGGAACCTCTGCGACGTGCTGCGAGACGACGGCATTAATTATTCAGATTATGTAACCGAGCTGGTACTTCTGCTATTTATTAAAATGGTGCACGAAAACACAGAAGCGGGAGTATTAAAACGCCATCCTTTACCAGGGGGATGTCGTTGGACAGACATCAACGAAAAGTCGGGTATTAATCTGCTAAATGACTACAAACGCATTCTATTAAGCCTTTCAACAGGTAAAGATTCAGACGGCAATATTGTGCACGAAGACCACTTATCAGTGCAATCTACGCCGATGCACAAACTCGACTGCGTGAACCACGCCATCTAGAACAAATGATCAAAACCCTCGACCATATTGATTGGTTTAGCGCCCAAAAAGACGGGCTAGGCGATTTGTATGAGGGGCTTTTAGAAAAGAACGCTTCGGAAACAAAATCCGGGGCAGGTCAGTACTTCACTCCACGTGCGCTAATCAACAGCATGGTGCGCTGCATTAAGCCGCAAGTTGGCGAAGTGATACAAGATCCAGCGGTAGGCACAGCTGGATTCTTAGTTGCCGCCGACCAGTATATGCGTGAGCAAACTGATGATTACTTAGAACTTTCTGCTAAAGAAGCTGATTTCCAGAAAAACAAAGCTTTCGTTGGCGTTGAACTGGTACCTAATACCCGACGCTTAGCGTTAATGAATTGCTTACTGCACGGAATGGAAGGCGACGAAGAGGGCGTAGTGCACTTAGGAAATGCACTAGGCGATGCAGGGAAGGAGTTAAAACAAGCTGATATTATATTGGCAAATCCGCCTTTTGGTACCAGTAAAGGTGGTGAAGCATCCAATACCAGAGACGATCTCACTTACAAAACTACCAACAAACAACTGGCGTTTTTACAGCATATATATCGCAACTTAAAACCTGGTGGCCGGGCGGCAGTCGTACTGCCGGATAACGTACTGTTTGAAGCCGGTGTAGGTACCGATGTTCGCCGCGACCTAATGAATAAGTGCAATCTACACACTATTTTACGCCTGCCAACGGGTATTTTTTATGCTCAAGGCGTAAAAACCAACGTTCTGTTTTTTACCAAAGGTTCTGCAAAGGACAAACACCAGGAAGAAAACTGCACTGAAAATGTGTGGGTATATGACCTGCGCACAAACATGCCCAGTTTTGGTAAACGCAGCCCCTTTGGTAATGCAGATATTGGCTTTACACTCGATGAATTTGGTAAAGACCTGCACCTAGGTGCTTTTGAAAAGGTCTATGGCGAATCTTCAGATGGCATAAATAGCCGAAGTGAAGGTGAATACAGCTTTGGTGCACAAGACATTGAAGTAGACAAGGAAGTCGTTGAGGAAAACCAAGGTATTGATGAACGTCTTGCGCACTCCCGCTGGCGCTGCTTTAGCCGTGACTGGATACGCGAAACAAAAGGCGATTCTTTAGATATTTCCTGGTTAAAAGATAAAGATAGTGTGGATGCGGCAGATTTGCCTGAGCCAGATGTTTTAGCTCGAGAAGCTAAAGGTGAGCTGGAAGAGGCGCTAAAGGAAATTGATGCGTTATTGGTAGCTTTGGAAGGTGCGAGCTGATGGCTATACCGGCATCTTGGAAACAAACTGAACTTAGTGAAATTCTGCTTTCGATAATTGGGGGCGGAACACCAAGTAAATCCATTCCAAGCTACTACGAAGGTAATATACCTTGGATGAGTGTAAAGGATATGAACAAAAGTATCCTACAAGATACTGTTGACCACATTTCAGAAGAAGCTGTAAAGAACAGCAGCACTAATGTGATTCCTTCAGGAACACCTATTGTTGCGACTAGAATGAGTCTAGGGAAAATTGTTGTCGCAAATTTTGATTCTGCAATCAATCAGGATCTGAAAGCATTGTTTCCTGCTAGTGGTGTCAATCACG
>NZ_CAXBMP010000059.1:0-5039 GCF_963976965.1 uncultured Alteromonas sp.
GAAAAAGCACCAGCCTATTCAGTGGTTATCGGTCAAATACATGCCAGTAAATGGGAGAAAAAGGTAAAAGGTTTTGGATGGGGGAACGAACCGCTTAAGATTTATTACAAGAAATGGCCGAATCACGACAAGGGCTCGGTATTTTGGACCTATGAAAGAAACCTTCCCAAAGATGACGCTAATCGAAGAGATATTGCTTATCCAGTGTGGGGTAACTTATGGACAAATCCTGAAGATCCTGGTGAAGCAGGATTAGCCTTAGGTGAAGCTCTGAGTTACGTAGTAAATGTTCACGGTGATGTGATGTATTTAACTTTCGAAGCTGATGGACATGAAACCGTTGAATATAAAATCAACCTCGCGAATGCCGTAGACGCTAACGGTAAACTTGATAAGCACGACCATCCATACGGCTACACGTTAGATTGGAATTACTTTAAAGCTGGTGCTTATAACCAATGTAGTACTAAAGATGACCCTGGTTTCTGGTATCCGGCGTGTTTAGGAACAGGCAACTGGGAAGAAGATAAGGCAAATGGCGATTACGCCAGTGTGACGTTCACGCGTTTAGAAGTGGGGGAAAGCGTTGCGCCAAAAGCTAATCATGGCGAACAAACTAAAATTGGTGCCACGTTAAACGAAAAAGTTGGTATGAGTATTAGTGATATTCCAGATAATGCGTTAACTGCTATCAAAGCCATTGAGCCATCTTTCACAGTAAATGAAGTAGAAAAAGAACTGAAACATGGCAAGACTTATCTTGATGTTGAAGGCGTATTGGCCGATGGCAGAGAAATTGAGTTCGATATGCTACAAGTGGCTGACGAATGGAAAGTAGTAGAGGTACAAAGAGACTTAGTCTGGTCTCAGCTGCCTGAAAATGTTAGTGGGGCATTAAAACAATCTTCACCTGATTTCGAAGCAAAGCGCATTATTGAAAGTATTCAGCATGGCACGGGAATAACCGTTTATGAGTTTTATGCGGTGGACAGTCAAGGCAAAGAGTCGCGTAAAGAAGTGAAAGTAGAAGGCGGCGAAGCGGTTGTGCTAGCAAAAGAGTGGCAACACTAACTTAGCGGAATAATTGAACGTTTTGCGACCAAATACAGTGATCTTGCTTGTGCACTTATCTACAGTATGTAATTCATTCTGTTAGATTCTTAGGAGAACACAGTGCAACCTGGGCTTTTTTCGTTAAGTTTAGCGGTCAGTGATATTGCCATCTCGAAAGCGTTTTATGAAACGCTTGGCTTTGAGGCCATGCCGTCGTGCGGTTCGGTAGAAGAGAAATGGGTTATCATGAAAAGTGGGCAAACCATGATTGGTTTGTTCGAGGGTATGTTTGAGGGCAATATTTTAACCTTCAATCCCACTGATGTGCGTGAACTTGAGCAGCGCTTGAAGGATAAAGGCATTGAAATAGATGTGCCAGTCAAAGGCGATGAAGGGCCAGGGCATTGCGTAGTAAAAGATCCAGACGGTAATACGATTATGTTCGATCAGTTCTAGTAGATATATAAGAAATATAAGGAAGGGAAGCTAATTAGCTTCCCATCTTTTTATAAAACTAAACTGAGACACCCACCTTTAAGTGCAATCAACTTTAAATTTTAGCGGCTAACTCTGCACCTTGGCGAATAGCACGCTTCGCATCAAGTTCAGCGGCTACATCTGCACCACCAATAATGTGGACACTCACACCGGCAGCCTCCAGCGGTGCTTGCAAAGGCTTAAACGGTTCTTGTCCTGCACACACGATAACGTTGTCTACGGCTAAGCATTTCGGTTTATCATTTATTAGAACATGTAAACCTTCATCATCAACCTTCTCGTAACTTACACCATTCACCATTTGCACATTATGCAGCTTCAAGGATTGTCGGTGGATCCAACCTGTTGTTTTACCCAAGCCCTTGCCAACTTTGGATGTCTTACGTTGAAGTAAGAATACTTCTCGGCTTGAAGGAGTATAAGATTTCTCGGTGAGCGCGCCTTCATTGGTATAGTTTTTATCAATCCCCCAATGAGACAGCCACTTATCAGTATTGAGCGATAGGTCTTCGTCTTCAACTAAATACTCGGCCACATCGAAACCGATGCCGCCCGCTCCAATAATAGCGACTTTTTGCCCCACAGCCTTGTGGTCGCGTAGCACATCTATATAACTCATGACTTTAGAATGGTCAGCACCTTCGATAGTTAGGCTTCTAGGGTTGATACCAGTAGCCAATACCACCTCATCAAAACCGCTTTCAGTAAGAAATTCACAGGTAACATCGGTATTAAGGGTTACGGTAACCCCAGTCCGTTCAAGTTGATTGCTGAAGTAGCGAATAGTTTCATAAAACTCTTCTTTGCCTGGTACTTGTTTTGCGTAGTTGAACTGCCCACCAAGCTCACTTGCTTTGTCGAACAAGATGACTTGATGGCCTCTATCTGCAGCATACATAGCAAATGCAAGCCCAGCAGGGCCAGCTCCAACCACTGCAATACGTTTACTATGTGTTACTGGAGTAAAGGTCAGTTCTGTTTCGTAGCAGGCTTGCGGATTAACTAAACAGCTAGCACGTTTTTGTTCAAATGCATGGTCTAAGCACGCTTGATTACACGCAATACAGGTGTTAATTAGTTGAGATTCATTGCGCATCGCTTTGGCTACAAACTGTGAATCGGCTAAAAATGGTCTTGCCATTGATACCATGTCTGCATGGCCATCGGCTAAAACGCCTTCGGCCACTTCAGGCGTATTAATTCTGTTTGTTGTAACAAGCGGCAGTGATACTTCCTTTTTCATCCGCTGTGTTATCCACGTGAAGGCTGCGCGCGGCACCGAAGTCGAAATAGTTGGAACACGTGCTTCATGCCAACCGATGCCGGTATTAATAAGTGTAGCACCAGCTTTTTCAATCGCTTTGGCAAGATAGACAACTTCATCCCATTTAGCGCCACCTTCAACCAAATCGAGCATCGACAGGCGGTAAATAATGATGAAGTCAGTGCCCACCTTTTCACGAATACCTTTTACGATATCGACCGCTATTTTTACCCTGTTTTCTAGACACCCACCCCATTCGTCATCACGATGATTAGTACGCTTTACCAAGAACTGGTTAATTAAATAACCTTCAGATCCCATCACCTCTACGCCATCGTAACCAGCTTCTTTCGCAAGAGCGGCACAACTAACGTAGTCTTTAATTGTGGATGTCACAGCTTTTGAAGATAAGGCGCGAGGTTTAAACGGCGTAATTGGAGACTTAACAGGGGAAGCCGATACGGCAAGAGGGTGATAGCCGTAACGACCAGAGTGCAAAATTTGCATACAAATTTTACCGCCTTCAGCATGCACGGCTTCAGTAATTACTCTGTGCTTTTTTGCGTGACGTTTGGCTGTCATTCTGCCAGCGAAAGGGGCAACCCAGCCAGAAATGTTGGGGCTAATTCCCCCTGTTACGATAAGTGCCACACCCCCTTTTGCTCGTTCTGCGTAAAAGGCTGCAAGCTTATCGAATCCGCCTTTTTCTTCTTCAAGGCCTAAGTGCATAGAGCCCATTAAAGTACGGTTTTTTAACGTGGTGAAGCCGAGATCTAGGGGCTCAAGTAAGTGAGGGTATGCGTTGGTCATGGTTATTCTCGTTATAATTTTTATTCGGACAGCCATAAACTAGCCCGACCAGTATCTTAAGATTATTTACCAGTATGCTTTGGGGGTAAAGGATTGAGGTATAAAAAATCGAAGATAATGTTAAGACACCCACAGTTTCAAACATAGTTTTAGAGCTATGAGACAGATGAACTATGATTTCCAGGACGGATAACAAACATTAGTGAGACAAAATGGTGTCGCGAATATTCACCTAGCACTAAAGGTTCTAGGTGTGGCATGCACCAAGAGAAAACTGATGGTAAATATGGTTTGGGTGCACCTAGCCGCGCATTATTTTATCGAATTTGATTTAACTGTGTGATATCACCCAGTTTTAGAAAGAGCTAGCTTACGTTGGGCAATCGATAGGCCAATAGAGTTTGAAAAGATAGCTTCAATCCCAACGACCATACTATTCCAATTTGTTTGCGACAAGCCGGTACGCTGTAAAATTGGGGAGACATTGTGGAGTACGTAGCCTGATTTACCTGCACTAATTTGCCTGGCAGTTTCATCGACCAAAGTTAAATAATCAGCTAAATTAAACGGCAACCCTTTCAAGCCGTGTGACGAACTTCCCACCAGAGGCTTAAGGAACGCTGGTTGGAGGCCAAATTGTGCTGCCTCTATTCGATGTTTAATGCTTGTGAATTCAGATTTTTCTGGCGCCTTTGAGATACCCGCACGTAGCGGATTTAAATCTACATAAGCCATGCACGCTGCCAATGCGGCTTCATCAAGTAGAGCCTGAGATTTAAACCTTCCTTCCCAAAAACGCCCCGTGCACTCATCCTCCTTGTTAGCTTCACGAGCAATAAACTCATTAAGCAACCTCATAAACCAACTGATATCGTACAACCGTTGTCTATAAACATTTGCTGTCGATATGATAGTGGTTATCTGAGCTTCTGTAAGTGATGCCCGCTGTGTAGGCTGCATATATTGCTGGGTTAACACAGTGCCCTTATGCAGAGAATGCCAACGCCTTAATACTTCCTCGGTGGTCCACGACAAGGCTTCGTTTCTATCTACATGTAATACCAAGTGGGTATGGTTACTCATTACCGCATAGGCACATACATCAATTGAAAATACGTTCGTTAATGCTATGAGCCGGTCTTCAACCCATTGACGTCGATGCTCGTAACTTTTCCCAGTGTAATGGTCATCTCCACACAAAAATGCTCGTCTTACACACCGAGATACGCAGTGATAGTAGGGCGTGTTCTGTAAACAGATTAATGACTTTCTAGGGCTTGGCATAAGGGAGCTCAATCTCAAAATAGTGATTAAGATACTGAGGTATTTCTCTTGTTGAATATACTGAACAAGAGGATGGTTTGGGTGGGTGTCTAACCTTTTAGCGCTCTATCTCTAAAAGGCAGCACTGCTA
>NZ_CAXBMP010000060.1:0-3023 GCF_963976965.1 uncultured Alteromonas sp.
TGCAAATCGGTCACGATCACCGGAATGACCGGTCACGTTCGCCGGAATACGCAGCGTTCTTGCGTTCCGCAGCTTTCATGGCGCCTTTAAGTACGACAGTGCTTATACCCATCTCGGTAAGTCGTGAGTGTATGTACTCTGCGTGCTCTCTACGCTCTGTAAGGACTAACGGATGTCCGCCATTTTGAACACACTGAGAGGCGTCTGAGACGATTTTTGACGTGCGCTGTTGGTTATCGACGAGCCAGCGGTAGGCATCGCTTATTTTTGGGCGCTCATCTGTTTTTATTAGCGCAGCTGGCGGTATATCGTAGAGCTGATGAATCATCACGGTTTGAGTAAATTGCTCATCAGGGCTTTGTTTCACTTTGTAGCGAATTGGCCCTGCCGCCATAAAAATGATCTTTTGATGGCCATCTTGTCGCTCTGGTGTTGCTGTTAGGCCCAATACATATTTTGCTCTTACCTCGTTGAGTACCATTTCAAACCTTGGCGCAGACAGATGGTGGCATTCATCAACAATAATGTGGCCGTAGTCTTGAATGAGAGGCGTGATGGAGTTGTCTTTTTTATTAACCAAGCTTTGGTAGGTGGCAATGTCGATAATGCCACTCGGCTTTCTTTTACCCCCGCCTATACTGCCAATGATTACTTCGGGTAGGAACGTGCGTAATCGCTCTTGCCATTGTTCGAGCAGTTGCCGGCTATGAACCAGTATTAGGGTATTTACTTTGCGTTTTACGATCATACCAATGGCTGTAACCGTTTTTCCAAATGCGGTCGGCGCATGCAAAATACCGAAGTCATGTTTGGTTATTGCGGCCACTGCGTCTCGCTGGTTTTTTCGCAAAGTGAACTCGGGGGTAAGTTTTAATAATGGTTTGCCGGTTTCACGCTTATCGTCAAACAGTGGCGAAATACTGTGCTCTTGTAGCAAAGCAATCGCGTCATCGAGACAGCCTCGCGGTAGTGCTAGATAACCGTTTTCAATACGAGCACAGGAAATAAACCTCGGAATGCCATGGGTTGAAAAGCGCAAAGCTTGTGTTTTAAAAAACACAGGATTAGAAAAACTAGCTAATCGCTTTAGTCCTGCCAGTAGTGGTCCAGGTAACTCGCTCATCAAAAAGTAGATATGGTTGGCCAAGGTAATAGTCACGTTTTTCGGCAAAGACTCTAATTTTATTGGTGCGGCTTTGGCTGTGATTTCCCAAGGTGGGCGGTTATCTGTTAGCCCTTGTTCGGACAGTAATAGGGTATCGGGTGTAATGGTTGTTATGAGTTGATCAATACTCGATTGCGTGAGCGTTTTAAGATCTGCAAGATACCGCCATTGATCGTCAATCGCATTCAGGTCACTGTCAACAAAGCAACTACGGCCTGAAAGGCGAGCCTCCTTTTGAAGTGGTAACGCAATGAGATTGCCAAACCCGCCCTCAGGAAGGACATCTTGGTTAGGAAAGAGCCTGTCATAGGAGTCAAACGATAGGTTTGGAAATATTTCCATGGCTTTATCAAGCAAAGCGAAACCAAGTGCCCGAGCTTGGTTAGCTGGGATGTTGGTTTCGAAGAAGATCCATAAGTGCGCCCCGTTGCCAGAACGCGAGATTTCTATCGCGTGGGGAATATCAAACGCTTGGCACGCTTTAGACATTGCTTTGACTTCTTCTTGCCAACAGCCTTTGTCAAAATCGGCGGCTAACAAATAGCACGAATTATCTCTCAGTAAGGGATACAGCCCCACCACTTGTTGACCGGCAAGGTGCCTATAAATAATGTGCTCGCTTAACTTGCTAAACTTTCGGTGTGAACAGTCTTGGCATTTAATTCGGGGTTTGTTGCATACCCCGTTTACCCATTCATTATCACAGGCTACGGAATAGCCACTGCGGCCCTGTTGGTTTTGCCAACGATTGGCGAAGATATCCTCTCGCCCACGAAATCGTTGTCTGAATAGGGCGACTTTTTGTTCTGGCGTGAATACCTGTACCGAACGCTCGTTTTGAGCGCTACGTAGAGCCTCTCTTAATGCGAGAAGCTGTTGCTTTTCGTTTTCAAGCTCAGCTAGCCTGTTATCAATAGCCGAAATGTTTGGGTAGTGAGCGTCATTCATGACAACATAATTTTTATGCGCAGCGCTATGAAGCGCGAACTTGCGGCGGCTTGATCAGCGACTCTGCTGGAATACCTAGCCCTTCATGAAGTTTCCAAATCATTTTTAGCGTGAGTGATCGCTTATGGTTTAGGATTTCATAAACACGATTGCTTTTACCTATCATGGGTTCAAGATCTTTAACCGTTAAGCCTTTGCGCTCCATCTCAAACTTTATTGCCTCAACAGGGTCTGGCAAATCCATTGGAAAATGCTTTGCTTCGTAGGCCTCGACTAACGTAACCAAAATGTCCAGCTTTTCGCCTTCGACGGTATCAGGCTCCGCCATCATTAGGTTTTCGATGTCGTTTAATGCCGCGCGGTAGTCGGCATCTGTTTTAATAGGTCTGATGTCCATTATATTTACCTCTTGTTACTACCTTTTGGCTTTAAATCGTTTGCACATCAATTTTATCGTATTGTGCATGGCTGCCGATAAACCGTATGTAAACCACCTTGTAGGCATAATTGATCCAAACGACTAACCGGTATTTATTACCGGCAATGTTAAACACGACACGCCCATCTTTGAGGATGCTGGCATTTCTAAAGCCCTGTTTCACATCCGCCGGTGATCCCCAATCAGCGTTTAATGCATGCCTATACCACGCTAAAGTTGGCTCTTTCGCGTCAATGTATTCTGGGCTGTCTTCCCAAAATTTTTTTAAGGTTGATAGTGCGATAATTCTCATAAACAGATGATAGTCCCGTATTGGGACTTTTGCAAGTTTGGCATTTTTGATGCTGTTAGGATTTCTTACCGCATCCCCAATTGCCCCATTCCTTAGGGCAGTGTAATTTCCTCTTATTCACCCTCTAAGGAAGGTCTGAAATACCGGCCATATGGGCGGCGATTATGACCTCGGCTCAC
>NZ_CAXBMP010000061.1:0-2538 GCF_963976965.1 uncultured Alteromonas sp.
CGACAGGCTATTACTAATGATTTGCTATAAGCAATAATCCCAAGTGAGTTATTTGTTGGATGTGTGGAATTGTCAAACTTTGCGATTCGGCTTAATGTTGTGAGCTCGCGTTTGAGTTGGGTTAGTAATCTTAATGGTGCTTCTGAATCATTTGTAGTAATAGTCGTTAAAGAGTCTTGTTCATCAATGTGATGTTTATGACTGTGGGTAGAATACTTGATGTAGTAATAGACTTGACGAGCTATTACATACTTACTATCTGCATCAAGTGCAGAGCTTGAGTTCTCATAATCAAGGAAAATTAGTCCGTTAGGTTCTATTTTTATATCAAGTACTGCCTTCAAACAGTCCTCTTTCAGGCCACTGATATGCTCTCCCTCTTTTAGAAGAGCTTTGAGCTTAGTATATTGCTCATCAATGTTATCTTTGCAGATGTTGTGAGTTAAATTATGGAGAGGCATCTCCCGTTTTTCGTTTAAGTCGTCAGGCTCTGCATCTAACGGATAAATGAGTATTGTAGCGTGTAAAGCGCGTTCATCCATATCCGGAGATTCATTTACTTCGCCACAAGTAAAAAGCCTAAATTGTCCAATTGTATTGTTTTCGTTATCTAGCTTTGTATCTCGCCAATCCACCCAAGATTGAAGTATTATTCTTCGAACATGTGAGTCAGCGTGAGAGCCATTGGCTGATAAATTTTCGTCAATGACAGAAAGGTCTTTGTGTTCAGGAGTTGTAAAACCTCCTTTAATTCCGACTTTTGTTAAACCAAAGTCTAGATGACCATTTACGCATGGTATCCAACCGACGTAACGATAATCTTTATTTTCCTTCACTTTTTACTTCCATATAAACAAAAAAATCCTGCCATAGGCAGGACTTCTTAAAAAATAATTTTCTGTTAGGCCAGACGACTATACCATGCCGATGATTTTTTTTGGTCTTTGATTACGCCGGATTTATTATGGTTTAACTTCATCCCATGACATAAACCTGAGCCTGATGGCGTCACACCAACTTTTCTTAATTCATCTTCTCTTCGTTTCATTTTACTCTGAAGACGAATTATAGCCACTGAGTACACTAAGTATGCACAAATAGCCAAAGCTAAGGCATATAATAAGGTAGCCATTTTATTCTCCTTGGATTCCCATACGAGGGGCGCAGAATTGTACACATATGCAGCATTTCCGTCAACTACATACGATTTCTCTTTATCTAGATTCGTTTACATTGGGTATATTGTCAATAAAATAACTATTACTAATACGTGAAAATACGATGGGTGATCAGTTCTAATGCCACTAAGTAGCATCTAGTACATTTATTTACAGAACTCCAAGTAAAAGCATCTGAGCCGCGATGCGGCTCTAGTTCCACGGTTTTTTAATACACAACTAATGAATTCGACTAATCAGTTTTTCCCTAGCTTTACGCTTCGCAACGAAATCTAGATAATCTCATAAAATTAGGCTTGTTTAAGTTCTCCGGTTTTTGTGTCCGCTTTCCCTTTATAGAGCGGGTGTATGGGGGACTCATCGCGCTTACAGAATACACCACCTATTAACGTTACAAATTCGGCTCACGAACTCTATCTACGTCGCCAGCGTATTTTTGCTTTGTAATAGGCAGCGACAAAGAAATAGGGCGTGCGCCTGCGCGCTTCATCCAACGTTCAGTATAAGAAAAATGGAGCCCACCGCTCTTATCTTTTAACAGTGTACCTACTTTGACCCCGTTAAGGCTTACCATCAGCTCCATATTACCACTCCTGATCCCAGCCACTATCAGTCTTTTGGCCGCTTTCATTTTCTTGCTTTGGCTTGAGTTCAATAGAGAGACCGAGTTCATGCGCAATTTTAAAGAGGGTATCAATACGGGAGGTACCGGCAGAATTTTCAATAGCCGAGATGGTTTTTTGCTTTAAACCAACATGCTGTGCCACATCGGTTTGCGTACGGTTTAGCGTATTTCGATGTAGCTTTATATAATCAGCCAGTTCTTTTGAGTTATTAAGCTTCATTATGCCTCTCCACTATTAATCCCTTTAAGGTATAACTTTAAACGTAACCCCTAAAAGGTATATTAAGTTCAATATACCCTTTACGGTATAAGTGTCAAATTATACCTTGCAGGGTGTTATTTATTTTAAAGCATTTCCCGTGACGTAACCGTGACCAATGGTGTTAATCGATGTAAATCGGCTAGTGCTCATGAAACTCTCAATCCCTTTATACACGCTGTGTAGACGCTTTCCGCCGGGGTAGACCGATTAAGCCCTTTTCGACGAGGCCTCCTTCCGAGGCGAAGGTCACAGGTTCGAATCCTGTCGGGTGCGCCATTTCTTTCTAATGTATTGATTTTTCTTAGTCACAAGACTTTTCAAAGTAGTTATACTCCTTCTCACGACTTCATTTTTAAGTGCGCCAACTTGCCTTTAACTTCGCCTCACTCTATGCGTAGCCCCAGCTTTGCCCAGTCATTGCTATGTTTCAGCGTTATTGTCGCGTTGATAGCGGGTGGTTTATTTGGCTTAGG
>NZ_CAXBMP010000062.1:0-2520 GCF_963976965.1 uncultured Alteromonas sp.
CTAACTTACAAAAAGCGGCTTAACTGGGTTGTGTGATTTTGGTTGACCACGTCATCTACAACTTGTTGTCCATTGAACGGTATACAATGTGACTTTATAGATTTTGCGTTGTCTCTGAACGCTTGTACAAACGCTGATGAAACACCAGGTAATAAAATGCCGAAGTCGATTCTTGTCACTTTGGCCTTACTGAACAATTGCATATACCGGTATTCACCACCAATCCGTTTTTGAACATGAATTAGCGCCTGCTTTATTTCATCCCGTGTTAGCTTATTTGGATTAAACGATAATCGTAGAGAATACTTACCGGACTCTTTTTCGTTCCCTTCTAAATATAAGAACAGGGACTTATAACTATCACCGTTGAACCGAAGTTCGAATCCGTGTGAATAAAATGGTTTGCCGTAAATAAGCCCAGAACCTCCACCATTGAGTTCGTAGGTCGAGGTAGGAAAAACTGTGAAGTCTGCTGGCTTTGCCGCTGTCCCTACTTTATAAATGCGAGGCCTATTTTTTGCACCAATAGGTTTGAGTAGTGAATCGATATCCTTTATTGAACACCTCACTGTCAGTGTGATTTGGTCGCAATCTAATCTCAAATATCGCTGCGGTTCATTACAATATATTCTCAGTAACTTGGCCTGGTATCGGCATAATGCTTTGTCTTGAAGCTTTGCTGTAACGTTATTAATTTGCTTAAAACCTGGTTCGGTATTAGCCAAATCAAGCAGTGCCAACAGCTGCGAATTGTGTTTGTCGTTAATAAGTTCATAGCGAGACTTATCAAAAGTGCTACGAATCCATGACTGTGTATTTTTGCGATCTGCCATAAAAACACTCTTTTAATACGTAGAAGTGTCTGCCTATACCGTATATTAATAGTGTGTATTAATAGATAGTTACAGTGGTATTACAGACATTAACAACTAAAAATGAAGGTGTTGAGTGTGCATTTTGTTGAACTAAAAATGCACCTCAAACAATTACTAAGGTTTATATCATTGGGCACCAGCTTCAGTGATATAAGGATTCACTTCCCACAAAGGTTTCTGTCTGCAATTTGTAGCCTTTCTAACCACTAATGCAGACTCTAAAACCATAATGGCTCGGTTCACTTCATCGGTGTTTGTGTTTAGCCCGCTCCAATTCTTTTGCGCTATGTCACGAGCCGAGAACTTGGACGGGAGTCGATCTATTCGTTTTAAAATCAGTATCGCATTAGCAGTATCAACATTTGTTCTAACATCGAAAACGTGGCGAGCATGAGATTCCAAGAATTTTGCAATTCTGACGGCTTTTTTAGCTGAGGTTTCGGAAACGCTTTTTATAGGGCCGACAACTTGTTTCGCATCGTCAAAACTTTCAACCACTTCAAAAAGCAGTGCAAGTTTAGGCACTAGCGTTCTATATTTTAATAGGTAGTTTTGATACACATTATGTACGTCTTTGTTACTCTTGAAGGAAGTAATCTCGCGGTACCACTGTTTATAAACACCCAATGCTCGGTCTGACAAGCAAACGCTGCGTTCTTTCAAGCCAAGATTTGGCTGGAAGCCGAAATCACATCGATTAATTGAACTAAAGAGACTCTGTACTTTCGAAATTAATGATACTTCCACTTCTCCGGAAGCAGATGAAACGTTGTCAGTAGTTTTCGGATGAAGAAGAATGTTAAAGCGCTGCCACAGTCCATCATTTTCCTCACTTCCCTTTAAGGTATTTCGAATATGCGGATAAATAACAGATGGTTGGGTGGTTGCAAAAATCGACAAGAGCATGTTACTGGCATACGTAGTGCCCGTGTTTAGCCTATCAATATCATGCTGACCAAACCCCGAATTACACTCCAGTAGGAATGAACGATATTCAAACCCCTTGGAGCCTCGAAGCTGATAAATAAATAGTTTTAGCTCCTCAAGGTCCATCAAAATCCCATTATGGTTTTCGCCTAGTATGTGTTGCAAGGCGGCATACGTTGCCTTGTTGGTTGTATAACGTACTAACGTCGGCTTTTGAGGCTGTCTTGAGTTTTCAGTTACTTCAGATGCTAGTAATTCCTCCATCTTTCTTTTTTCTATAGGGTCTAAGGTTTTATCGATAGCGGTAATGCGCTGTCTGATATGCTTTGAAACAGTCTTCTCACGCTCTTTTCTTATTTTTTTCAGCGCTTCATACCGTTCTATAGCATCTTCGTAGTCTGACAGGGCCTTATCATTCAGTGGGCAAAAAAACTCCCTCATTCGCAAATGCACAGGTGACTTTCCTGCTCCCGAGTCTCCTATTGATATAGCCCAAAAATTTGGCGCTATAACTAAATCACTATTTTTCTCAGGTTTTACGTGAATTTTATGACCTATGACAGAACCAATCATTGTCAAAAGCGGAGCAAAAGCAAATTCAGGAGGGCAACAATAGGCTTTGCTAAAGCTTCTTACAGTTTCTTGCATTAATGCAGGGAGAGATGCGTATTTCGGTGAATCCGGTCGGTCGTTTCGGTTTTATCCGATCACTTTTTCT